>NZ_JACDFE010000019.1 GCF_013815995.1 Sporichthya sp.
GTACTGAAGCCCCGTGCTCGCAGCCGGCCGGCCAGTTCAGGGACGAGAGCTACGCGTCGTTCACCTGGGCGGCTCTCGGCTGAAATGGCGACCGAGACGCCGACCGAGACGTCCGCCGAAACGAGGGAGCCCACCTGCCGACGCTAGCGCGGCCGTTGTTCGCCACGCGGAGGCCTGTTGTTACCCGTGGGGTCATTGTGACTTATGAGGTTAATGTCGTAGGCTGCCCAGTGTTCGTGCCGAGAGGCATCCGCGTCCGCCGAGGGCTCCTGGGGGAAAGACGTGTCGACGTTGCGTAAGCACCCGCTCGTCGCGCTGGCGATGCTCGTCTTCGCTCTGGTGGCGCTGACCCAGCAGCCGGACCGTTCCGCCGAGGCGGTCAGCAACGCCTGGGACGGGGTCTCGGGCGGGACCACCTCGTTCGTGGACAGCTTCTTCACCTTCACCGAGAGCCTCGGCAGCGGTTCCTGAGCGCCCTGAGGCCGTGACGTCGTGACCACGATCGCGCCGAGGCGCGGGCCCGACGGGACTTTCCTGGTCGGGAAGTACCTCCTCCCGGCGGAGCGGGTAATCATCATCCAGCGCCGGCACTACGCGGCGATGGCTATCCCGCTGGCCGCCCTCTTCGGCGGCTTCGTGGTCGCCCTCTTCCTGGACATCGCGCTGCCGACGTCCTCGGCGGGCGCACGGGACCTGATCTGGCTGGCCTGGTCGGCCACCTGCTTCTACCTCGGGGGGTCCCTGCTTTCCTGGTGGTTCTCGCGGTTCGTCATCACCAACAAGCGCCTGATGCTGGTCCACGGCATCGTGATGCGTCAGGTCGACATGATGCCGATGGGCAAGGTCACCGACATGCGCTATGAGCGCTCGGTGCCGGGCCGACTGCTCGGCTTCGGGGCCTTCATCATGGAGTCGGCCGGCAAGGACCAGGCGCTGTCCCGGGTCGCCTACATCTCGCGGCCGGACTGGCTCTACCGGGAGATCTGCACGATGTTGTTCACCCCGGACCTGGTGGCGATCGCTCCGGCCGACGACGACGACGGCTCCGGATCGGGCCCAGGTGCCTTCCGGGTGTCCTGGGCCGGCTTCGGACCGGATGATGCGGACCCCGACGCGCCCTCGATGTGACTCGTGGGGCAGATGGGCTTTGCCTAACCCTCGGTGATCTCGCCGTCCGCAGCGCGTATCGGCTGACCGACCGACAGGTCAGGCATGCGCAGCGGCACCGTCACGCTGCGTTATCACTTTGGGCACACCGGTACCGTTTTGGGGCGGAGTGTCCGAATACTCGCGCGTTTCCCTGCGCGGCAGGCCGGGAAAGATGCACGATCAGTGATGCCCGGTCGTACGGCCCAGGGAGGGGTTGTGCGGTCAACCAAGGGTCGGTTTATGACTACTTCACGTAGTCACGGCTTGTCCGTCGAGGTCGTCACGTTTCCTGAGACTTTGAACGGTCATCTCCGCTGTATGGGTGGTAGCGGCTATTACTCGTAGCTACTCTCCAAGGGACCGATCGCCACACTTGCACCGTTAATCCCTTTTATCCCATCGACACAGGGACTGACGGGTCGAGTGTGGTCACCTTCCGCTCATCCGAGCGGCAGGACCAGGGGAGGACGAGCGATGGACACGGTGAAGAGGCCTTCCAGCCTTCTCCTGCCGCGTGCTCGCACGCACTCGTCCACCCTGAAGGTCACGAACACAAGCCCGACTCCTCCTACTCCGGCCGGCAGCCGCACTGTGATGAACAGTGGGGCGAACGGGTCGGAGGCCGCGGGGGGCGCGGTAGGGATCGTCGTTGCAGGGGGTATCGGCAGCGACTGCGTCAGGGTCGACGGTTTTGAGAGTCCTCAGAACCCGAGCCTCTGGCGGAGCCGGGCGAAGAACGGTGTTCACGGGTTGTCCGGGCGTACCGGGCGGCGGGTACGGGACAGGGTTCGGCAAAACCGAATCGATCTCGGTAACGTACCCATCCCTGAATGCGAATGTATGCCATGTACGCCATGTACGGAAACGAGGGACGGGTTGTTCCGGACGCCACAGCGGTGGCCGGCCACTCGGTCTCATCGGCTTTCAAGGTCTCGACCTTGAGGGTCGGTGAACCCGCCCGAGGTGTGATGGGCGGTCTTCTCCAGCCGACGACCCCGTCGGTTGAGCCCCCGGTGTCGTCTTTGAACGGGTTCTCCGGAACCCCGACGACGACGGCACCTGCCCCGATCGGCGTTCTGTTAGGGGAAGTGTCGCCCCGAACCAGCGCGGTGCGAGCCGCGGTCAGCGTCGAGCCGGCAGGACGGTAGCCACCCGGCTAGCCGCCCGAACGGCCGCAAGGTCGGTCGGTCCTGCACACGGGGCAGGGCCGGAAGCGCAACACCGCAACACACCTGACCCTTAAACGACCCAACGTGAACTCGAAGGAGGGGCCCGAATGCGAGCCTCGAAGAAGGTAAAGGGAGCAGTGCTCCTCTCCGCGGGTGCCGCGCTCGTGCTCGGCGCCCCCACCGTCCACGCTGACTCCAGCGCTGACGACAACAACGGCCTCGTGAGCGGGCTCAACCTGCTCAACGGTGTCCAGCTGAATGCTCCCGTCACCGTTGGTGGCGCGGGCGTCCTGGGTGCCGGCGAAGGCACCTCGACCGTCACGACCTCGAACGAGGGCAACGGTTCCGGTGGCGGCGACTCGTCCGCCAACGGCAACAGTGGCCTCGTGTCCGGCGTCAACGCCGGCAACAACCTGCAGGCCAACGTGCCCGTCACCGTCTGTGGTGTCGGCGCGCTCCTGGCCCGCGGCGAGGGCGACTGCACCGTCAAGGCCACCAACACGGGCAACAACGGCGGCAGCTCGTCTGCTGACGACAACAACGGCCTGGTGGCCGGCGCCAACGCGCTGAACAACGCTCAGCTCAACGTTCCCGTCACCGTCTGCGGCCTGGCCGTGCTCGGCGACGCGGAGTGCGAGTCGGACGTCGAGGTGTCCAACACGGGCAACGGCGGCGACGACGCTGACAGCAGCGCCGACGGCGACAGCGGTCTGGTCTCCGGCCTGAACCTGCTGAACAACCTGGACGCCAACATCCCGGTGACCGTCTGTGGCCTGGCCGTGCTCGGCGACGCCGACGCGACCTGTGAGGTTGACGCCTCCAACGGCGACGACGGCGACGTTCAGGGCGAGAGCCGTGACCGCAACTCTGCCGTCCGTGGCGCGACCCTCCCGCACACCGGTGCGGCTGGCCTCGCCCTGATTCCGTTCGGCCTGGCGCTCGTTGCCGGCGGTGTGGCGCTTCGCCGCCGCGTCGGCTCGGAGAGCTGAGCTAACAACGGTCAAGCTCAGGACCGCAGACGCCGGGAATCCTCTTCCCGGGCGGGCACCCCCCCGGCCTACCCGGGAAGACCCGGCAAGCGGAACTGAAGGCGATCGGGCCTGACACTTCCCTGATCGCCGAGCGGTACAAGTAAGGCACCGGAAACGGTGACCCTGGGCCCGAGCCCGGGCCGGCATTACGCCGGCCCGGGTTCTGGTCATTTAACGGGCCGTTCCTGCCGCTGCGGGGTTGATCTACGAAGTCGCCGGACGACCGGATGCAAGCGGCCACGCGGTGCGCGCGCGAGGCGGGCAGGCCAGCTTGCCCCGGTTTCGTCCCATATATCCCGAGAAATACGGCCGCCTGCGGAATAGACCCTCGACACAGGCGGAACCGACGCGGCATCAGCTGCGTCAGAGCCACACAAGCACGGTGCTCTTCCGTGCGGCTAGTCGGTCTATCGGTACTCAGGACGTCGGTCTTGAGGGTCGGAGACAGAAAACTTCGCAAGACGCCTGACCCAACTGACGAACCCGACCTGAACTGAAGGAGTGGCTTCAATGCGCGCATCTAAGAAGGTCATGGGAGCCGTGCTCCTGACGTCGAGCGCCGCGCTGGTGCTCGGCGCCCCGACCGTCCACGCGGACTCTTCCGCTGACAACAACAACGGCCTGCTCGGTGGCCTGAATCTGCTCAACGGCGTGCAGCTGAACGCGCCGGTCACCGTCGGTGGCGTGGGCGTTCTGGGTGTCGGCGACGGCACCGCGGCGGTCACCACCGGCAACACCGCCGGCAGCGGCACCGGCACCGGCAACAGCGGCGGCGGCAACTCCAGCGCCAACAACAACAACGGCCTGCTCGGCGGCATCAACGCCGGCAACAACCTGCAGGCCAACGTGCCCGTCACCGTCTGTGGCGTCGGCGCGCTCCTGGCCCGCGGCACCGGCGACTGCACCGTCGCGGCGTCCAACACGGGCGGCGGCGGCGGTTCCTCCTCGGCCAACGGCAACAACGGCCTGGTGGGTGGCGCCAACGCGCTGAACAACGCTCAGCTCAACGTTCCCGTCACCGTCTGCGGCCTGGCCGTGCTCGGCGACGCGGACTGCGAGGCCACCGTCGGTGCGTCGAACAGCGGCGGCAGCGGCAGCGGCGCCGGCGCGGGCTCCAGCAGCGCCAACGGCAACAGCGGCCTGCTCGGGGGCCTGAACCTGCTGAACAACCTGCAGGCCAACATCCCCGTGACCGTCTGCGGCCTGGCCGTGCTCGGCGACGCCGACGCGACCTGCGAGGTCGAGAGCACCAACACCGGTGGCGGTGGCGGCGGTGGCGGCGGCGACGTGGCCGGCGAGAGCCGCGACCAGAACTCCTCAGTCCGTGGCGCGACCCTCCCGCACACCGGTGCGGCCGGCATGGCGCTGATCCCGTTCGGTCTGGCCCTCGTGGCCGGTGGCGTGGCGCTCCGTCGCCGCGTCAGCGCCGCCTGATCAAAGGCTCGTAACACAGCACCAAGCTCAGGACCGCGACGCGGGGGGACATCCTTCCCGGGCGGGCACCCCCCCGGCCTGTCCGGGACGGCCCCGTAAGCGGACTTGAGGCGGTCGGACCTGGCACCCGTCCGAATCGTCGAGCGGTACAAGTAAGGCACCGGAAGCGGTGACCCTGGGCCAACGCCCGGACCGGCATAACGCCGGTCCGGGCTTAGGTCATTAATGGGCAGGTGTCCGCAGCGATCCGCACCGCCCGGTTGGTGCTCACCCCGGCCGATGCCGAGCTGGCCCGGGCGGTCCTCGACGGCTCCGGCCCGCCCACGGCGCGCGGGTGGCCGGGGCCGGAGGCGCTGCACGTCTTCCACTTCGCCGCCGAGCACGGCGCCGACCCGGGCTGGCTGATCCTGCGCGACGGCCTCGTGGTCGGGGAGTGCGGGACCAACGGGCCGCCGGACGCCGACGGCACCGTGGAGATTCGCTACGGGATAGCGCCGCCGGAGCGGGACCAGGGACTGGCCACCGAGGCCTGTGCCGCGTTGACCCGGTGGCTACTCGCGCAACCCGGGGTGCAGCGGGTGGCGGCTTCGATCCACGCCGCCGGCAACCCGGCCTCGCGCCGGGTGCTGGAGCGGTGCGGGTTCACCCTGGACCGGATGGACGGCCGGGATGCCTGGTACGTCCTGACTGGGCCACAGATGCCCGGGATGTCTTAGAGGTCGAGCTCGCCGAGCTCCCCGAGCAGAGCCTCGCGGCGGGGTCCCTGGCCCTGCACCGTGGGATCGGCCTGGGCCGGCAGCTGCGCCGAGCGTCGGTCGGCCAATGTCGCCACCGATTCGAGCGGGCCCGGCTCCGCGAGGGCGAACAGCCCGTAGGCGAAGGCGCCCAGCTCCTCGAGCATGTCCGGGACGGGTTCGGGGGTCGGGTCGGTGGTGGACTCGCTCATCGGGGGTTCCCTTCCGTGGGAGTGATGACTAAAAGTTCGGTCGCTGCGCGGAGACGGTGACCGTGGTGTCGGTTAGGTCGCGCAGGCCGGGGAGGTGCTTGAACAAGGCGGTGGGGGCGTCGCGGCGGGCGGCGAACCGCACCGAGCCGTCGGCGGTGACGACGAATGTGGCGGGATCGATGGTCAGCCGGTGCAGGTCGGCGACCTCCTTCGCGGCGCGGAAGGCGATCTCTGCCGTCTGCGGAGTTGCCGTCTGCCCGTACTGGATGGCCATCACCCCGGCCCGCGCGGCCTCGCCGGCGTCGTCCTCGACGGAGACCTTGACCAGGGCGACCGACCCAAGGTCGGCCGCGACCACCACCGGGAGCGCGATCAAGGTGATCAGGGTGAGTGCGCGGCGGCCGGGGACGTGGACGCGACTGGTGCGGCGGGGATGGGCAGTGGCGGTCATCGTGGCCTCCGGGTGATGCTCGCGCTGGATGTGCGACAGACTCCGCAGGAGCCGGTGAGCGGACACCGGCTCCCGCGGAGCCTGGGAGTCGCGGGGGCGGCGGTTGCCCGCCACCCCAGGGTGGTGCGAGGTGCTCGGTGCTTAGAGAACCGTGGCGATGGTCCCCGGGCAGACGGTCACGGTCGACGGCTGCAGGCCTCCGAGGTTGCTGATCCACACGAAGGTGTGCGAACCCTTGGGGTTCGAGACCTCGATGCAGACCGCGGTCGCGTCGGTGGCAGTACCGCTGGTCGCGTTGGACTTGACGACCGGGGTGTTCCCTGGCGACATGATGACGGTCTCAGTGCCTACCGTGAGGACCGTGGGGGCGGTGCCGGCGGTCGAGATGTTGAGGGCAACCGGGTAGGTCTGGTCGTCGGTGTAGAAGGTCTCGACCTGGGTCGCGATGCTGCGGGTGTCGGACTTCATCGAGGCGTCGGTCGCCTTCTTCCGCTGGTTCAGGAAGATCGGGATCGCGATCGCGGCGAGGATGCCGATGATGATGATGACGACCAGGAGCTCGATGAGCGTGAAGCCCTTGTCGTTCTCCTTGTTGAGCGACTTGCGCAGCGCGGTGTACATGGGACTCCCTGGCGGGTAGGAGGGGCTGGCCGCCGGCTGGCTCTGGTTCCGGGGGGAGGAGCGGCACCGACGTTCTGGTCGGATGGGGTCTCGGCGGGCCGCCCAGCGAAGTTGAGTCCGGGCTTGAAATAGGCCCCCCGTGGGGGCCGAGATGGTCCGTACGGAGGATGCCGGCCGGGGGCTTCGTCCGGTTCACCCCGATATGACGCCACGTCAGTTCTTGCGCGCGGTCAAATGCCGGTAATCCGGCGGGACTTTGGTCCTGGTTCAACTCAAGCGGAGCCCCGCGTGAGCCGACCCTTCCCCAGGTACGGCTGGAACGACGTTGGAGATATGCGTGGCCGCAGTCCCCGAACGCGATGCCGCCACCGGTCAGCCCACGGGTCGCAGATCTGGCGACGCGGGCTTCAGCCTGGTGGAGATCATCGTCGCCCTGAGTGTGTTTGCCGTGCTCGCGGTCGCCTGCGCGTCGATCGCGATCGATTCCCTGGGCGTCGCCGGCGACAACCGGGAACGCGTCCGGGCCGCGAACCTGGCCTCGGCCGAGGTCGAGCGCACCCGGGCCCAGTTCCGAGTCTCGCCCGCCAACGTCAGCGAGACCCCGTTGGTGACCCCGACCGCGGTGGACGGGCTCAACTACACCGTCACCCGGCGGGCCACCTGGCTCGACAACTCCGGGCTCGACGCCCCCGTCGGGGGCGGGCCGTCGTACACCGCCGCCACCGGGAACGCGCTGCGGGTCGAGGTCCAGGTCAGCTGGCCGGGCCTCGGCGAGCGGCCCCCCGTCATCAGCACCACCGTCCTGTCGTGATCCGCGCACGTCGAGCCAGCCGCCGCGATCGCCGCGACGACGGCATGACGCTGGTCGAGGTCATGGTCGGCATGGCCATCTTCACCATCCTCGGCGGCCTGCTCACCGGCTTCGTCATCGACATGCTGCGCAGCAGCACGGGCACCAGCACGCGGGTGTCGAACGTCGACCAACTCCGGGTGGCGATGGACGACGTGACCAAGGCGCTGCGTACGGCGGTGCGGCCGGAGCAGCTGAACCCGGGTTGTACCGGCACCTGCGATGCCGCCTTCCTGGCCGCGTCCGCGAGCTCGGTGGCCTTCTACGCCAACTACGGCGCCGCCGGGAAGGCCCAGCTCACGGTGTTCAGGGTCGAGCAGAACCTGCCCGACCACCCCGGCACCGGCCGCTTCGTCGAGGAGCGGCAGAGCGCCGCCATCCCGGCCGGTACAACGACGGTGCCGAGCTGCGGGGCCGGCTGCACCAAGCGCACCCTGGCCACCGGGCTGATCTGGCCAGTGGCGGCCGCGGATCCGGCTTTCGCCTTCGCCGATGACCAGTGCAGTGATTTCACGACTCCGGTCGACAAGGCGGACATCGCCTGCGTGGTCGTGGACCTGCCGATCGTGGGAGCGCGGGACAACCCCGGGACCAGCGCGCGCTCGACCGTCTTCCTGCCCAACTCCGTGATGGGACGCTGAGCATGACTCTCTTCGCGCGCCGGCGCCGTTCCGGTGCTGCCCCCGGCTCGGATTCCGGCTACGCGATGCTCTCGGTGATCGGCTTCGGCACCGCGATGGTGCTCACCGTCGGCGCCGTCGGTGCCTACGCGCTGCAGGGGCTGGACAGCGCCGGCCGAGCCCAGGGCTTCCACGCCGCGGTCCAGGCCGCGCAGGCCGGCGTCGACGACTTCGTCTCCCGGCTCAACGCCGCCGGGGCGGCCGCCAACCCGCTGACCACCGCGCTGGGCACGACGACGGCCGACACGGACTGGGTGCCCGTGCCCGGTTCGGTCGACGGCGCGGACGCTCCCTGCGTCGGCACCGACGCGACCTTGCCGCCCAACTGTCCCCGCTTCCGCTACGCAGCCACCTCCGCCGGCGACATCGTCACCGTCACCGCGCGGGGGAAAGCTCGCGACCGGGAGCGGGCCGTCCAGGTCACGCTGAAGAAGCGGGCGCTGACCGACTACCTCTACTTCTCCGACATCGAGGCCGCCGACCCCGCCGACGGCTTCGCGTACTCGCCACTGTTCTACTCGGCCGCGGCGCGCGCCGCCTGCGGCAAGCCGGCGTGGGGGCCCGACCCCCGCCCGGCGTCCGGCTGCCAGGTCCCCGCCTGGCGCGGTGACGACAGCACCGAGGGCAGCCGCGTGCACACCGACGACGTGTTCGCCACCCTGGGTACCCCGACGTTCGACAGCCGGGTCACCGCCTCCATCGCCGCCTGCGCCACCGACGCGACCGCGTGTGTGCGCACGGCTGCCGGGGGGCCCCCGGTCTACAACGCCGGCCTGCCCGCGTATGCCGACGACTTGGACATGCCCGCGAACGGCCTCGCGCAGATCGCGGCGAACGCCACGACGGCCGCGGGCGGGTGCACCTACTACGGCCCGACCCGGATCCGCTTCGAGGGCACCAACAAGATGCGGGTGTGGAGCCCGCAGACGCCGAACACCCCTGCCTGCGGCGGCGGGATCCCGGACGAGCTGCTCAACACCTCGGTAAGCGTCCAGGTCACTAGCCTGAACCAGAGCGTGGTGTGCCTTCTCCTCAGCCTGAACCTCTTTCAGTGCGCGGCCCTCCTGCTCGCGGGTGTCGCGCAGGTTTCGCTCTCGGCGGTGATCAACAACAACCTTCTCTCCGCCACTGGGCTCCGCCAGGTGGTCAACGGGCTGGTCGCGGACGGCGATCTGGTCGACGTCCCCAGCGGCGCGATCTACGTCCAGGAGAATGCCGTCGGCAACAGCCCGATCCCGGACCCGACCTTCATCCAGTGCCTGCTCGGCTCGGCGCTCGGGATGTACTCGACGGTCGACACGAACGTCACTGCGGGCCTGTTGAACTCGGCCAACCAACCGCAGGCGAACTGCCGGGCGGGCAAGCTGTTCGTCGACGGCGTGCTGGACGGCAAGGTCACTGCGGGCGTCGCGGGCGACATCATCATCATGTCCAACCTGATCTACCGCACCAGCGACAATGCCGACGACGACCGGCTCGGGCTGGTCGCCACCGGCCCGGTGGAGGTCTACAACCCGCTGCAGTGCGCGCTCGCCGTCGGCACCTGCCTGTCGCTGGAAACGATTCCGGACCTTCAGCTCGCGGCCATTGCGTCAATCCGGGTCGGCACCGGCAACCTCGGCACCGTACTCAACGCGATGGCCGGCTACGGCGACGACGTCACCGTCGAGGCCTCGATCATCTCCCTCGAGCACCGGTTCGGCATGCAGCTCCCGGTGCTCTCGCTCAGCCTGGACGCCTCGCTGCTCAACCAGCTGGTCGCCCTGAACATCGACCCGCCGACGCTTACCGTCCACGGCTCGATTGCGCAGCGCTATCGAGGCATCGTCGGCGCCGACCTCGTCCAGCTCTCCGCCGGGGTGCTGGGCGTCAACCTGGCCTCGGCGAACACCGACATGGGTTATGCCGCCGAATACACCTATGACGGCAAGCTGCGCAGTGACGCGCCGCCGTACCTGCCGGCGCCGGCCGCCGCGATCTGGGACCCGCAGACCTTCGCCGAGATCGCGGTCCCGTAGTGCGAATGCCGCGCGGATGCAGATTCTGCTGACCCCGCGCAGGCGTTAAGCCCGGGGCCGGGACAGCCGAAGACTTAGTGCGGGCTGAACACGCGTCAGTTCGTCGACGGGGAACGGAGGCCTCGCGGTCTGCGGGCAACCACGCGGTGCACCACGGTCGCCGAGAAGGACACGGACATCCAACCGGGAGCTGGACATTGAGGGTCGTCACGCCACCGATCGAGAGCCGCCACACCGGCGCCGGGGGCTTCACGCTCATCGAGCTGTGCATGGCGATGTCGATCTTCGGACTTCTCGCCGCGATCTCGGTCGGCGGGCTGAAGGGGTGGACCCAGGCCCGCGAGCACGCCGGCACGGCGGCGGCGGTCCAGTCGCTGCTGCGTGAGGCGCAGCAGCGCGCGGTGACCGAGGGCCGAGCCACGTGCGTCACCTTCGACGTCGGCACCCAGGCATACACGATGTACCGCGGGGCGTGCGACGACCCGGCCCGCGTCGTGCTGGAGACGCGTCGCCCGGATGCCGCACGGGTGCGTCTTGCGGCGCCGGCCTTCCTCGGTCCGTCCGGACCGACGCCGGGAGTCACCTTCAAACCGCGCGGAACCGCCTGGCCGGGTTCGGTGCAGGTCACCCGGACCGGGTCCGCCAAGGTGTACACCCTCAGCGTCGAGGGCCTGACCGGGCGGGTGTCCCGTGCGTGATCTGGCTGTAGTGCCGAAGCGCTGGCGCGACCGTGGGTTCTCCACGCTGGAGATCATCGTTGCGATCACCATCCTGGGCGTCCTGCTGGCGGCCGTCGGCCCGCAGTTCGTGAACTCGCAGCGGGCCTCCAACCGGGCCAAGCTGATCGGCCAGGCCAAGGGCGTGCTGCAGGGCCAGCTGGACGCGATGCGCGCGCTGCCGTTCCGGGTCGCCCCGGCGGCCGGTGACTACCTGGACGTGCTCGACACCTACTACCGCAACACCACGACAGCCGCGGCGGCGCCGGTGTGCGGCCCGGTGGACGCTCCGAACAAGCCGCTGGCGTCGTGGACCGGCTACGTGCCCGCGGCGAGCTCCGCCCGGTGCGGCTACGAGCCCGCGGGCGCGTTCTACCGCTACGTCATCGCGCCCGGTACCAGCTCGCTGCCCGCGAACTTCGCGATCGTCCTGAACACCCAGTTCGTCTCCGCCACGACGCCGTCCGCCGTACTCGCGCCCGTCGCCACCTACAACAGCCAGATCGCGGGCCGCGACCGGTCCCCGGTCCAACAGGTAGGGGTCACCGCCACCGCGATGTACTCCGATCACGGCGCCTGGAAACCGGTCACCGTCTATACCCAGATCGCCGCCCAGACCCCGGCCGTGCCGCAGATCAAGCTGGCGGCCGGCGCGACCGCAGTTCAGGTCGGCTCGGCGGCCGCAGGGGGCGCCGAGGCGCTGACCATGACGGGTGGTCAGATGGAACTGACCGGCTCCGTGTTCAACACCAGCGAGGCGAAGGCCAGCCTCACGTCCATGTCGGCCGCGAGCTCGACGGCGGGCCGGCAGTCCGGGGCGGCCCTGGCCGTCAGCGCGCCCTACACCAACATCGTGAACCTCAATGCCGGTCAGGGCGACCTCGTGTCGGGTTGCTCAAGCATCTGTTGGGGCGCGAGCGTGCTGACGCCGTTCGTGCTCTCCGCCGACAACGGGCTCCCGCGGGCCGGGGTGGCGGGCATTCCAGGCCTGATCAATCCCGTGCAGACCCTGTTGCCCGACAACGTCACCCGCGACGGCTTCCGCTTCCGAACGGGCTCGGTCACCCTTCCGGGCCTGTCGCAGGAACTGGTCACCCTGGATGCCACGCCGCCGGTCGGCGAGCTGCTCACCGACCTGGTCCCCAGCCTGGTCGGCGGCCTGTACCAGTGCGCCCCGAGCCTGACGGGCCCGCTCTCGCACGTCACCGCCAGCGGGTACCTGAACAGCACCGACGAGACCGCTGCCACCGGCCCGCTGTCCGTGGACGCCTGTGGCGCAGCGGGGACGAACGTCATCCGGGTGCTGCCCACCGCCACCGCGCCGGACGGTCTGATCCGGCTCACCGTACGATCCTCGGCGCGCTGCCAGGTGAGCGGTGCGGCGCACACGCCGAGCGCAACCGCGGACTACCGCGCCGAGGTCGAGTACTGGAAGTGGACGCCCTCGATACTCTTCCTCGGCATCCCGCTGCTCGGCACCGGAGTGGGGCAGTACGTCTCCGCGGGCGTCATCACGCCCGCAACTGCTACGGATCCGCTCGCTGCGGTGAACCCCGCGCTCGTCCCGGTCAGCGACACGAACAACCTGGGGGACTACCTCGAGTCCTGGGCCGGCCTGACCTCGGCCGGCGTGCAGAAGTCTGTGACCGGTCGTATCGCCTCGCTCGCCGTCCCGGCCGTCGTCACCCTGCAGACCAAGCCGGTCCGGGGCGCGGGCGATCCTGCCTCCGCCGTGTCGTTGGCCGTGGGCACCGCGAACTGCTACGCGGAGGACAACCGGTGAGGCGCCCGACGCGTCGAGGCCCGGCGGACGCGGGGTTCAGCCTGATCGAGCTGCTGGTCGGGATGACCCTGCTCTCCGTCCTCGCCGGGACGCTGCTCAGCATGGTGCTGAGCCTGCAGAAGTCGACCACGGACGTCACACGCAACGCCGACCTGCTGCACGAGACTCAGCTCGCGATGGAGCGCCTGGTCCGCGAGCTCCGCCAGGCCGGCACGATCGACGCGGTCGAGCTGCCGACCTCGCCGACCGCGCCCACCGCGATCACCTTCTTCGCCGACTTCGACAACGACGGCCTGCGCGACCTGGACGCCTCCGACCCGGAGGTACTCAGCTACCGCTTCGTGCCGAGTACCCGGCAGCTCACGCTCACGATCGACGACGCGGCCGGCAACGCGATCACGACCCCGATCCTGGCCACGAACGTGAGCGGGTTCGGCCTGGAGCTGCACAGCAGCCTGTGGCAGTACGACCGCAGCGTGCCCCGCGACGGCGTCGTCACCTGGGCCGAGCTCGACGCCACCCCCGGGGTCGGCAACCAGAACGGGATCCCGGATGCGCCCGAGCTCACGCGGATCGACTCCGTGGTGGTGACGGTGTCCGTCGCGGACGGAGCACGCAACCAGAGCTACCGCACGCAGGTCGACTTCCGCAACCGAAACCTGAGCTGAGGGACCATGACGCTGCGTCCGCCCCGTTGCCCGGTCCTGCCCGGCGCATCCCCGTCCGCCGGCCGCGATCGCGGCTCGGGAATGATCATGACGATGCTCGTGATGGCGCTGGTGGTTGCCCTCGGCGCCACCGCGACTGCGGTGTCGATCGGCAATCTGCGCGGCTCCTCGAGCGCCCAGGCGGCCGGCACCGCCCTGGACTCGGCCGAGGCCGGCGTCGCCCAGGCGACGACGTACATCCGCACCTACGGCACGCGCAAGCTGCGGTGCAACCTCACGACGTGCACGTCGAACGCGTGGAGCACGACCAACCCGGTCTCGGCGGACGTCGCCGGAGGCGGGCGGTGGGTGGCCTACATCGCGCCGATCGGGGCGGTGTCCGCGGCCGAGGGCGGGCGCTTCCTGATCCACTCGACGGGCACGGCCGGCGGCCCCGCGCAGCGCATCATCGAGACCGAGGTGTCGGTAGCCCCCATCGACCTGCCGAAGGGCGTTTTCGGGCGCACGCTGAATCTCGGCGGCACGGTGGACCTGCGCCAGATCAGCATGTTCTCCACCGGGTGCGTCTACAAGCGGGACAAGGTCACGGCCACCAATGCCTCGACCGAACTCGATCTCGCCTACGGGGTGCCGCCGGGGGTGCATTCCTCGCAGGTCATCACCGAGTCCCAGGGCTCCGGGCAGTACTGCCCCGGCACGGCCAAACCGATCCACAGCGGTCTGCTCGGAACCGGGATCACCCTGACCCCTTGCAACACCACGTACCCCTACGACCAGGACCGATTCGGTGGCAGGTTTCTCGGCATCCTGGGCCTCCCGGCGGTGTGCAACCTCCTGACCGGCAATCCGGCCTACGTGGAGCGCGACTTCAATCTCGACGGCCAAGTGGACGTGAGCGGGTCGTTCCTCCGGGACGACGCCGCGCTGTTCAAGAACTTCGGCATCAAGCGCCCCGCGCTCACCGACTCGGAACTGGAGCAGCTGCGGGCAACCGCGCAGGCCCAGGGCAATTACTACACGTCGACCTCGGGCTGGACGGTCCCCACCGACCCGCATTCGGTGTTGTTCTTCGACCTGAACGGGGAAAGCGTGGATCTCAATCCACTGGGCTCCTCGCCGCTGTTCGCCCGGGCCCGGCTGGACGCGGCCTCCCCGCTGTGCCTCGACGCGTCGTTACTGGTGATCATCGCCGGCGGGGACGCGAAGTTGAACAGCAATACCCAGCTCGCGGCGTCGGTCTACCTGTCGGGCTCCGCGCCGTACGGGAGACTGGAGAAGGCCAACGGCACGGCCAACCACATCGGCATGCTCTACGCCGACACTCTCGACCTGACTGGAAGCTTCGGGGTCTCCCTCGACGCCTGCTACATCGAGAACCCCCCGCCGGCGCTGTTCTCCGTCACCCCCGGCACCTACCGGGAGCTGGACCGGTGAGTCGACGGATCGGTGGCGCGCCGTCTGCGGAACGGAGCACGAGGGGTCCTTGTGCCTTCCTCAACCCCGTGCAGACCGCGTTCGCCCAGACCACGTTCGCGGAAATCACGGCCGCGTACTGACCCCGGTGGAGAACCCGCCCGAGTCCTTTCGGGCGCGGGACCTTCAGCCCTGGGTCGGCCTGGCCCGTTCCGGAGAGAATTGACCCAGCGATCCAAGCGGAAGGCAGTCATGACCGTCGAGCAGGACCGGGCAGCGCTTCCGCTGAACGGCCTCGCGTTCCACACGCACGAGCAGGGCCGGCGCGAGTGGCTGCAGGCCTCGTTCGAGATCACCCGCAGCTTGCTCTCCGCCACCGGTGAGGAGCCGCTCGAGGTGGTGGCCCGGGTGGTGAACCAGATCGTCGACGCGGACCTCACCCTGGTCATGCTGCCGGTGCTGGACGGCGACTCGATGATGATCGAGGTCGCGGTCGGTGAAGGCACTGAGCACCTGATCGGGTTCGTGTTCCCCAGCGAGGGATCGGTCACCGGCGAGGCCATCCGCTCCGGCCAGGCCGTGCTCGCCGCCGACCTCGCGGAGCGGTCCGGCGGCAACCCGGTCCAGGACGCCATGCCCGAGATCGTGGTCGGCCCGTTGATGGTGGTCCCCCTGTTCGGCGACCGGGGCGCGCGCGGCGCCCTGGGCATCGCCCGGCGCCGCGGTGGCCAGGCCTTCAACAGCGAGGACCTGGAGCTGGCGACCTCGTTCGCCAACCACGCCGCTCTCGCGCTCGAACTGGCCGCCGTCCGGGCCTACCAGCAGCGGATGATCCTGCTGGAGGACCGGCACCGGATCGCGGCCGAGCTGCACGACCATGTGCTGCAGCGGCTGTTCGCCTCCGGGATGTCGATGCAGGCCATGGCCACTTCCGTCGGCGCCCCGTACGCGGAGCGCCTGGAGCAGCTCATCGGCGACACCGACGAGACCATCGGGCGGATCCGGGCCGTCATCCACGACCTCAACGACCTGGGCCCGGGGCTGTTTTCCGAGACCTGACCTCCGCCCGCCCGGCGCGGGACCTGATCCTGGCGAGCGCGTGATGACGCGCGGCGTCACTTGGAGCTGACGCCGAGCGGGCGCCGGCAGGCGCGGCGCCCATGGCCGGCGGTGCCCTTCTGACGCACGCGACCGTGCACGCGAGCGCGCTGATCGTCAGCACGAGGTTCAGCCCGGTGGCCGAGGCGACCTTAACGAAGGGGAGGTAGGCGAGGCTCAGCAACGCGATCACGGCCGGCCGGCTGGAAGTCGCTCCGATCGTGCTCGCGCCCACGAGGGCCACCAGGCACACCGGGACCCAGTAGTAACTGAACACGGTCGGATCGAGCAGGAGCCGGAACAGGATGGCGGCCAGTGGGGCCATCCAGACGGCCGCGCCCGCCCGGTGGCGAAGGGCCAGCACCACCGCCGCGCACGCGAGCGAGGACGTCGCCCCCTGAGTCATCCTCATCTGCCAGGTGAACTGATCGGCGTCCGGCCAGATCAAATGGACGACGCTCACCTCGCTGACGGGCCAGGCGTGTTCGAACATGTGGAAGCTGCCCGTGAGGGCGAACGGTGCGTAGAGCGCGACCGCCACCGCGCCGGCCAGGCAGCCGGCGCGCAGGACGACGGTCGGTCGCCGCTCGATGAGGAGGACGCCGAACGCGAGGACCCCCCACGGTTCGAACCCGGCCGAGAGGCCGAGCAGCGTGGCGGCCAGGTAGGGGTGGTCCCGTCGCGCGGACTCGGCCGCGGCGAGCCAGAGGCAGGGAATGGCGACGCCCGCCAGGTGCCCGCTCCACAGGTCACCCGGGATGATCCACAGCAGGCTCGCCAGGCCGACCGCCAATTCGGCCACGGGGGAGGGGGTGAGCCCGACCGCGCGTCGGCATACGCGGCTGCCGGCCATCAACGCGCCCACGACGACGAGGTTCCCGACGATCTGCATGATCAGGAGGCCAACCGCCGAGTAGCCGGTCGGCAGGAACAGGGCGTTCGCGATCAACTGCAGGGGCCCGGACTGGTTGTAGTCGTCCGCGTAGACGTCGCCGAATCGGCCGGTCAGCAGGTCGATGCCCGACTGGGCGAAGGGCACGGAATCGGGCGGCGGATAGCCGCCCCGCCCGGCGTATGCGAGCGCGACCGCGGCCACGCCGAGAACGACCAGGCGGTGCCGAGTCGCGGCCTCCAGGGCGCGCAGCGCGGCGGCGGGGGTGTGGACCTTCCGCAGGCCCACGCCGGCCGGCCTCGGCCGGGCCACTCCCGTGTTGCTCAAGCGCACTCCTCTGCGGCGAAGAACGGCGGCCACTGGAGGTCGGCGGGCTACTGGATCAGGTCGAAGATCTTGAAGATCGGCAGGTACAGCGCCACGATCATCGACCCGACCACGCCGCCGAGGAACGCGATCATCAGCGGCTCGATCAGCGCGGTCAGCGACTCGGTGGTGGCCTCGACCTCCTGGTCGTAGAACTCACCGATCTTGCCGAGCATCTCGTCGAGGGCACCGGTCTCCTCGCCCGAGGCCATCATGTGCACGACCATCGACGGGAAGACCGCGTGGGTGGACAGCGGCCCTGAGATGGACTCGCCGGCCTTCACCGACTCGCTCACCTCGGTCAGTGCCTTGCTGATCACGACGTTGCCGGCGGAGTCCCCGGTGATCTCCAGCGCGGCCAGGATCGGGACGCCGGACTTGAGCAAGGTGCTCAGCGTGCGGGCGAACCGCGCGAGCGCCACCTTCTGGAACAGCTTGCCGAAGACCGGGATCTTCAGCTTGAGCGGGTCGACGACGTTGCGCACCTGCTCGGTCTGGCCGTACTTGCGCCAGGCCCACAGCCCGACGACGGTGAACACCGCCAGCAGCGGAGCAAGAAACTTCATCCAGCCCGACAGCGTGACCAGGATCCGGGTCGGCAGCGGCAGCGTGCCGCCGAGGGTGGCGAACATGTCCTCGAAGACCGGGACGACGAACAGCAGCATGCCGATGACCATCACCACGGCCAGGATCAGCACGACGACCGGGTAGGTCATGGCGGCCTTGATCTTGCCGCGAAGCTTGACCTCGGCCTCGTAGTTGTCCGCGATCTGCCGCATGCTCGTGTCGAGGAAGCCGCCGGCCTCGCCGGCCTTGACCATGCTGACCATCAGCGGCGGGAACACCCGCGGGTGCTTGGCGAACGCGGCCGAGATCGACGAGCCGGACTCGACGTCCGTCTTGACCAGCCGCAGGACGCGCTGGAGCTCGCGGTTCTCGGTCTGCTCGGCCAGGATCGTCAGCGTCCGCAGCATCGACAGGCCGGCGTTGATCATCGTCGCGAACAGGCGGGAGAACACCGCGAGGTCCTTGAGCTTGACCCGCTGCCGGCCGCCGAACCGAAACTCCCGGTCCAGGCCGGTGTTCGCCAGCTTGATCTCCAGCGGGCGGTAGCCCATCGACTTGAGCTTTTCCGCGACGGCGCTCTCGCTGTCGGCCTCGACCTTGCCCTCGACCAGCTTGCCGCGGGTGTCCTTGACCTTGTAGGCGTACTGGGTGGCAGCCATCAGTGCTCCTGCACTCGGGTGTCGACGGTGAGGTGGTGTTAGAGCGAGAGCGGCGCGTTGGGACCCGTGCTCTGCATCGGGGGACGGCGCAGCGTCGAGCCGGCGAGGGTGAACAGGTCCTCGCGATTGGTGCAGTGCTCGACCGCGGTGTCCAGGGTGATCCGGTGTGCGCGGACCAGGTCCGCGAGGTGCGCGTTGAGGGTCTGCATGCCGTGCTTCGCACCGGCCTGCAGTGCACCGGGAATTTGGGGCAGCTTGTCGTCGCGGATCATCGCCCGGATTCCGGGCGTGCAGACCATGATCTCCACCGCGGCCACCCGGCCGGCGCCGTCGGCGGTCCGGCACAGCGTCTGGCAGACCACGCCCTGCAGCGTCGCGGCGAGCTGCGTGCGGATCTGCTGCTGCTGCTCGGCCGGGAACACGTCGACGACACGGGTGATGGTGTCCTGAGCGGACTGGGTGTGCAGGGTGGCGAAGACCAGGTGGCCGGTCTCGGCCGCAGTCAGGGCCACCGAAATGGTCTCCAGGTCGCGGAGCTCGCCGACCAGGATCACGTCGGGGTCCTGCCGCAGTACGTGCTTGAGCGCGTTCTTGAACGAGTGGGTGTCCCCGCCGATTTCGCGCTGGTTGACGATCGAGAGCTTGTGCTGGTGCAGGAACTCGATCGGGTCCTCGATGGTCATGATGTGGTCCTGCCGGGTGCGGTTGATCCGGTCGATCATCGCCGCCAGCGTGGTCGACTTGCCCGAACCGGTCGGCCCGGTGACCAGCACCAGCCCGCGCTTGAGCTCGGTGAAGCGATCGAGCACGGTCGGCATGTTGAGCTCGCCCAGGCCCTTGATCTCCCAGGGGATCACCCGGAGCACAGCCCCGATGGACTCACGCTGCTGAAAGATGTTCATGCGGAACCGGGCGTGGCCGGGCAGCGCGTACGCCAGGTCCAGCTCCAGGTTCTCCTCGAACGTCTTGCGCTGACGCTCCGTCAGGATCCCGTAGATCAGCTCGCGCAGCACGTCCGAGCTCAGCACCGGCTGGTCCTCCACCGGCGCCACCTTGCCGTGGTGGCGCACCACCGGCCGGGAGCCGGCGGTCAGGTGCAGGTCCGAGCCGCCCAGCTCCAGCAGGTGCAGCAGCAGCTCGTCGAGGTCGACCCGCTTGTTCGCGATCGCCTCCGCGTGCGCGCGGGCGGCTTCCTCCGCGGCCTCGTCCGCGGCCGCGACCGCCGCCGCCTGGTGCTCCGCGGTCAGCGCGGTGACGGCCACCTCATGGGTCGAGGCGAGAGCGTCGGCGATCTCGTAATGGGCAAGCAGGTCGGGCGTCTGCTCCACGGGGCGGGCCTCCGGACACGGCGAACGACAGGGTGACGCGCCGATAGCCCGTCACCCTGTCTTTTCGTCCTGCCGAGTCCGGGTCTTGAGGCCCTGGCATCAGTGCACAGTGGCGCGAATCAGGACGCTCGGGTCATGGATACGGTCCAGGTCGCCTCCCGGGTACACCGGATTGATCGCGGGAAGGGTGACCGGCACCAAATTCCGCCCCAGGACCGGACCCAGGACCGGCACCCCGGCGGGCAGCGGCACCGGGGCGGCAACCGCCTCGCCCTCGCGGAATCCGTACCGCTCCCAGGCCCGGCGCAAGGGGGTCGGTGCCCACCAGTTGGCCGCCCCGAGCAGCCGCATGGTGGCGGGCACGAGCAGCCCGCGGACCACCGTCGCGTCCACGACGATCGCGATCACCATGCCGACTCCGAGCATCTTGATGAACGTGATGCCTGAGGTGGCGAAGGCCCCGATCACCACGATCAGCAGCAGGGCAGCGCTGGTGATGATGCCGCCGGTACGCGCCAGCCCGGTGGTCACCGCCGCCGTGTTGTCGCCGGTCCTGTCCCATTCCTCCCGAATCCGGGAGAGCAGGAACACCTCGTAGTCCATCGAGAGCCCGAAGGCGATCGCGAGCATGAGGATCGGCTGGGTCGCCTCGATCGTGCCGGTCGGGGTGAAGCCGAGCAGGCCCGAGAGGTGGCCGTCCTGGAAGATCCAGACCACCGCGCCGAAGGCCGCCGCCAGCGACAGCATGTTCATCACCAGCGCCTTCAGCGGCAGGACGACCGAGCCGAAGGCGGCGAAGAGCAGCAGCAGGGTGACAACCGCGACGAACAGAGCCATCCAGGGCAGGGTGGCGCGCAGACCGGCCAGCAGGTCGACCAGTTCGGCACTCTGCCCACCGACCAGCACCTCGGCGCCCGGCGGTGCGGTCAGGTCGCGGATCTCACCGACCACGTTCTGCGCCTCGTGCGAGGTGGGCAGCGCGTCGAAGGTCAGCGCGATCCGGCTGATGCCTTCCCCGCGCTCACTGCTCCCCGCGACCTCAGCCCCGGTGACGCCGGGCAGGTCACGCAACCGGTCCAGGTAGGCCTCGGTGCCGGCCTGGTCGGCCCCGCTGACCACCACGTCGATGCTCGCGCTCGGGTCGCCCGCGAACTGGGCAGCGAGCGTCTCGTCGGCGACGCGGCTCTCGGTGCCGGTCGGCAGCACGCGGGAGTCGATGCCGCCGAGGTCGGCGTGCAGGAACGAGGTGCCCAGCACGAGCAGCACCGCGATCACGGCCCCGGCGACGGCGGCCGGGCGCTTCATCACCCCGCGAGCGACCCGGGCCCAGGCGCCCTCCCCCGATCCGCCGCCGCCCCGGAACAGGCGAGGCCGCGGCACCTTCAGGGCGTCGATCCGGTGGCCCATGACCGCGAGCAGGGCTGGCAGCACGGTGAGTGCGCCGAGCATCGCGACCAGCACCGCCGCCATCCCGCCGAAGCCCATCGACTGCAGGAACGGCTGCGGGAACAGCAGCAGTGAGGCCAGCGAGATCGCGACGGTGAGACCGGAGAACGCCACCGTGCGCCCGGCGGTCGCCATCGTCCGAGCGAGTGCCTCCTCGACGTTCGCGGTCCGCGGCAGCTCCTCACGGAAGCGGCTCACGACGAACAGGGCGTAGTCGATGGCCAGGCCGAGGCCGAGCATCGTCACGATGTTGATGGCGAAGATCGAGACGTCGGTGAAGAGCGTCAGCACGTGCAGCATGGTGAACGCGCCGAGGATGGCCAGACCGCCGATCACCAGCGGCATTGCGGCCGCGGCCAGGCTGCCGAAGACGAACACCAGCAGCAGGAACACGATCGGTAGCGAGAGCGCCTCGGCCTTCGCGATGTCCGACTCCACCTGGTTGCCGATGTCGGCGAAGACCGCGACCGGCCCACCGAGCTCGGTGTGCAGGCCGGGCGCGGCCAGTCGCTCGCGCACGGCCGCGTAGGCCTTTTCCTTATCCTCGTCGGTGTCGCCGACCAGGCGCAGTGCGGCGTAGGTGGGCATGACGGCGCCCGCGCTGTACCGGTACTTCGACAGCCTCGAGGACCTCGTGATCACCCTGGTGGCGGCCTGTTACGACGACCTGACCGCGGCGATCGTGGCCGAGCGGGACCGGCACGCCGAGCAGGCGGTCGGGATCCGGATGCTGGAGTGCGCGCGTGCGTTCCGCCGCTGGGCGGTGGCCCACACCCCGGAGTTCAACCTGCTGTTCGGTACTCCGATCCCCGACCTCGACCAGCCCCCGGACGGTCCCTCGGAGGAAGCCGGTCGCCGGTTCGGGTCGGTGTTCGGTGCCCTGTTCGTCGAACTGTGGGCGACCGCGCCGTTCCTGGTGCCGGCCGAGGCCGACATCGAGCCGAGCCTCGCCGCCGGATTGGCCGAGTGCCGGGAGAAGATGGGCCTCGGGGACCTGCCGATGGGCGCGGTGCTGGCCTATATGTCGAGCTGGGTGAAGCTCTACGGCAGCGTCACCATGGAGGTGTTCGGGCATCTCAAGTTCGCCACGAACGACGGCGAACCGCTCTTCGAGCTGACGGTCCGTGAGATCGCCGCGGTGCTCGGCATCGAGCCCAGCTCCTGACGGAGCGTCAGGCTAGGGAATCCGCAGCTTCTGTCCCGGGTAGATGTGATCGGCACTCTTGAGCCTGTTGGCCTGCACGATCGCCGCGACCGTGCTGTGGTACCGGATCGCCAGCTGACCCAGGGTGTTTCCGGCCCTGACGGTGACGATGCGCACCGAGTGCTCCGGCTGGGCCGCCTTGGCCACCGTCGCCTTCGTGCCCCCGCCCTTGACCGGGACGCGCAGCTTCTGGCCGACGGCGATCCGATTCGCGCTCTTGAGGTGGTTCAGCTTCACGATCCGCCGCACCGAGGTGTCGAAGCGGTGCGCGATGCCACCCAGCGTCTGACCGGACTTGACCCTGATGACGCGGTAGACGGGCTTCGGGGCGGGCTTGGGCTTGGGGTCCGGGTTCGTCCTGCCCGGATTCTTGTCGTCGGCCGGCTTGGGTTCGGGCTTCGGCCTGGCCACCGGCTTGGGGCACGGCGCGATGTTGATGGTCCTGCCGTAGACCGGAACCTTCGTGCCGAGGTACTTCTGGCACGGCCCGAACTCGATCCGGGCCACCTTCCCGGTCCACCAGGAGGTGCGCTTCATCGCGCCGGCCCAGGAGAAGGAGAAGTGGATGTGCGAGGTGTGGCTGTCCGGGCCGTTGTACGGCCGCCACCCGTCCTCGCGCTCGTAGCTCGCCCAGACCCGCTCGTTCCAGATGATGTACATGATCCCGAGGCGCCGGGCCATCTGGGCGTCGTCGGCCAGCAGCCAGTCGATGATGCGCTGCCCGGCGACCTGGTCGCCGTAGTCGTCGGGGTTGAGCTTGAAGTCCCAGGCCCGGCCTTCCTTGTGCTCGGACTGGCCGCCGATGTTGCAGGCCCGGGTGATTCCGTATGTGCCGCCGCGGCCCCAGTACGAGAGCACCAGCTGCTCGAAGGCCACGACGCCGGGCTTCGCGTGCGGGTCACAGGACTTCTGGCCGATGTACGGCGCGAACGCTTCCACCGCTTTGGGGAGGGTGACGGACGGGGTCGGGTTGGGCTTGGGGTCGATCGCGGCCGCGGCCGGGTTGAGCCCGAAGCCGGCGGGCAGCGTGATCGCGCCGGTGACGACGCCGGCCACCACGGTGGCGCCGCGGCGACGCACGTCGGCCAGCGGGTCGAGCAGCTCATCGGTCTCGACCGGCGCCGGACTGCCGAGGCGGTCCAGCGGATCCAGCGAGGGCGGCGCGGCCATCGTCAGGACGTTCCCGCCGGTGGGCTTGGACAGCGGGCGGACGAAAGCGCCGGGCACCAGCGCGGGGACGGGGGTGGCCCCGACCGGTCGAGCGGTGGAGTGCGGCGGCAGCGGCGTCCAGTCGAGGTCTTCCTTGGCGCGCCGCCAGGGCGCGCGGGGCGGCAGGGTGCCGGGCAGCGGGGCGAGGAGCTCCTGGGTCGAACGGGCTCGGTGGCGACGCCGGTGGCGTCCGCCGGCGGTGTCCTGGTCATCGCGCGCCACGGCGTGTCTCCTTTGGTGCTGATGGGGCTGGTGGTAGTGAACTCCGCCATTGTTTTCACACCCGTCCCACCGGTGCCACCCGGTTGGCTGAACTACAGGGCTGTAACTAAGTGCTGGTCAGGGCAGGTATGGGAAGACATTTCACCCGGATGGACGCATCGCATCGCGGTGACCAGCGGCGTCCGGCCGAGCCTGGGAGAAGGCTGCAGACGGCGGCGCGGAAGGTAAAACTTTGTGGGGCCCCGACCTCAGGCGACGACGCGGAGGATCTCTTCGATCGAGGTGAGCCCCTTGCGGACCTTCAGCCAGCCGTCCTCGCGCAGGCTGGTCATGCCCTGGGCGGTCGCCATCTTCTCGATCTCATCCGTCGAGGCCCGCGCCACGGCGAGCCTCTCGATCTCCTCGGTGACCGTCATGACCTCGTGCAGCGCCATCCGGCCGTAGTAGCCCGTGCGGGCGCAGGCCGCGCAGCCGACGCCCCGGTAGAGCACCGGCAGCGGCTCGGACGGGTCGTAGCCGAAGCGCACCTCGACCAGCTCCTGCTCGGTCGGGGTGTAGGCCTGCTTGCAGGACTCACACAGCGTCCGGCAGAGCCGCTGCGCCAGCACGGTGTCCAGCGCGGAGCCGACCAGGAACGGCTCGATGCCCATCTCGATCAGGCGGCTGATCGCGGACGGGGCGTCGTTGGTGTGCAAGGTGGTCAGCACCATGTGGCCGGTGAGCGCGGACTCGACCGCGATCTGCGCGGTCTCGTGATCGCGGATCTCACCGATGAGGATCACATCGGGGTCGGCCCGCAGGATCGAGCGCAGCGCGCGGGCGAAGGTCAGACCGGCCTTGGGGTTGGTCTGCACCTGGTTCACCCCGGCCAGCCGGTACTCGACGGGATCCTCGACGGTGATGATGTTGACCGCGGGCGAGTTCAGGATGTTCAGCGTCGCGTAGAGCGTCGTCGACTTGCCCGAGCCGGTCGGCCCGGTCACCAGGATCATCCCGTAGGGCTTCACGTAGGCGTCGCGGTAGCGCCGGAAGTTGCCGTCGGAGAAGCCGAGGTCGTCCAGCCCGAGCTGCGCCGTGGAGTTGTCCAGGATGCGGGCGACGATCTTCTCGCCCCAGACCGTCGGCAGGGTCGCGATCCGCAGGTCCACCTTGCGGCCCTGGTGGTTCACCGAGAGCCGGCCGTCCTGCGGCACCCGGCGCTCGGCGATGTTGATGTCGGCCATGATCTTCAGCCGCGAGATCACCCCGGACTGAATCGACTTCGGCGAGCGGTGCGACTCGTGCAGCACGCCGTCGATCCGGTAGCGCACGCGCAGGTCGTACTCGGTCGGCTCGAGGTGGATGTCCGAGGCGCGGTCGGTGATGGCCTGCGAGATCAGCAGGTTCACGAACCGCACGATCGGTGCTTCCTCCGCGACTGCGGTGAAGTTCGACAGGTCGGTGTCGGCCGACTCCTGGTCGGTGATGTTCGAGGTGAGGTCGGTGAGCTCGTCCTCGGCGCGGTAGAGCTGGTCGATCCGGGCGACGATGTCGGCGTTCGGTGCCAGCGCGAACCGGACCAGGCTGCGGGTGAGCCGGACCAGGTCGTCCTTGAGCTCAATGTTGCCCGCCTGCTTGACCCCGACCGCGACCAGCAGTTCGCCGTCTTCCCACCCGAGCGGGAGGACGCCGTAGCGACGGGCGTAGTCGGCGGGCAGCCGGGCCGCTGCGGTGGGGTCGACGGAGTAGTTCGCCAGTTCGACGTAGGGCAGCCCGACCGCCGCTGCGGCGGTGCGCACCACATCGGCCGGCGACACCGCACCGGTGTCGACCAGCACCTGGAGGGGGGCCCGGCCGTCGACGTCGCCCTGGGCGACCGCGTCGGCGACCTGATCTTCAGTCACCAGAGCGGCGTCCAACAGCGCTGCGACGGCGTCGCCACCGGGGACACCGATCATGAGAGTCAGTTTGGCAGCGCCGAGAGCGCAGCGGCAGGGTTCTCCCGATAGCGCAGGATCAACTCAGCTGTCGCCTCGTCGATCCGCTCGAACAGCGCCTTGCGGTAGGCGGTCAGCTTCTGCTCGGCTGCGCGCAGCTTCTCCTGCGCCCCGGCGAGGGCCACGGGGTCGTGAGGGTCGATCTCGTCGTCCCACATCGAGGCGGACTCAGGCAGGTCGGGCAGGGGCTCGGCCGGGTGCACCGCGGACAGTGCGGTGCGAGAGGCTCCGCTTCCGGTGTCCCCGAGCACCCGGACCAACTGTTCGACCGAGAGCGAGCCCTCGGTATTTGCGCCGGCCTCGAGCATGTCGAGCCGGGCGTGCACCAGGCGACGCCAGTAGGAGACCTTGTCCTCTTCGTCCTGCAGGTCGCGCCGGTAGGCGCGCAGCCCTGACAGGTCCATGTCGGCCAGGTGCGGTGCGGCCACCAGCTCGCCGATGCCCCGCTTGGTCCTGCGGACTTCGTCCATTCCCACCCCGTTCCGTGACCCGTTCGCGGCTCGTGCCCGCGGCAAGCCGCTCATCGGGTCAGGGTCTCCGCCATCGTGGCGGTCACCCCGGCCCGGCGGAGCATTACCGAGAGGTCGTGCGGACGGCTGGCCACCAGTTTGGCGTCGGCCAGGGAGACCGTGCCGTCCATCACCAGCCGAAGCAGGTGCTGATCGAAGGATTGCATGCCGGAGTAGTCGCCCGCGGCCACCAGTTCCGGAATGGTGTCGGTCTTGTCCGGGTCGGCGATGGCCTCGGCCACGCGGGCGTCGTTGACGGCGATCTCCATCACGCAGGTGCGTCCGGCACCGTCGGCACGGGGTACCAGGCGCTGGCAGACGATCCCCTTCAGGGCGGCGGCCAGGGAGAGGCGGACCTGCTTCTGCTCGTGCTCGGGGAAGAAGTCGACGATGCGGTTGACCGTCTCCTTCGCGTCGGTGGTGTGCAGGGTGGACATCACGAAGTGCCCGGTCTCGGCCGCCGCGAGGGCGGCTTTCACGGTCTCCATGTCGCGCATCTCGCCGATCAGGATCACGTCCGGGTCCTGGCGCATCGCCGCGCGGAGCGCGGTGGACCAGTTGCGCGTGTCCATGCCGATCTCGCGCTGGTTCACCGAGGCCAGCTTGTCCCGGTGGGTGACCTCGATCGGGTCCTCGATGGTGAGGATGTGCACCGCCCGGTTGGTGTTGATCTGGTCGACCATCGCGGCCAAGGTCGTGGTCTTGCCGGACCCGGTGGGACCGGTGACCAGCACCAGACCGCGGGGCTCAAGGGCGAGCTTGCCGAGCACCTCGGGCATCCCGAGCTCGCCCAGGCTCATCGGCTCGTCGGTGATCAGGCGCATCACCGACCCGACCTCGCCGCCGGCGCGGAAGACGTTGACCCGGAACCGGCCGATGCCCGGCACGGCGAGGGCGTAGTCGGCCTCGTTGGTTTTGGCGAAGTTCTCCGCGACCTCGGCCGACATGGTCGGCAGGATCAGATCCGCGACCTGCTCCGCGCTCAGTGCCGGCGACTCGAGGGCGACGAGTGACCCGGAGATCCGGATCTTCGGTGGGGCGTCGGACTTGATGTGCAGGTCCGATGCGGCGTTCTCCGCGACGGCGCGCAGGAAAGGCGAGATCTCCAGGTCCATGACAGTTGTGTCGGCTTCTTCTGAGCAGGACTGAAGGCCCGCGATGCGCCCGGGTACGTCCGGATTCGGGATCTGACGGGGCATTCGATCGGGGTCAAGCACTGCCGACCGGTCTCCGATACAGCTCTCGCGCAGGGAGCGTGGCCGCCCCGATCTCCAGGAGACAAGCACGGTGAAGCGTTCAGACGCCCGTTGGGGCGCCCGCAAGGTCGTATGCCTGGATATCGGCAGTTCCGGCCTGCGCGCCGCACAGTTCTCCGTCCGCAGCACTCCCGTCGGGGGCAAGGCCTGCCGCCTGGACCGCTACGCCGCGGTGCCGCTTCCGGCCGGCGCGGTCGCCGGTGGCGTGGTCACCGACCCGGCTGCGGTCGGTAAGGCGCTGCGCGCCCTGTGGTCGGCCGGCCGGTTCTCCACCAAGCGGGTCGTGTTCGGCATGGCCAACGACCGGGTGCTGGTCCGACAGCTGGACCTGGACTGGATGGAGCCGGCGGACTTCCGCAAGGCGCTGTCCTACGCGGTGGCCGACCAGATCCCGATGTCGGTGGACGAGGCCAACCTCGACTACCACGTGCTCGAGGACATCCCGGCCGGCCCGGACCCGGACTCCGAGCGCATGCTGCGGATCCTGCTCGTCGCCGCGGCCACCGAGATGGTCGACACCTTCCTGACTGCGCTGGCCGAGGCGGATCTGACCGCGGTCAAGGCCGAGCTCGCCCCCTTCGCGCTGATCCGCGCCGCCGCACCGAACGTCACTGCCGAACTCGACACGGACTCCGCCGAGGCGATCGTCGACATCGGCGCGGACACCCTGACCGTGGTCGTGCATGCGAACGGCCAGCCCCGCTTCGTCCGTACCGTCGGTCAGCTCGGCGGACGGGTCATCACCGGTGAGCTGCAGCAGAAGTTCGGCTGGTCCTTCGAGGAGGCCGAGGCAGCGAAGGCGCAGTACGGCCTGCCCCGCCAGCGGGCGGCCGGCGACGACCTGGTCGGCCTGGAGCATCCTGCGCAGCAGGCCATCGAGGAGCGGGTCGCCGGTGTGGTGGCCGAGGTCCGCACCACCCTGAACTTCTTTCTGTCCGCCGGCACCGGCGTGCGCAGCTTGTCCCGTGTCGTGCTCACCGGCGGCGGCTCGCGTCTGACCGGCCTGCACGAGCGGATCGCCGAGGCGATGGACGCCGAGGTGGTCACCTTGACCACCCCGCGCGAGGTCCGCAGTCGCCTGTCCGCGGTCGCCGACGACGACCTGGGCGCGGTCGCCCTGCTGTCCGGCCTCGCGCTTGGAGTGATCTGACATGTCTTTCCTGACCTCGGGCAAGACCTCGCTGGACAAGGTGCGTATCCCCACCCAGTTCCGGCCCACCATGACGCGCACCGGCCCCGCCCGGTCCGGTCAGGCCTCCCGCGCCCTGCCGTCGGTCAACCTCCTGCCCACCTCGACGCTGGAAGCGCTCGACGTCCGGCGGATCCGGCAGCGCTTCGTTGCTGCCGGTCTGGTCGGTGCGGTACTGGTCGGCGGCGGCTGGGTGCTGCAGACCCAGCGGCTGCACAGTGCCCAGGACCGGCTGGTCGCCGAGCAGGCGCTCACCCCGGCCCTGAACGCCCAGGTCGCCGCCCTCGCCCCGGTGGCGCAGTTCTACGACCTGCTGCAGGCCCGTAAGCAGATCGCCTCGGCCGCGATGGCCGCCGAGGTGCTCTTCTCCGACGCTCTCACCGACCTGGCCGGGCGCACCCCGGCCGGAATCGACATCACCGCAATGTCCGTCACCCTGACGTCGGCTCAGGTCGTGGGCAACACCGTCATCCAGTCACCGCTGGAGGTGGCCGGGGTCGACGGCAACGGCAACGACCTGACGAAGACTCAGGGCGCCGGCGCACCCGGTCCCGGCACGCTGCAGAACCTGAACAGTCCGGTGCGATCCGCGTTGGGCGCCGCCGAGGACCCGAGCGTGACGGCGGACATCGACGGCGCGGACGGAGCTGCCGTCACCGCGACGCCCCAGGTCCCGGTCGCGCCGGTCGCCTGCGCGCGGCCCGACCCGTTCAACCCGGCCCCGATCATCGGGTGCGTCACGCTGACCGGTACCGCGCAGAACCGGGCCCAGGTCGGCGAGCTGGTGCAGAACCTGCGCGCCGCTGACCTTTACGCCGACCCCTTCGTCACCACCACCACGATCAATGGTATCGACGGTGCCGAGTCGGTCGCCTTCGCCGGCAGCGTCGGGCTCACCGGCGAGGCCGTCAGCGGCCGCTACGCCGACCTGAGCTGGCTCTCCGACCCGACGGTGCTGGCCAAGGCCGAGAAGATGATCAAGGACGGCAACACCGCCAGTCACCGTCTCGCCGAGCGGGCCAAGGCCGCTGCGAAGGCGGCGCAGGCCAAGGCCGACGCCGAGGCCGCCGCGCAGGCGGAGGCCGAGCGCAAGGCGCAGCGCAAGGCGGAGAAGCAACTCGCCGCCCAGCTGCAGGCCGCGGCGTCCGCCGCGGCGGCCGCTGCTGCTGCTGCCCAGCAACAGGCCGACAACGGGAACGGGGACCAGTAACCGATGAAGCAGAGCATGAGCCTCACGTCCGCCCGCAAGACCACCCTGATCGGCACGGCGATCCTCCTGGTCGCGCTGGTTGCCGCCTGGATGCTCGTGTTGAGTCCGCGCAGCGACGCAGTCGCGGCGGTCAACGCCGAGGTCACCGCGGCCGAGGAGGCCAACCAGGCGCTGCGCGTTCAGATCGAGGCGTTGCGTGCCCGCCAGGCGCAGCTGCCCGAGTTGCGCGAGGTCTCCAAGGCCCTCGACCGACGGTTCCCGCCGACGGCCGAGCAGGCGAAGTTGTTCAAGATGATCACCGCTGCTGCGGCCCAGGCCGGCATCGCCCCGCAGCACCTGGCCAGCATGACGATGGATCCGCCGGCCGCGGTCGGCGCAGCCGGCACTTCGGCGCAGCTGCCCGGCGTGTCGGCGCCGATCGGCCAGATCGCGGCGCAGAAGCTGACCATCAACGTGTCCGGCACCCCGAGCCAGATCCGGGCGTTCGTCGGCAACCTGGAGAAGCTGCCGCGAGCCTTCGCGGTGAACACGATCGGCTTCGTCCAGCAGGCCGCAGGCACGTCTCCGACGGAGGACGTCTCGACGGCTCCCGATGCGCAGACCGTCACCATCACCGGTGAGATGTTCGTGATGCCGAAGGTCGAAGACCCCGCGGCCAGCTCGAAGACGGGCTGACCCGGATGCTCCGCATCCGCCGTCGCGAGGCCGCCGATCTCGGGCCGGCCAGCACTGATGACCCGATCGTGGATCTGTTCGCCGAACTGGACGAGCTGAAGGCCACGGTCTACCGGCAGAACCGCATGCTCCGCCAGCACGACGCCCGGGTGGCCCGGGAGCGGGCGGCGGCTCAGGCCGACGAGCACCGTCGGCTCCTGGTGGCGGTCCGCGCACTCACCGCGGCGGTGTCCGGGGACCCGGTCGCCGGCCCGGAGGTGAAGGCCTGTGCCGCGCGCTTCGAGGCGGCCGTGCGCCGGCTCGAGCCCGAACCGTCGCCCAACCTCACCTGATTTCCTTGCCTGTCTGACGCACCATCACAACCGCAGAACGGTGGAGCCCCTCATGACCGCGCCTGTTCCCACGCAGGAAGCGATCCCCGCCCCGGCGGCCGACGGCGTCGCGGTCGGCGGAGCGACCGCCGACCGCCCTGCCATCGACCGCGTGGTGGTCGACCGGACCGCCGCGATTGCGGACGCGACCACGAAGGCCGCGCTCTACGTCCGGGTGTCGCGGGCCGCCGCCGCTGAACGCGAC
>NZ_JACDFE010000020.1 GCF_013815995.1 Sporichthya sp.
GTGAGGGCCGGCGCACCGCAGACGTCGAGGACGGCCAGCGCCGCCTCGGCGGACAGGTCGGCCGGCAGCACGGCCGCGATCGAGCGGCCGAACAGGATGGCGTGCCCGGCGGCCGGGACCTGCTCCGAGCGCCCGTCCCATCCAGCCAGGGCGTCGGTGAGCAGCAGCGGGGTCAGGGTGAGCGAGACCAGGGTGGCGACGCGGTCGCCGGGCATCAGGCCGAGCGGGCTGGTCGGGCCGACCTCGGCGACGCGGCCGATCAACATGCCGCCGGAACCGGTCACCGGGTTGTGCATCTTGCCGCGGGTGGCGACGATGCCGACCACCTCGGTGCGGATGGCTGCACCGTTGCCCGCGTGCTTCTCCGACAGCTGCCGGAACGACGCCGCGTCGAGGTTGAGCCGCTCGACCTCGATGCGGACCTCGTCCGGCCAGAGCTCAGACGTGGCATCCAGGCGCCACGCGGCCTGCGGGAGCGCACCGGCGGGTTCGATCACCCGGTGCAGGCCCAGCGCAGATCCCTCGGATCGCACGCCGCCTCCCTCCGCGACAGGAAGATCTTCGGCTTCAGCATACCGATCCAACAGGATTTCCTGTACCGATTCCGTCCTACGGCTATAGTTTCTCCTGTCTGACGGGCCTGGGACGGCAGATTTGCCTGTTCCGGGTCGTTTGGAGGGGACATGGTTCAGCCGTACCTGTACCAGCGGGTCGAGCTCATCGAGCCCGACTGGACGCGGCTGCCCGGATGGCGTGAGGTCACCGCCGCCCAGTGGGAGTCCGTGCAGTGGCAGCGGGCGCACTGCGTGAAGAACCTGGCCCAACTGCGCGCGGTCCTGGGCGATCTGCTCGCCGAGTCCTTCTACGCCGACCTGACCGCGGACCAGGAACGGCACGCGACGATGTCGATGCTGATTCCCCCTCAGATGCTCAACACGATGGCCGCGACCGCCGCGCTCGGTTCGTTCGCCGACGCCTTCTACGCCGACCCGGTGCGGCGCTACATGCTGCCGGTCGCCTCCGACCGCGACACCGAGTGGCCGAGCCACCCCTACGCCGAGCGTGACTCGCTGCACGAGGCGGAGATGTGGGCTGTCGAGGGGCTGACCCACCGTTACCCGACCAAGGTGCTCGCCGAGCTCACCAACACCTGCCCGCAGTACTGCGGGCACTGCACCCGCATGGATCTGGTCGGCAACTCGACCGCGACGGTGGACAAGCACCGCTTCGAACTCAAGCCCGCCGACCGGCACGACCGGATGCTGGCCTACCTGCGCGCCACCCCGGGCGTGCGCGACGTCGTCGTCTCCGGCGGAGACGTGGCGAACCTGCCCTGGCCGCGCCTGGAGTCCTTCGTCGGGTCACTGCTGGAGATCGAGAACGTCCGCGACATCCGCCTGGCGTCGAAGGGGCTCATCGGCCTGCCGCAGCACTGGATGGACGACGAGGTGCGCGCCGGCATGGAGCGCCTCGCCCGGGTCGCCAGAAGGCGCGGCGTCGGCTTGGCCGTCCACACCCACGCGAACAGCGCCGCCTCGATCACTCCCCTGGTCGCCCGCGCCGCCGGCGGACTGCTCGACGCCGGGGTGCGCGATGTGCGCAACCAGGGCGTGCTGCTGCGCGGGGTCAACGACTCGGTGCCGGCGCTGTTGGACCTGTGCTTCGCCCTGCTCGACGGGGCGGCGATCACGCCGTACTACTTCTACCAGTGCGACATGATCCCCGGCTCCGAGCACTGGCGCCTCTCCCTGGCCCAGGCGCAGAACCTGCAGCACGGGATCATGGGCTACCTGCCCGGCTTCGCGACCCCGCGGATCGTCGCGGACGTCCCCTACGTCGGCAAGCGCTGGGTGCACCAGGTCGAGTCCTACGACCAGGTCCGCGGTATCTCGACCTGGACCAAGAACTACCGGACCTCGATCGAGTCCGACGACACCGCCGCGATCTCCCGGGTCTACCCCTACTACGACCCGATCCACGCGCTCCCCGCGGCCGGTCAGGCCTGGTGGCGCCAGCAGGCGGAGCGCGCCGCGTCGTAGGAACCCGCCGGGCCCAACCCATAGCGCTCGGCCCCGGGGACTTCTACGCTCGGTTCCGCGTGGCCTCGTTGCCGCCCGCACCTCGCCCGGTCGAGCGGTCAGGCCTGCGCCTGGAATCGATGCCCAGCCGATGATGGGAGTTACGATCATGGCCGACGCTCTTGCCCTGCACCGCAAGATGTTCGAGGTCGTCATCGCGCGCGACTACGACGGGTTGCGCGCCTTGCTTCACCCGGACTACGTCTACATGACCTCCGACGGGGTCGAGCAGAAGGGCGCTGATGCCGCGGTCGCCGTGCCCGAGACCTACTTCGCGGCGTTCCCGGACATGGCCTTCGAGTTCCCGCACGAGCACGCGGTCTCCGATTCCGTGTCGATCATCGAGTTCAACGCGAGCGGCACCCACACCGGACCGCTGGGCGACATCCCCGCGACCGGGAAGCGCGCGAGCGTCCATATCTGCAATGTGATCGAGGTCAGGGACGGCCTGATCTACCGCGAGCGGGAGTACTTCGACACGATGCCGATGCTCCAGCAGCTGGGCATCGCCTGAGCCCAGTGGCCCGCCGATAGCGTAGGCGAATGCGCGTACTCGTCACCGGCGGCGCCGGCTTCATCGGGTCACACGTCGTCGAGACATTTCTGACGGCGGGTCACACCGTACGGTCGATGGACGCGCTGCTGCCTGCAGTGCACCCGACGGGGCCGGCGGTCCCGGTCGGCGTCGAGTTCCTCGAGGGCGACGTGAGGGACGTGAACGCGGTCGAGCGTGCCCTGGACGGCATCGACGCGGTGTGTCACCAGGCGGCGATGGTCGGGCTCGGGCTGGACTTCGACGATGCCCCGGAGTACGTGGGGTGCAACGACTACGGCACCGCCGTCCTGCTCGCTGCGATGGGACGCGCGGGCATCCGGCGTCTGGTGCTGGCCAGTTCGATGGTCCTCTACGGCGAGGGTCGCTACGAGTGCCCGAGCGACGGCGTCGTCGCGCCCGGCCCACGGCTCGCGACCGCACTGCGCGACGGCCACTTCGAGCCCACCTGCCCCCGCTGCGGGCAGGACCTGTCCCCCGGCCTCGTCGATGAGACCGCGGCACCGGACCCGCGCAACGTCTACGCCGCGACCAAGCTTGCGCAGGAGCACCTGTCGGCGGCGTTCGCCCGGAGCACCGGGGCGCGGGTGGCGGCGCTGCGCTACCACAACGTCTACGGCCCCCGGATGCCCCGCGACACCCCGTACGCGGGAGTGGCCAGCATCTTCCGTTCGGCGCTGGCCGCGGGGATCGCGCCCAAGGTGTTCGAGGACGGCGCCCAGCGCCGAGACTTCGTGCACGTGCGCGACGTCGCGCTCGCCAACCTCGCGGCCCTGGAGGCGGTCGGCCAGGAGACGGCCTTCACCAGCGGATCCCTGCGGGCCTTCAACGTCGGCAGCGGGACCGTGCGCACCGTCGGTGAACTCGCGGCCGCCCTCGCCCGGGCCTGCGACGGGCCGGCGCCGCTCGTCACCGGCGGCTTCCGGCTCGGCGACGTCCGGCACATCACCGCCTCCTCGCTGCGGCTGCGCGAGGAACTCGGCTGGGCGCCGCGCGAGGACTTCGAGGCCGGCATGGCGGAATTTGCGGCCGCTGCGATGCGGGCCTGAGGCCATGAAGGTCATCGATGCCCGGACCGCGGCCTACGCCGTCCTCTGCGCCGTGCCGGGCCTGATCCTGGCTCTGGCCGGTGCGATGCATCCGCACCTGCTCACGGTCGAGTCCGCGCACGAGTGGTGGACCCTGCACGTCTGGCTGCTCCCGGTCTTCCCGCTGCTCCCGGCGGCGCTCTGTCTGCTGCTGCGTGGCGACGACCGGCCGGTGGCATGGGCGGCCCGGCTCACCGGGTACGCCTTCGCGGTCGGGTACACCGCCCTCGACGTGCTGGACGGGATAGGGGCCGGCCTGGTCGTGGACGCGCGCGGCGAACCCAACGACGTCGTGGTCAACCGGATGTTCGAGATCGGCGACCGCCTCGGTAAGGCCGGGATCTGGGCGCTGCTCGGCTGCGCCCTGCTCACGATCACCGCGCGGTGGACATCCCGAGGAGCATGGGTCCTGGTCCCGGCCGCGCTGGTCTACACCTGGGGCGCCCTGGCCTTTCGGGAGCACCACATCTTCGCCCCGCGCGGAGTCTGGGCGATGCTCGCCCTCGCGCTCGGCACCGCGCTCGTCGCCCTCGCCCCGGCGCGGGGAATTCCGGACCAGCCCGACCAAGCCGTGAAATAGCCGAATGCAGCGGCCCCGCTCCGCGCCCGATATTCGAGGCGCGAAGCGGGGCCGGATTGCCGGTATTCCCCTCCGATTTCCGGATGCGAGAATTAGTTACGCGAGCTTCAGGGTGATGCGCGCGACGCCGACCTTGAAGAACTCGGTCAGGGCGTCGGTGCCGTAGGTCTGGTTCAGCAGGTCCGCGGCGGCCTTGGTCAGGCTGACGGTCGTGCCGAAGAGAACGCCCTCGTTCTTGGCCTGGTCGACCTGCAGCGGCTCCAGGGTGCTCCCGTCCAGGAAGAACAGCGGAGCGCCCTTCACGACCGACTTGCCGTTGGCCGAGACGTCACCGGTCAGCATCGAGGTGCCGGCGTCGACGACGAAGTTGGTCAGCTCGACCTTGGTCTTGCCATCCGTCAGGCTGATTCCGCTGCCGTCGTGCTTGATCGAGCTCTCGACGTACGGGGTGCGGGAGCCGGGAGTGTAGTAGGTGGCGTTGCCGCCGGTGATCGGGAAGGACAGCGTGCCGTCCTTGAGCTTCGCGGTGCCGACCACGCCCGGGGTGAGCTTGAGCGAGGTCAGGCCCTCCAGGAAGCCGGCGTCGACGACAACCTCGGTCATCTTGCCGGTCAGGTTGGTCAGGCTGGCCACGGGCTCGGTGCTCGCCGCGGCGGGCGCGTCGGCCTTCGAGTCATCGCCGCAAGCGGAGAGGCCGAAGACCATGGCGCCGGCGATGGCGGTCGCCGAGGCAGCCTTGGCGAGATTACGGATGCGCATTTGGGGGTCCCTTTCAGCGGACTGTTTCTCTAGTGCCGCCTATTCGGATCACCCCGGGACAAGGGTTGGTACCACTTCTGTCACCGGGGTCACATCGAATTCGGAATCCCCTATTTCCTATTTCAGACCAGGGCAGGCAGGGAAAGCTCGAAGCGGCACCCGCCGCCGAAGTTGGCGACGGTGACCTCCCCTGCGTGCGCTTCGGCGATTCCGCGGACAATGGCCAGGCCCAGGCCGGCGCCGCCGTCCGGTGACGGGGTGCGGGCGTGGTTGCCGCGCCAGGCGACGTCGAACACGCGCGGTAGGTCCTCCTCCGGGATGCCCCCGCAGCCGTCGGTGACCGCGATCGTGGCCTGACCGTCCCGGGTCCCGAGCTCGATCTCGACCACGCCGTCGGAGGGCGTGTGCCGGATCGCGTTCACCACCAGGTTGTTGACCAGGCGGGACAGTTCGCGGCTGTCGGCGCGCACAACGACGTCCGCCGGGGCGTGCCCGCGCAGCACGATGCCGCGCTCGCGGGCGATTGCGTCCGCCCCGGCCAGGGTGTCGCTGACCAGATCGGACAGCGAGATGCGGTCCAGGGAGAGCTTGAGCGCGCCGGCCTGGATGACAGCGAGTTCGAACAGGTCGTCGACCATCCCGGCCAGCCGGTCGACCTCCATCCGGATCTGCTTGCGGTAGCGCGCGGGGTCCTCGGCGACGCCGTCCTCCAGCGCCTCGGCCATCGCCCTGATTCCGGCCAGCGGCGAGCGCAGGTCGTGCGAGACCCAGGCGATCAGTTCCCGACGCGAGGCCTCCAGCGTGACCTCGCGGGTGTGCGACTCGCCCAGGCGCTGTCGGGCGGCCTCCAGCTCGCGCCCCAGCGCGGCGAACTCCACGCTCAGCCGGGCACTGGTGGGCGCGGCCAGCTCGGTGAGGGCGCTGACGTCCCCGATCGCCCGGGTCTGCGCCGTCAGGACCCGGCTCTCCTCCGCGAGGTTGTGCGCGAGGAACCCGGACACGCCGGCCATCAGCACGGCGACGACGATGCTTACCAGGATCAGCACACCGAAGTCGTGGTCGGACAGGAACATCGCGTGCGCGGTGCCCAGGCTGGCCGCGATCACCGCGGCGACCGTGGTCAGGCAGAGCACCAGCAACGAGGAGCGCAGCGAGCGGCGACGCGTCGCCCGGAGCAGTGCGGTGCCCACGATGGCGACCGCGCCGGACCAGCCGAGCGCGATCAGGATGACCTCGACCTCGTCGCTCATCGGCTACCCATTCGACTACGCCGCCGCGCTGGTGGGCGGGTCGAACCGGTAGCCGACCCCCCATACCGTGACCAGCAACCGCGGATCGGCGGGGTCGGCCTCGATCTTCTCCCGCAGCCGTCGCACGTGCACGGTGACGGTGGACTGGTCGCCGAACTCCCAGCCCCACACGGCGCGCATCAGGGCCTCCCGGGTGAACGCCTCACTGGGGTGGGCGAGCAGGAAAGCGAGCAGATCGAACTCACGACTGGTCAGCTGCAGCGGCTCGCCGTGGTGGGTGACCCGGTGGCCGGTGACGTCCATCCGGATCGGGCCGGCCTCCAGAACGTCAGGGGCGTTCGGGGCGGGCACGTCGCCACCACCGGCCCGGCGCAGCACGGAACGGACCCGCAGCACCAGCTCACGCGGACTGAACGGCTTCGTCACGTAATCGTCGGCCCCGACCTCCAGACCGACCACCCGGTCGTTCTCCGACCCGAGCGCGGTCAGCATGATCACCGGAACCTCACCGCCGGCCCGCAGCCGCCGGCAGACCTCAAGGCCGTCGATACCGGGGAGCATCAGGTCCAGCACCACCAGGTCGGGCCAGTCCCGGGCGGCGGCGGCCAGCGCCGCGTCCCCGTCCGGCGCGTGCTCCACCTCGTAGCCGGCGTGCTTGAGGTAGGTGACCACGACCTCGGCCACCGTGAGGTCGTCCTCGACGACAAGTACGCGGCTGCTCACAGGACCGAGTTTAGGGACGGCAGGACCAGGGAAGCCGGTTCCCTGTGCGGGCGTCAGAACTACGTAACCGGCCGCGGCCGCATCCAGCCGTCGGGCGGCACTACCTTCCAGGGGTGAGTCACTCATCTCGCCGGCCCAATCCGTCAGGAGTACACGTCAGCTCCGAACAGTGCCCCGTGGACGTCATCCTGCCCTGCCTCGACGAGGCCGCCGCCCTGCCGTGGGTGCTCGAGCGGATGCCGGCGTGGGCGCACCCGATCGTGGTCGACAACGGGTCCACGGACGGGTCGGCCCGGATCGCCGACGAGCTCGGTGCGCAAGTGGTGCACGAACCGCGCCGCGGCTTCGGCGCCGCCGCGCACGCCGGACTGCTCGCCGCCACCGCCGACCTGGTCGCCTTCTGCGACTGCGACGCCTCGATGGACCCGGGTCAGTTGGCGCGCGTTGCCGACCCGGTGCGCTCGGGTACCGCTGACCTCGTGCTCGGCCGACGCCGCCCGACCGCCGGCTCCTGGCCGCTTCATGCGCGCCTCGCCAACCGGGTGCTCGCGTTTCAGATGACCCGTCAGACCGGGGTGCGCCTGCACGACCTGGGCCCGATGCGGGTGGCGCGACGCGCCGATCTTCTCGCGTTGGACCTCCGTGACCGTCGCTTCGGCTACCCGCTGGAGATGGTGCTGTCCGCCGCGAAGGCCGACTGGCGCATCGCCGAGTGCGACATCGACTACACGCCCAGGATCGGCAAGTCCAAGGTGACCGGGACGGTTCGCGGAACCGTACGGACCGTGCGCGACATGCGGGCCGTGATGGCTCAATGATCGGCCCAGTGACCACCATCGTTGTCATGGCCAAGACGCCGGTGACCGGACAGGTGAAAACCCGGTTGTGTCCGCCGTTCACCCCGCTCCAGGCCGCCCAGCTCGCCCAGGAAGCTCTGCTCGACACCCTGGACACCGTGCTGGCCACCCCGGCCACCCGGCGGGTCCTGGCCCTGGCCGGCTCCCCCGGCGCCTGGGTCCCGGCTGGGTTCGAGGTCGTCGCGCAACACGGCGACGGGCTGGACGAACGGATCGCGAACGCCCTCGCCCCACTGTCCGGTCCGGTGCTGGTGATCGGGATGGACACTCCACAACTGACGGTTCGTCATCTCACACTGCCGTGGGCTCCCTACGACGCGTGGTTCGGACCGGCCGCCGACGGCGGATTCTGGGGCCTCGGCCTCCGCGACCCGGACCCCGAGCTCGTGCGCGGCGTTCCGATGTCTTGTACCGACACCGGTGCGATCCAGCTGGCCCGCCTCCGCGCCGCCGGTCTCAGCGTGGGCATCCTTCCGACCCTGCGCGACGTCGACACCGCCGAGGATGCCGAGGCAGTCGCTGCCGCGGCTCCGGGCTCCCGCTTCGCCGCTCGGCACTCCGCGCTCACCGCCGATCTTTCAGCCGATGTCTCAGCCGATCTCGAGGTCACCAGTGTCGGTTGAGGCAAGCCCCGAGGTCCGCTGCTGGGGACCGGCCCTGGTTTCGCGCTACGAAGAGGCCCTCCGCTCTGCGACGGCGCTGCGGGTGCACGACGAGGCCGGCGCCGCGCTGCCCTTCGACACCGCGCGCTGGCTGGACCGCCCGGACGCCGCCGACGAATCCCTGTTGGGCCGCTGCACCGGGCCGACGATCGATGTCGGCTGCGGTCCGGGCCGCCTCGTCCAGACCCTGACCGCGCGCGGAGTTCCCTCGCTCGGCGTCGACGTCTCCGGCGCCGCCGTCAGGATCGCGCGGTCCTCCGGCGCGATGGTGCTGCGACGCTCGATCTTCGACCGCCTCCCCGGCGCCGGGCGCTGGGAGGTCGCGCTGCTCGCCGACGGCAACATCGGCATCGGCGGGAACACCGCCCGCCTGTTGGTCCGAGTGCGCGAGCTGCTCGCTCCCGGTGGACACGCGCTCGTCGAGGTCGAGCCCGGACACGAGGTCGGGCACTTCACCGCCACCCTCACCGGGCCGTCCGGCGAGACCGTTGCGACTTTCCCGTGGGCCCGGATCGGGGCTGCGCCCCTGATCGAGCTCGCCGAACCGCTCGGCTACGTCGCCGAAGAGCACTGGTCGGTGAAGGAGCGTCAGTTCGTGGCGCTACGCCGATGCTGACCACCGTGCGCGCCCGCGTCGCCGCGGGGAACGAGTGGGTGGCCGCGCACCCGCCGCCGGGGCCGTTCCCGGCCGGCTTCTGGCGCAGCCCGATCCGTGGTCCCTGGCTGACCTCGGTGTTCGGGGCGATCCTGCTGGTCGGCATCCCGGTCATGTTCCTCACCGGCCTGCTGTCCTATCTGGCCTACAACCCGTGGCTGCCCGGCAACGACGGCCGACACGCCTCCGGCGTGCTGACCTTCATCCCCTTCCACTGGCCGGCCTCGCCGTCCTGGGGCTACCGGGTCACGCAGGGCCTGCACGTCACCCTCGGCGTGGTCCTGGTGCCGGTGGTGCTCGGCAAGTTGTGGTCGGTGATCCCGAAGCTGTTCACCTGGCCGCCGGCGAAGTCCCCGGCGCAGGCCGTGGAGCGGCTCTCCCTGTTCCTGCTGGTCGGCGGCGCGATGCTGACCTTCGCCACCGGGCTGCTCAACATCCAGTACTGGTACCGCTTCCCGGGCTCGTTCTACGTGCTGCACTTCTACGCCGCCTGGATCTTCGTCGCCTCGGCCGCTGCGCACGTCGCCCTGAAGATCCCGGTGATGCGCGCGGCCCTCCGGGAGCGCCGCCTGCGCGATGAACTGCGCACCGACCTCGCGCATACCGAACCGGAGCAACACACCCCGGACGGCCTGGTCAGCGCCAGGCCGGCCGCCCCGACGATCTCCCGGCGCGGTGCGCTCGGCCTGGTCGGCGCCGGGTCGCTGACCGCGCTGGTCATGGTCGGCCCGCAGACCGTCGGTGGACCGGTGAGCCGCCTCGGCCTGCTCTCCCCGCGCGGCGGCTACGACACCGGCGACGGACCCAACGACTTCCAGGTCAACACCACGGCCGACGAAGCCCGGATCACCCCAGCGCTGGTCGGCGGCCTCTGGCGACTGGAGATCCTCGGCGGTGCGAACCCGGTGGCGCTCGACCGCGAGGACCTGCTCGCGATGGAACAGCACGAGGCCGACCTGGCGATCGCCTGCGTAGAGGGCTGGTCGAGTGGCCGCCAGACCTGGCGCGGCGTGCGACTGCGGGACCTGGCCGCGCTGTCCGGGGTCGACGGTCCCGGCTCGGTCTACGTCGAGTCCCTGCAGGACGGCGGCGCCTTCGGCCGCGGCCGCCTGGCGGGCAATCAGATCCGGGCCGGCGACAGTCTGCTCGCACTGCAGGTGAACGGTGCGGAGCTGTCGCTGGACCACGGCTTCCCGGCGCGGATCATCGTGCCCAACAACCCCGGTGTGCGGAACACCAAGTGGGTCACCCGAATGACGTTCGAAGCATGACGACCGTGACCGGCCCCGACGCCGGACCCGGCACCGGTCCTCTCGCCTCGGTGCGCCGCCTCTACGGCGAGCACCCGGCGCACTTCGTCGTGCTCGTGCTCTCCTTCATTCCGGCCGCGCTGGCCTTCACGCAGCTGCTCGACGAACGGCCGTTCGCAGTCGGCAAGTGGTTCCTCGGCGGCGCGATCCTGCACGACGGTCTGCTGCTGCCGCTCTACGTCCTGCTCGACGCGGCCGTCCTGACGCTGTGGCGCCGGCGGCCCGGCCGGGTCGCGTGGCTGAACTTCGTCCGGTTCCCGTTGGCCGTGTCCGGAATGCTGCTGCTGATCTTCTCGCCGTTGATCCTGCGTCAGGCCGAGTCGTACCAGTACAAGACCGGACGGTCGCTGGACGGCTTCGCCGGGCGGTGGTTGCTGGTCACCGCGATCCTCGCGGCAGTATCGGCACTGTGGTACCTCGCCCGGGTGGTCTGGGTTCGCCGGCACACGCCTCGATGAACGGGCGGGCCCGGCTGCTGGTGGCGCTGCTGGCCTTCGCCGGAGTTCTCGTCACCGAGGTCGGCGCGCTTCGGATGGGTGACCCCGCTACTGCGGACGGAACTCGCCGGCTGCTGTTCTGGTACGCCGGTGCCGCGGCCTGCTTCCTGCTCGGAGCCTGGCTGGTGCGACAGCTGCCGGCGCGGCGTTCGCTGACCGCCGCGATCGCGGGCGGGGCCCTGCTGCAGGTGGTTGCGGTGGGCTACTCACCCACCAGCACCGACGACTTCTGGCGCTACCTGTGGGACGGCAAGGTCCAGGCCGCCGGGTACGACCCATACCACTACGCGCCGCTGGACCCGGCGCTGGCCCACCTGCGCGACGCCGAGATCTTCCCGCCCGACCCGCGCACCCCGGCCCAGGCCCAGGCCGCGCAGGCCGACGGGCGCACCGATGCGTGCACCACCCGCGGCGAACCGCACGACTGCACGCTGATCAATCGGCCGGGCGTGCGCACGATCTACCCGCCGGTGGCCGAGTTCTCCTTCCTGTGGCTGCACTACCTCTCCCCCGGCGAGCACCGGGTGGTGGCGTTGCAGCTCGCGATGGCGGCGCTCGCCGTCGCGGTGTCCCTCGCGCTGGCCTGGGCCTTGCGCCGCAATGACCGCGACCCGCGCGGGGTGGTCTGGTGGACGTGGTGCCCGGTGGTGTGGCTGGAGTGCGGCAACAACGCGCACATCGACGTGCTCGGCGTCCTGCTGCTGGTGCTCGCCCTGGCAGTCCTGACACAGCATCAGTTGTCGACGCGACGTCTCGGCGCCGCAGGTGCGCTGTTCGGAGCGGCGATCGCGGTGAAGTTGGTCCCGATGCTGATCGCCCCTGTCCTGCTGTTCCGGCGCGGCCACGTCGTGCTGGCCGCGGCCGTCGGCGCGTTCGTCGTGGGGTACCTGCCGCATCTGCTGGCCGTAGGCACCGACGTGCTCGGCTATCTCCCCGGCTACCTCGAAGAGGAGGGGTATTCCGGCGAGCAGCGCTTCGGCGCGGTCCGACTGCTGATGCCCGACGCGGTGGCGCCCACCGTCGCGGTGCTCATCGGCGGCGCCATCGCCGCCTGGGTAATACGCCGTGCCATCACGCGCACCCGGCCCGTCGCTGAAGACGCCCTGCTGCTGGTTGGCGCCGCCTTCGTGCTGGTCGGCCCGAGCCAGCCCTGGTACGGCCTGATGCTCGTCGCGCTCGCGGTGCTCGCCGACCGCCCCGAGTGGTTGGCGGTTGCGGCCGCAACCTACCCGGTCTACGAGGCCGGGAACCTGGGGGTGGACAACTCCGAGATGCAGCAGCGGGCGTACCTGCCGGCCGCGCTCTTCGTGGTGGCCGTCAGCGTCCTGCGCGCCAGCACTCGGCGTCGAAGTACCACTTCTCGCCCCGCAGATGCCAGGCGAATTCCCCACCGGACGTATAGCCCTGGTCCATGACGGCCCGCACCTCGGCCGGAAAACCGGCGGAGAACTCGTAGCCGGTGACGTTGCCGTCGTCGCCGTTCACATCAACCGAGGTCACCTTGACCGTGGCGCCCGGCGCGGACTTGGCGAAGAAGGCTGCAAGCTCCGCGACCTCCTCGCGGTCGTTCGCCCGGCACACCTGGGGATCCAGGAAGGCCGCGGCTTCTGCGCCCTTGCCTGCCACCAGGGCGCTTGTGTAATTCGTGGCCGCGGTGAGCAGGAGGCTCTGCTTCTGCCCGCCGGGGAGGGCGGACGTGCCGGTCGGCTCGTCGGACCCGCCGTCGCGCATCAGGAAGAACACCAACGCCAGCACCACCGACAACCCGACCGCGACCGCCGTGCGGCGGGAGCGCAGTGGTGCCCCGAGGTCTCCGCCCGGCGCCATCGGCGGTGCGGGATGGGCGCCAGGCGGTGGCGGGGCCGGGAACCAGACCCAGCTGCCGTAGCCGTCGACGGCACCGGGGACCAAACGCCAGACGCCCGACGTGCCGTCGGGTGAAGGCGGCTGCTCCGCGGGCTGCCAGTCGTAGCGCCAGGATCCGTCGGCAAGCCGAACCGGCACCCACTCGCCCGTAGCCGTGCCGGATTGCGTCATAGCGGGAATCATCCCGTCGGCCGCCCCCGCAGAGGTGGACTGCGGGTTAACGCCGGATGTTCGGTCCGACTCACGGGGTCTGCAAGGAGGTGAACGCCGGACATCCGCCCTCTGGGCAGCTGGGACAGTGGGGCGGGAGCTACTTGCGGCCACCTAACTGGGTGATCCTGTTCGCCTTGAGGTCATACGGGGCGTTGGCAGTCTGGGTCTCGGTCAGGTCGTCACAGCTGACGATGGCGACCACCACGGGGTAGCTCCGCAGCGAGCTGATCTGACGCCCCGTCAGGGCGAACTTGAAGGTGTTCCCGATCCGGATGACCCGGGCCCGGTGTCCGTCCTCGTCCAGACCGACCAGGGTCACGGTGAACGGCGAGACCGACTGCGGGCGGATCTGGGTGAAGGACTGGAACGGGCTGGTCGAGGAGCCGTCGCTGATGACGGTGTTGCCGACCTTGACATCGTCGATGTACCAGCCGCCCTGGTTGACCAGCGGGTCGGACAGGTACCGGAAGCCGAGGATCACCTTCTGCCCGGCATACGGGCTCAGGTCGAAGGTGACGGTGGTCGGCAGGCCAGAGGACCCGGTCACCGCGTTGCCCACCGGCGCGGGGGCGGCGGTCGGCACCGTCGCGGAGTTCGCCAGCGACTTGTAGGTCTTGCCGCCGTCGGTGGAGACGACGGTGTAGCCGTAGTCGAAGCCGCTCTCCATGTTGTAGCTGGTGACATAGCTCAAGGTCGGCGCATCAGCCGGCACCGTCACCTCGAAGGCGGCGGAGGCGTCGTTGCGCCCGGCGTTGCCGGAGAACAGCGCCGGGTTGTCCAGCTGGCTCGGCGGCAGGGTCGGCGGCGGGATGTCGGGCAGCGGCGGGACGCCCTGCTGCTGCGGGAACGACAGGGTCGGCAGCAACGGGACCTGGGGCACGACCGACCACAGCAACGGCGCCGCATCCAGCACCTTGCGGCCGGTGAAGGACAGCGATCTCAGATCGGCGCCGTCGAGCAGGCCGGCGCCGGTGCCGCGCAGCGGCACGAAGTCCGCGCCGTTCGGCGCCGCGCCGGGCGTCACGTAGGCCGAGGTGTTCAGCAGGTTGATGTAGGACTTCAGGCTTGCCGAGGTGACCCGACTCTTCGCGATCCCGTCGACCCGGCCGTCCTTGCCGCCGACGGCCCGGTCGATCAGCGTCATCACCTGGAAGTCGTGCAGGACATCGGTGAGCTTGTCGCCCTTGCCGTCCTTCTTGAGCGCCGCAGCCACGCTGTCCAGGCCCTGCAGGGCGCTGTCGCGGTGGATGTCCTCGAGCATCTTCGGCCCGTAGCGGTCCTTGAGGAACAGCAGGAACGACCAGGCGATGCCGTAGTCGGCGAGAATCTCCGCGCCCTGGCCCTCGTCACCCCAGATCGTGAGGGAGTTCTGCGGCCCGCCGCACGGGCGCGCGTTCGGCTGGTACTTGGTGGTGACCGTGCCGAAGCCCTGGTAGCAGGCGATGTGGGACTCGAACTTGTGCTGGAACACCGAGCGGTCCGGGTCGCCGTAGCCGGTGACGGTGAGCGCGTAGTCCGAGAGGCCCTCGTTGATGAAGTTCACCTCGGCCGGGTCCACGTAGTACTGCAGCAGGTGCTGGTACTCGTGGGCGAAGATCCCCTCGTACAGCAGCGGGCGCGAGGGCCGGCTGATGCAGACGTCGTCGTTGGGTTCGTGCTTGGGCGCCCGGCCGGTGCGGTGTGCCCAGTCGTAGGCGTCGATGGTCAAGATGTTGCGGTCGGTCATCTCGTTGAACTGGCGGGAGAAGAAGCCGGCCACGTAGGTCTGGTTGGTCGGGAAGTCGTAGAAGTTCGGGTCCCGCACGTTGTCGACGAGGGTGACGACCTTGTTGCCGTCCCCCGAGAAGTCGACACCCGCGGTCGGGCCGGTGGTCGCCGCGCCCGCGCCGTTGCGCGCCGGCGCGACGCTGAACGCCTTGGACTCCTTCGGCAGCATGACGTCGTCGTACTGGTGGAGGAGGGAGTCGATCTGCTGGTCGGTGATGGTGGTGCTGTTCGGCACCACGGTCCGGCAGTCTCCTGCCGGGAAGCTGGTGCCGACCACGTTGTCCGGGCCGGCCCCGCTGGCCACCCAGACCTCGATGTTCTTGCCGACCCCGCGCAGCGTGTACTCCTTCACGTACACGGTCTGCTTGACCTGGTCGAGCGACGGCCACATCCGCTTGGTCCCGACCGAGGGCGTCCCGGCGGCAGCAGCGGTGGTCGCGGTGCGCAGCTGGGCGGACCCGGCCGGCGTCTGCTGCCAGGCGGCCAGGGTGTCGGCCACGGAGCCAGCGAAGGGGTAACGGGTGACGTCGGGAAGCTCCTCGGGTAGCACGTCGGCGTACTCGAACGCGGGGACCGCCGCTGCGGAGGGGGCTTCGGCCAGCGCGGCGCCGCCGTAGGTGGTCGCGGCCGCCCCGATCAGCAGGGCCGCGCCCGCCACCCCGGCGATCCCTCGGATGTGCCGCATGTGGTTCCCCTCCAGGGTACGAACTTCCAGCCTCACCTGCGGCAGCACCGATTCGGGGCGAACTGCACGCATTTGACTATCTACATACGTCAACGACGCAGCTCAGGCTTGGTTCCGCAACGCGGCAGCGCTCAGGGGCGCGGTTCCAGGATCACGACCGGGAGCACCCGGTCGGTGCGGTTGCCCGCCACCGGCACCATCGGCTCCGCCTTGGCCGGCGGCCGGGCCTCGAAAGAGGTGGAGAGCACGATGGTGGTCCGGGTGGACACGTTGGCCTTGCTGCGAATCTCGGCCAACAGTTGCTCCAGGTCCGAGGGCTTCCCGACGCGGACCTTCAGGATGTAGTTCTCGTCCCCGGCCACGCTGTGGCAGGCCTCGATCTCCTCGATGTCGGCCAGCGCCTCCGGCGAGTCATCGGGACGGCTGGGATCGATCGGCTTGATCGAGATGAACGCGGTCAGCGGTAGACCGAGCGCCTCATGGTCGACGACCGCGGTATAGCCCTTGAGAATGCCGCGCTGCTCGAGGCGGCGCACCCGCTGGTGCACGGCCGAGGTGGACAGCCCGGTCTCCTTGCCGAGATCGGTGTAGCTCATCCGCCCATCGGCGCAGAGCAGGTCGACCAGGTGACGGTCCAGTGCTTCCACGGCAAGCGTCCTAGGCCGGCAGCACGATGAGCTCACGGGGCGTCAGATTGACCCGTTCGCCGCCGTCCTCGGTGCACACGACGATGTCTTCGATCCGGGCGCCGTGCCGACCGGGCAGGTAGATCCCCGGCTCGACCGAGAACGCCATGCCCGGCTCCAGGGCTTCGGTGTTGCCTTCGACCATGTAGGGATGCTCGTGACCCTCCATGCCGATGCCGTGACCGGTGCGGTGGATGAAGTACTCGCCGTAGCCCGCGTCGGTGATGACCTTGCGGCAGGCCCGGTCGATGTCCTGGCAGGCAATGCCCGGCCGGACCGCCTCGCACCCGGCGATCTGGGCCTCGAGCAGCACCTCGTAGTAGCGCCGGAACTCCACGTCCGGCTCGCCGACCGCGTAGGTGCGGGTCTCGTCCGAGCAGTAGCCGGCCTCCGTGGTGCCGCCGATGTCGACGACCACCGGGTCACCGGGCTGGATCACCCGGTCGGACACGTCGTGGTGCGGGCTGGCGCCGTTAGGGCCGGAGCCGACGATGATGAAGTCCGCGCGCACATGACCCTCGGCCACGATCGCGTCGCCGATGTCGCGGCCGACCTCGCGCTCGGTTCGCCCGGTCCGCAGCCACTCCCCGATCCGCGCGTGCACCCGGTCGATGGCGGCGCCGGCGTCACGGAGCGCCTGCACCTCCTCGGGGGTCTTGCGGATCCGCAGCTCGCGCAGCACGGCGCCGGCCAGCGCCTGCTCGACCCCGGGGAGGCCGGCCCGGAGCCGGAGCACCTTCTCCGCCCACATGTGGTCGTCCAGGCCGTAACTGCGGGTGTCCGCGGGCAGCAGCTCGCGGACCAGCGCGATCGGGTCGTCGGTCTCCTGCCAGTCGGCGATCGCCAGGCCGAGCTCGCCGACGCCGGCCGCCTCGGCGGCAGCGCGCTCCAGGAACGGCACGATCAGCACCGGGTCGGCGCCGGCCGGCAGCAGCAGGCAGGTCAGCCGCTCCAGCGGCTTGGCCACGTACCCGGTCAGATAGCGCAGGTCCGGGCCCGGGGTGATCAGCAGGGCGTCGAGCCCAGCTTCGGCCGTCGCTGCCTGGGCGCGCTTGAGCCGCGCGGAGAAAAGGTCGCTCGCCATGTGCCCATCCTGTCATCGAGGTCCGGCGTGGCAGGCTGACGCGCGTGAGAGAGCTGATGGTGCTGGACTCGGCGTCGATGTACTTCCGTGCGTTCTTCGGGGTGCCGGACACCGTGCGGGCGCCGGACGGGACGCCGGTCAACGCCGTGCGCGGGTTCCTGGACTTCGTCGCTTACCTGACCAAGCTGCGCCGGCCCACCCACCTGGTTGCCTGCATGGACTACGACTGGCGCCCGGCGTTCCGGGTCGCGGCGATCCCTACCTACAAGACGCACCGGGTCGCGGTGCCGGCCACGAACAGCCGGCCGGCCGAGGAAGAGGTTCCGGACGCCCTGGAGATCCAGGTCCCGATCATCACCGACGTCCTCGACGCGCTCGGCATCGTGCACCTGGGCATCGACGGGCACGAGGCGGACGACGTCATCGGCACCCTGGCCACCCGCGCGGACGGATCGGTCGACGTCGTCACCGGCGACCGCGACCTGTTCCAGCTCGTCGACGACGAGCGCCGGGTCCGGGTGCTCTACATCGCCAAGGGCATCCGCAACCTGGAGATCGTCGACGAGGCGGCCGTGACCCGCAAGTACGGGATTCCCGGTCGGTCCTACGCGACCTTCGCCGGCCTCCGCGGCGACCCGAGCGACGGCCTACCGGGCGTGCCCGGAGTCGGCGACAAGACGGCGGCGGCCCTGGTGTCCGCGCACGGCGACCTCCCCGCCATCCTCGCGGCGGCCGAGGACCCGGCCTCAGGAATGTCCCCGGCCGTGCGGCGCAAGCTGCGCGAGGCGACGGCGTACCTGGCGGTGGCGCCCCAGGTCGTTCAGGTGGTCTGCGACCTGCCGGTGCCGGACTTCGACTGCTCTCTGCCGGCCGTCCCCAAGGACCCGGAGGCGCTGCTCGCGCTGGCCGACCGGTGGGGCCTGGAGAGCCCGCTGAACCGCCTGCTCAACGCGCTCGCCGAGGTCGCCGACCGTTGAACGGCCCGACATAGGATCGCCGGATCCCGCTACCGCAGATCCTGGAGTGATCGATGCCGATCATCATGCACGCGACCATGCCCATCAAGCCCGAGGCCCGCGAGATGTTCCTCGCCGCCGTTCCCGGGCTCATCGAGGCCAGTAACGCCGACGAGGGCGTCCTCTCCTACGAGCTCTACGAGGCCGTCGCGACGCCGAACACCTTCGTCATGCTCGAGGTCTACGCGGACAAGGCCGGTATGGACGCCCACCTGGGCAGCCCGCACTTCCAGGCCGCCATGCCCGCCCTCGGTCAGGTCCTGGCCGGTGCGCCGACCCTGACCTACTACGAGGCCGGCGACGCGCAGACGCTCGCACTGTAAAGACCGTCGTGCGCCGATTCCTCGCTCCCCTGGTACTCGCGGGCCTGCTCGCGGGCTGCCTTTCCGGGTGCGTGGACTCCGGGCCGAGCGCTGAGGACCGCGGCACAGTCGACCCGGGTTCGGTGCCGGACACCGCGCCCGCGGTCGACGGGCCGGCCATCCGCGGGGTGGTCCGCGACACCGCGGGGACGACCGTGCCGGGCGCCCGGGTCACGGTGACCCTGCTGCGCAGCAAGGAAGAGCGCACCGGGATCGGCATCGGGGCCGCGTTCAGCCTCGGCCTCAGCTGCTTCGCGGACAAGCGCGGTTGTCAGGCGCCCACGGCCGAGGGAGTCAGCGCCGGCGACGGCAGCTACGCGGTGAAGGTTCCGACCAACAATGGGGACCCCGCGGTCGGGGTGGCGATCTCCGTGGTGGCGCCCGTCGCCAACTCCGCGGACGACCGGGTGGGGACCACCGTCACGCTGCCGGCCAAAGCGGGGCAGGGCGCAACCTTCGACGTCCCGGTCGCCACCGAGGCGCTCGAGCTGACCCTGAGCAACGGCCGTGATCTGCGGGTGGCGATGCCGGACACCCGGCAGGCCAAGCCGTCCGGCCCGGTCTCGGTGACGCTGACCCAACTGCCCGCCGAGGGCAACGTCGCCAGCGCGACCGCGGACTTCACCGAGACCCCGGTCAAGCTTCCGTTCGACCTGCGGGTGGCCGAGGACAGCCGCCTGCTGGTCGCCGCCCACCGGGAGGCGAAGATCGGCGACCGCCCCGTCACGCTCTCGGCCACCAGCGTGCTGACCGGCACCAGCGTGCCCGCCTCCCGCGGCGCCGCCTGCCGGGTCACCGACAGCAAGGGAAAGCCGCTCGCGCAGGAGCCGTGCGGACTCACCGACGGCCTGCTCGGCAGCCCGTGGGACCCGACCGATGACCCCCTCTGTGCCGACGGGCCGTGCCCCGGCACCGCGCAGAACGACCACCGCGACATCTACGTCAACCTGACGAGCGCCGTGAAGGCCACCCTGCTGGTGGTGCGCGGCTGCGGGTTCACCTGCACGGTGATGGTCTCCTCGGACGGCAAGACCTTCCGCGAGCTCCCGGCCCCGGACAACGCTGCGGGCACCGACGGCTTCTACGTGCAGAAGCTGTCCGGGGCGCCGGTGAAGGTCGTGCACCTCCGCACCGCGACCGGTGGCTTCTTCGTCAAACTCCGAGAGGTGTCCGTCTTCCGATGAGTGACCCGCTGTCCCTGACCGTCGATGAGGTCGACCCCTGGTTACGCGAGGTCCTGGCGTGGAGAACATCGAGCAGACCGGGATCGTGTGGGGCACCGCCACCAAGGTCCTCGTCGAGGTCACCCACCCCGGCGGCCGGACCGAGCGGCTGTGCGTCAACTACCGCGCCAACGCCGTCTACGGCGCGGTGTACTGCCTCACCCCGGAGGAGATGCAGCCCGCGACCGTCCGCGCACCCCTGGCCGTCCGCGCACCCCTGGCCGACCGCTACGCCCGGGCCGCCGTCGACCTCGACACCCTCGCGCTCCTCTGTGGATAACGAACCACAAAGCGTGACACGCCTAGTGGTTCGCCTGAGGGTGCGTCAGGTTACCGAGGAATAGACGACGACCCCGCGGCGCAGGGAATTGATCGCCTGATCCGCGGTGGCGCGCAGGTCACCGTCGGCGACCTTGGCCACCTGGCCGAGCAGGTCGATCAGCTGCTTGGTCCAGCGCACGAAGTCCCCGGCGGTCAGGTCGGCGTCGCGCAGCACCGTCTCCAGGCCCTTGCCGTTGGCCCACCGGTAGGCGGCCCAGACGAAGCCCAGGTCGGGCTGGCGCAAGAAGTCCAGCCGGTGGCGCTTCTCCACCCGCTCCAGGTCGCCCCACACCCGCACCATGTCCGCGAGCGTCTCGCGCACCGGGCCGTCCGGCAGCCGGGGCAGGGCGGCGTCGTCGGCGTTGCGGGACTCGTAGGCCAGCGCGGAGACGCAGGCCGCGAGCTCGGCATGGGTCAACCCGTTCCAGAGTCCTTGGCGTAGGCATTCCGCGGCGAGCAGGTCCAGTTCGGTGTAGAGGCGTTTGAGACGTTCGCCGGACGGGCTGACCCGGTCGCCGTCGAGGTACTGCAGGTCGTCGAGCACCCCGCAGACCCGGTCGAAGGTGCGGGCCACCGTCGCGGTCCGGCCGGCCACGTGCGCGCGCAGCTTGTCGGTATCGGCCGCTAACCGCTGGTGCCGGGACGCCCAGCGGACGTGGTCGTCCCGCTCCGGGCAGCTGTGGCACAGGTGCGCCTTGATCTCCCGGCGGAGGCGGGCGATCTCGGCGTCATCGGGCGCGGCGGAAGGATTGCGTCGCTGACGATGCACCGGGGTGTCGGCATGGGTCCGCAGAGTCGAGGCGAGGTCGCGGCGGGACTGCGGCGAGCGCGGGTTGAACGACTTCGGGATCCGCACCCGGTCCAGCGGCTCCACCGGTCCGGGGAAGTCCGCCAGCGAAAGCCGCCGGTACTGCCGGTCGGCGGTGACCACCGCGGGGCGCGGGTCCTCCGGACCCGGGGAGAGCCCGGGGTCGACCACGACCGCGACCCCGGCGAACCGCCCGACCGGGATGACGATGATGTCGCCCTTGCGCAGCTTCTCCAGCGACGCCGCCGCCTCCGCGCGCCGGTCCCCCGAACGATTGCGGGAGAGCTCCTTCTCCCGCGCGGTCAAGGCCGTCCGCAGCCCGTGGTAGTCGGTGAAGTCCCCGAGGTGACAGGTCGCGGCCTCGGCGTAGCCGGCCAGACCTTCGTCCTGCTTGCGGATCTGCGCGGCGACGCTGACCACCGAGCGGTCGGCCTGGAACTGGGCGAAGGAGGTCTCCAGCAGGCCCCGCGCGCGTTCGCGGCCGAGCTGCCCGACCAGGTTGATCGCCATGTTGTAGCTGGGCCTGAAACTCGAGCGCAGCGGATAGGTCCGGGTCGAGGCGAGACCGCCGACCGCGATCGGGTCGAGGTGCGGGTTCCAGAGCACGACCGCGTGCCCCTCGACGTCGATGCCACGTCGCCCGGCCCGTCCGGTCAGCTGGGTGTACTCCCCCGGCGTCACGTCGGCATGGGCCTCACCGTTCCACTTGACCAGCTTCTCCATCACCACCGAACGGGCCGGCATGTTGATGCCCAGGGCCAACGTCTCGGTGGCGAAAACAGCCTTCACCAGGCCGCGGACGAACAGCGCTTCGACGACCTCCCGGAACGCCGGCAGCATGCCCGCGTGATGCGCCGCGACGCCGCGCTCCAGGCCGTCGCGCCAGCCCTCGAAGCCCAGCACGACCAGGTCGGCGTCCGGGATGGAGGCCACCGCCGCGTCCACGACCTTGCGGACCTCGCGCCGTTCCTCGGCGCTGTTCAGCCGCAGCCCCGCCCGCAGACACTGCTCCACCGCACCGTCGCAGCCGGCCCGGCTGAAGATGAAGGTGATCGCCGGCAGCAGGGCCTCGCGGTCCAGCCGGATGATCACCTCGGGACGGGTGGGGGTGAAGGCGCCGCCACTACGGCGCTGCGCGCCGCTGCGGGGCGGCGGGCCGCGCCGTCGGTCCCGCGGTCCCCCGCTGCCGACCAGGCGCAGCAGGTCCGGGTTGATCCTCTGGTGGTTGCCGTCGACGAACAGGTCCGACAGCGTGTCGCCGACCATCACGTGCTGCCACAGCGGGACCGGGCGGTGCTCGGAGACGATCACCTCGGTGTGCCCGCGCACCGTCTGCAGCCACTCGCCGAACTCCTCGGCGTTGGACACCGTCGCCGACAGCGAGACCAGGGTGACCGACTCGGGCAGGTGGATGATCACCTCTTCCCACGCCGCGCCGCGGAACTTGTCGGCGAGGTAGTGCACCTCGTCCATCACCACGAACTCCAGGCCGCGCAGGGTCTGCGAACCCGCGTAGAGCATGTTGCGCAGCACCTCGGTCGTCATCACGACGACCGGCGCCTCGGAGTTGATCGAGTTGTCGCCGGTGAGCAGGCCGACCTTGTCCGCGCCGTGCCGGCGGGAAAGGTCAGCGAACTTCTGGTTCGACAGCGCCTTGATCGGCGTGGTGTAGAAGCATTTGCGGCCCCGGGCGAGCGCCAGGTGTACCGCGAACTCGCCCACGATCGTCTTGCCCGCGCCGGTCGGCGCCGCCACCAGGACGCCCGCCCCGCCCTCCAGGGCGCGGCAGGCGTCGAGTTGGAACGGGTCGAACGGGAACGGGATACCCGCCTGGAACGCGCTGAGCTCGCTTGGGTCAGTCACGCGTCAGGGCAGGTCCTCGCCGTTGCCGGCGGCCACCCGCTCTGCCTTCCGCTTCCGCTTGTCCAGGACCGCGGTCACAACGATCGCCACCCCGTACAACAGGGTCATCGGTGTCATCAGCGCGAGCATGGAGTACGGGTCGGGCGTGGGGGTGGCGATCGCGGCGAACACGGCGATGCCGAAGATCATCTGCCGCCACCAGGACCGGATCTGCTTCGAGGTCACCACGCCGGCGATGTTCATGACGACGAGGATCAGCGGCAGTTCGAACGCGAGCCCGAAGACGAGCATGAAGCGCAGGACGAAGTCGATGTACTCGTTGAGCGGGACCTGGTTGGCGAGGTCGCCGGGCGCGAAGCCCAACAGGATCCGGACCGCGACCGGCAGCATGATGTAGGCCAGGGCCGCGCCGCCGGCGAACAGCGGACCGCCGAAGGCGACGAACAGGTAGGCCCACTTCTTCTCGCGCCGGTGCAGGCCGGGCGCGAGGAAGGCCCAGAGCTGGTAGAGCCACAGGGGCGCGGTCAGCACCAGGCCGCCGTAGAGCGCGACCTTCAACTGCAGGGACAGGGGGCCGACGACGCCGGTGACGACGAGCGCACCGCACTTGCCGTCAGCGACGCCCTTGGCGCCCGAGTCGCAGACCGGCTCGATGAGAGCCTCGATGATGTTCTCGTAAAAGATGAAGCAGACGATGCTGCCCAGGACCATCGCGATGACAGCGCGGATCAGCCGGGACCGGAGCTCCCGAAGGTGCTCCAGGAGGGGCATCCGCCCCTCGGGATTTTCGGCTGGGCGTCCGCGGTGCCTGGCGCCGGTTGTGGAGGTCACCGCTGTGCGGAGGGCCGGAGTGCCGGGCTACTCAGAGCTCGGTGCGCTCGTCGGACCGCGTCTGGGCCGGCGGCGGCGCCGGGAGGTCGCCCTGCGCCGTCACCTCGGGCTTGTCCTTCTTCTCGTCGTCGTCCGCGATCGTCTTCTTGAAGATCTTCAGGGACTGGCCGACCGACTTGGCGGTCTCGGGAAGGCGCTTCGCACCGAACAGCAGTACGACGATCACGAGGATCAGCGTCAGTTCCAGGGGGCCAAGGTTGCCCATGTGTCGGCTCTCCAAATTTCGGGGGACGCAGCAGTACTTGTACCTGAGAGTACTCCTCAGATGCCTGAGGAGCGGTAAGTCCGAAATGTCTTCCCACCGAAAGGGTGGATCTTTAGCCGTCCCGCCAAATCGCGAACAAGTAACGGTGTGACTAATCTCGCCTGGTGGGCAGCTCGCGGGCAGCCAGGTCCAGCTGATTGCTGGCATCGACCAACTGATCGGAGACCCGCCCGACCTCACGACCCAACTGCTTCACGACCCGCCACAGCCGCAAGGTGGGCACAACGAGTACCAGGATCCCCACGACACCGAACACGACCCACGCCACGACCAGCACGCGGTGAAGGGTATCGGTCGGCTAACCGCCACCGACCGACCGGACCGCGGGCACCCGGCGCGCGAGCAGCGCGCCGGCGACGTCCTTGGTGACCTCCCGGCGCACCCGCTTCTCGCACCCGGGGCAGAGGAACACGTAGAACGAGGAGCCCGGGGCTTCGACGACGACCAGGCGCAAGTCGGTCGGCGCCACCCGGACGTGGCCGCAGTCCGGGCAGGTCACCTTGACCGGCGCGGGCTCGGCGCGACTCTCAGGCTCGATCACAGGGCGTCCATCACACGGCGTCCATCACACGACTTCCGGGTAGCCCGCCAACGCGGCGGCCGCCGCCGCCCGGACCTGCTCGGCCAACTCGGGCGGCTCCACCAGCCGGGCGGTCGGACCCAGCCGCAGCGCCAGGCGGACCATCCACTCCGGGTCGCCGCTGCGCAGCCGGACGTAGAGCCGTCCGCCCTCGAGCTCGGCGACCTCCTCGCACGGGTAGTACTCGGTCACCCAGTGCGCGGCCCGTTCCAGCTCCAGCCCGGCGACGGTGTCCGCCGCGGACGGTGAGAACAGGCCCTCGTCCAGGTTGTGAGCGACGGCGTCCGCCGGGACCGCGGACGCGATGTCGAGGACCTCCAGGGCCAGGACCCGGTCCAGCCGGAACAGCCGGACCTCCTCGGCCCGGTGACACCAGCCCTCCAGGTAGGTGTGCCCGTCGACCAGCGCGAGGCGCATCGGCTCCACGTCGCGCTCGGTGGTCTCGTCCCGGCCCGGCACGTAGTAGCGCAGGTGCAGTCGGCGACGCTCGGTGAGCGCCCGCCGGGCCCCGTCGAGCACGGTGGAGTCCGGGGCTGTTCCGCCACCGACCCCGACCCGGGCGTCGGCCATTCCGGCCGCGGCGCCGGCCACCTCCTGCAGCTTGGCGGTGGCCTTGTCCAGGGCTTCGCGGTCGTGGCTGCCCGGCAACTGGGCGAGCAGGCGCAGGCCGACCAGCAGGGTCGCGACCTCCTCCGGCGCCAGGCGCAGCGGGCGCGCGATGGTGTCGGCGTTGCTGAGGTAGACCAGACCGTCTTCCCAGTCCGCATCGATCAGGTCATCCGGCATGCCGCCGGGCAGGCCGCACATGAACAGCGTCCAGAGGTCCTTGTCGAGCTGCTCGACGGTGATGCCGGCGTCCTTGGCGGCCTGCTCGATCGGGATGCCCTGCCGGTTGAGCAGGTAGGGCACCAGCGCCAGCAGGCGGGCCAGGTGGGCGGAGGCTCCCCCGGTACTCACGGGGTACCTGCCAGCGCGCGCAGCCGCTCGATCACGGCGTCCCGGACGACCGGCGGGGAGTCGACGACGACGTCGGCGCCGTAGGAGGCCAGGTCGTCGGCCAGCCGGGACACCGACCAGAATCCGACGTGCAGGACGTCCCAGTCGCTCCCCGATGCACTGCCCGGCTCGACCTCCGAGCGAACACTGGCGTGGCGGCGCAGCCCGAGCCCGGCGCCGGGACGGACCCGGACGACGGCGCTCTCCCGCGGCTCGGCCGGCAGCATCCGGCGCAACTCGTCGTCGATGTCGACGTCGGCCGGTTTGACCACCGAACCCGGCGCTCCGGTCACCTTCACCTCGCCGGTGATCCGGCTGAGCCGGAACACCCGGGATGCGCCGCGGTCGAGGTCGAGGCCGACCAGGTACCAGCGGCCGTTGCGGACCCCGACGCCCCATGGCTCGACCCGACGCCGGCTCGCGGTGTCGGCCTCCGGGGTCCGGTAGTCGAAGTTGACCGGCCAGCCATCGAAGGAGGCCGACCACAACGGCTGCAGCGCGGGATCGTTGTCGCCGATGCGCGGGTCCAGGCCGGCCATCGCGGTCTCGTCCGGGTCGACGCCGGCAGCGCGCAGTTTGAGCAGCGCGGTGCCGGCGGCCCCGGACAGCGACACCTGACGCCAGGCCCGGGCGGCCAGGCCCAGCACCGCGACCTCCTCCGGTGTGAACGTGACCTCGGGCAGCGCGTAGGCGTTCCGGTCGATCCGGTAGCCGACTTCGTCGCCGAACAGCGCCTCGTCGGTGCCGGTCTCCAGCGGGATTCCGAGCTCGCGCAGCTCGTCCTTGTCCCGCTCGAACATTCGCTCAAAGGCCTCGTCGGTGGGGCACTCCTCGTAGGCCCTGACCGCCTTGCGGATCTGCTCCTTGGTGAGGAACCGCCGGGTCGCGAGCAGGGCGATCGTCAGGTTGAGCAGGCGCTCGGTCCGCTTCTTCGACATGCCCACTCCCTCCGCCACCGCAGGCGCCAGTCGGTGAGAAGGTACCTGGCTCGCCTACCGGGTGTCGGCCACCACGCCTGTAGGTTCGCGGGCGTGATCCACTGGCGACGGGCGACGGTGCTCCGGGTGCTTCGGGAGTGGGACGGCGCCGTCGAGCTCGAGGTGACCTGCGGCTCGGATTCCCTGCGCGCACTGGCCTATCCGGCCCTGGTCGGCCGGCCGGAACCCGGCGACGAGGTGCTGCTGAACATCGGTGCGCTGGTACGCGAACTGGGCACCGGCGGCTACGCCCCGGTGATCGCGGTCCCGGGACGGCTACCGCCCGATCCCGGGCCGGACGGGCACCTGGTCAAGGCCCGCTACACCCCGCTGCAGGCCTTGGTGGCCGGCGCCGACGAGCAGGGGTCGCCGCATCACGAGACGCTGCGGGACGCGGACTCCCTCGCCGGGATGCCGGTGGTCACGGCCGATCTGCACTCCGCGCTGCCGGCGGTCTGCGTGGCCGCTGCGGCGGACCGGCCTGGGGTCCGGGTCGCCTTCGTCATGACCGACGGTGGGGCGTTGCCCGCCTGGTTCTCCCGCACCGTCGCCGGGCTTCGGGCCGCCGGCCTCCTGGCCGGAACGGTGAGCACCGGGCAGGCCTTCGGCGGCGACCTGGAATGCGTCTCGCTGCACTCCGGTCTGCTGGCCGCGCGCCTGGTGCTCGAGGCCGACATCGCCGTGGTGGCGCCCGGGCCGGGGAACCTCGGCACCGGCACCCGCTGGGGGTTCTCGGGCGTGGCCGCCGGGGACGCCGTGAACGCCGCCGCCGTCCTCGGCGGCCGGCCGGTGGCTTCGCTGCGGGTCTCCTCCGCGGACCCGCGGGAACGACACCGCGGCGTGTCCCACCACAGCCTGACCGCCTACGGCCGGGTCGCGCTGGCCGCGGCCGACGTGCCGGTGCCGGATCTGCCCGGGACCTTCGGCGATCAGGTCCGCGAGCAGTGCGCCGCCCTGGGCGAGCGCCACCACCTGGTCACCGTGGACCTGGCCGGACTGGCCGAGGCGCTGGCCGCGAGCCCGGTACCGCTCTCCAGCATGGGCCGCGACCTCACCGCCGACCCGGAGTGCTTCCTCGCCGCCGCCGCCGCGGGGCGGCACGCGGTCGCGCTTCTCTAGCTGACGTGCCCTAACCCTTCGTCGGGTCGGGGTAGACGCCCAGGACGTCGATCACGAACACCATCGTGTCCGTTCCCTCGATGGGGGGCTTGCCCTGCTTCCCGTAGCCGAGCTTGGGCGGAACGATCAGCAGGATCCGGCTGCCGACCCGAACTCCCGTCAGACCCTGCACCCAGCCCTTGATGACGCCGGGCTCCCCGGTCTGCTGGTCGGTCTCGGCCACACGGAAGCCGTACGGCCCCCGTTGCGGCGCCCACGTCGTGTCGAACACGGTGCCGGACTTCCAGATGGCGCCGGTGTACTGGGCCAGGATCATCTCGCCGGCCTTGACCTCGACCCCGGTCCCGTTCAGCAGCGGCTGGACCACGAGGGCCTTCGGCGCGGCCGTCTTGGGCATCGTGATCGTGGGGCTCTTGCCCTCCGTCACCGTCGGCAGCGCGCCGGCGTTCTTCGCCGCCTCCGCGGGCTTCCCGGACGCCGACGAGTCGACCGGAGTCGAGTCCACGACATCGATGACCCAGATCAGGCTGTCGTCCTTGGTGACACCGATGCCCGGCTGACCCGCGTCACCGAAGCCGTCGGCCGGCGGATTGACGATCAGCACCCGGGAGCCGACCTTGATCCCGGGCAGGACCTTGCCCCAGCCCGGCACGGTCATCGAGATCAGCTGGAACAACATGTGCTTGCCGGAGAAGGTGTTCACGAACGACGGCAGGGCCACGCCACCGTCACTCCAGACCTGACCCTTGGCATGCGCCACCAGCACGTCCTCCGGCCCGATCGGGTGACCGGTCCCCTCCGTCAGGACCTGGAACTGCGTCTCCTTCGGCGGCGCGGTGCTGGACACCACGGTGGGGTCGACACCGACCTCGGCGGAGGACACCGTCGGGAAGGCGAACGGCTTGTCGTCGCCGCCACAGGCAGCGGGGATCGTCAGGCCCGCGAACAGCAGGACGAACATCAGGAATCGGCGCACGCCGCGCAGCCTAAGGCACCGGGACCGGCCGGCCGGACGACAGCTGACGGGGCGTTACTGTCTGGTGGCCTTTTCGTAAACGCCGAGGATGTCGATGACGAACACCAGGGTGTCGGTGGCCAAAATTCCGGCCCCGGCGTTGCCGGCCTTGCCGTAGCCGAGCTTGGGCGGGATCACCAGCAGGATGCGGCTGCCCACCTTCTCCCCGACCAGCGCCCTCTCCCAGCCCGGGATGACGCCGTCCTGCCCGGTCTGCGGGTCCGACGTCGCGATCCGGGCCGGGAACGGGTGCCGGCCGGCGCTCCACGAGGAGTCGAAGACCTTACCGTCACGCCAGATTACCCCGATGTACTCGGAGATGATCGTCTGGCCCTTCTTGATCGCAGCGCCGGTGCCCTGCTGCAGTAACTGCTCGATCAGTTCGGTGGGCGGGTCGACGCCGTCCGGGACGGTGATCTTGGGGTCCTTGCCGGTCGTCACGGTCGGCAGCTTCGGGTCGACGCTCACCTTCACCGGCTTGCCGTTGGCTCCCGTCCGCGGCGCCACCGAGTCGATCACGTCGATGACGAACATCAGGGTGTCGGTCGGCTGGATGCTGGCGACGGTGTTGCCCTGGTCGCCGAAACCGTCCGCCGGCGGCGCGAGCAGCAACACGCGCGACCCGACCTTCACTCCGGGCAGTCCCTTGTCCCAGGCCGGCATCACGCTGCCCATCGGGCGGATCAGCGACTCGCCGGTCCGGAAGGAGTTCACGAACGGCGGCAGGTCGATGCCGTCCTTGTCCCAGACCTGGCCCTTGAGATTGATGACCAGCAGATCGTCCTTGCCGACCGCCCGGCCCTTGCCCTCGTGGAGCACCTTGACCTGGGTGGTGTCCGGCGGCTCGGTACTCGAGACGATCTTCGGCTCCACGCCCGGCTTGTTCTCCGAGACGGTGGGGAACGCGAACGGCGCGGCCGACCGGGCGGTGTCGGTCTTCTCGTCACCGTCGTCGCCGCCGCCACTGCACCCGGCGGTCAGCACGAGGGCAGCGGTCAGGAGCAGGGCGGGGATGCGGCGCACGTGCACAGCCTAGGACTTACATGCTCGCGATGAGTTTCTCGACCCGCTCGTCGGTGTGCCGGAAGGGGTCCTTGCACAGCACCGTGCGCTGCGCCTGGTCGTTGAGCTTGAGGTGCACCCAGTCGACGGTGAAGTCGCGTCGGCGCTCCTGGGCCTTGCGGATGAACTCCCCGCGCAGCTTGGCGCGGGTGGTCTGCGGCGGCAGCGACTTGGCCTCGAAGATGGCCAGGTCCTTCGCAACGCGCTCGACGGCGCCCTTCTTCTCCAGCAGGTAGTACAAGCCGCGATGGCGGTTGATGTCGTGGTAGGCCAGGTCGAGCTGGGCCACCCGCGGCGCCGAGAGCGCGAGGTTGTTCTTGCCGCGGTAGGCCTCGATCAGCTTGTACTTGATGATCCAGTCGATCTCGCGCTCGACCGGGGTCAGGTCGCCGGAGTCGATCGCGGACAGCGCGCGCTCCCACAGGTCCAGCACCTGCTTCACCACGCCCTCGTCCAGGCCGCGCCGGGCGGCGAAGTCGCGCGCCTTGGACAGGTATTCCTCCTGGATCTCCAGGGCACTGGCTTCGCGGCCGTTGGCCAGGCGCACTTTGCGCCGGCCCGTGATGTCGTGGCTGATCTCGCGGATCGCGCGGATCGGGTTCTCCAGCGTCAGATCGCGCATCACGACGCCGGCCTCGATCATCCGCAGCACCAGGTCGGTGGAGCCGACCTTGAGCATCGTCGTGGTCTCGCTCATGTTCGAGTCGCCGACGATGACGTGCAGGCGCCGGTAGCGCTCGGCGTCGGCGTGCGGCTCGTCGCGGGTATTGATGATCGGGCGGGAGCGGGTGGTGGCGCTCGAGACGCCTTCCCAGATGTGCTCGGCCCGCTGGCTGACGCAGTAGACCGCACCGCGCGGGGTCTGCAGCACCTTGCCGGCGCCGCAGATGATCTGCCGGGACACCAGGAACGGGATCAGGACATCGGCCAGCCGCGAGAACTCGCCATGGCGCGCGACGAGGTAGTTCTCGTGGCAGCCGTAGGAGTTACCCGCGGAGTCGGTGTTGTTCTTGAACAGGTAGACGTCGCCCGCGATGCCCTCCTCCCGCAGCCGCCGCTCGGCGTCGACCAACAGGCCCTCGAGGATCCGCTCACCGGCCTTGTCGTGGGTGACCAGGTCGATGATCGAGTCGCACTCGGGGGTGGCGTACTCGGGGTGGCTGCCGACGTCCAGGTACAGCCGGGCGCCGTTGCGCAGGAAGACGTTGCTGCTTCTCCCCCAGGACACCACCCGGCGGAACAGGTAACGCGCAACCTCGTCGGGCGACAACCGGCGCTGCCCGCGGAAGGTGCACGTGACGCCGTACTCGTTCTCGATGCCGAAGATGCGCCGGTCCATGGCCCGACGATACGCGGCGGGGTGATCTGACGAAGGCAAGACTCACTCAGCCGCGCGGCTAGAGCGCAGGGCCCTCGCCGTCGCCGGTCGAGGTTCCGCCCGGCTTGGGCGGTTGCGGGCCGGTGGCGGGCCGGTCGTCGCCCGGGGC
>NZ_JACDFE010000359.1 GCF_013815995.1 Sporichthya sp.
CGGGCGCGAGCGGGGCGCGGGTGCGTACCGGGGTCACGGTGCAGGCCCTGGCGCGGACCGAGACCGGCTGGTCGCTGCGCATCCGCTCCGGCCTCGAGGACGAGTTGATCGAGGCCGACGCGGTGATCCTCGCCGTCCCGGCTCCCGCCGCAGCCCGACTGCTCGGTGACCAGGTACCGGCGGCGGCCGCGGAGCTGGCCGGGATCACGTACGCCTCGATGGCGATCGTCACCCTCGTCTATCCGCCCGCCGCGGGTGAACCGCCGGTGAGCGGCAGCGGCTTCCTGGTCCCGGCCGTGGACCGGCGGCTGATCAAGGCGGTGACGCTGTCCTCGGCCAAGTGGGAGTGGACCGCGGCCGCGGCGACCGCCGCCGGCTCCGGCACCGTGCTGCGGGCCTCGGTCGGGCGGCTCGGTGAGGAGGACGACCTGCAGCGCTCGGACGAGGACCTGGTGCACGGTGTCGCGGTCGACGTCGCGCACGCCACCGGGCTCGCCGGCTCGCCCGCGGACTGGCTCGTCAACCGCTGGGGTGGCGCGCTGCCGCAGTACACCGTCGGGCATCTGGACCGGGTCCGGCGGATCCGGGACGCCGTCGCGACGGCATCGGGCCTGGCCGTCTGCGGGGCCGCCTACGACGGGGTGGGAATCGCCGCCTGCGTGGCGAGCGCCCGCCTGGCGGCGGAGCGGATTGTCACCGGATCCGGGGCCGGCGGCAGAATGGCGTCATGACTTCCCCTCACGGCCACGAAACTGCCGGCGAGCGCCCGCGCTCCGACATGTCCGCGCGCGAGCTCAACACCGTCATCCGGTACGCGATGTGGTCGGTCTTCAAGGTCGCCCGCCCGCTGGGCGAGGGTGACCGCACCGCGCTCACCGAGGAGTTCTCCGGCCTGCTCGACCAGCTCGCCGCCAAGGACGTGGTGATCCGCGGCCTCTACGACGTCTCCGGGCTGCGCGCCGACGCCGACCTGATGATCTGGTGGCACGCCGAGGATTCCGACGACCTGCAGCAGGCCTACTCGGCCTTCCGTCGCACGGCACTGGGTCGCGCCTGCGACCCGGTGTGGTCCCAGCTCGCACTGCACCGCCCGGCCGAGTTCAACAAGAGCCACATCCCGGCGTTCCTGGCCGACGAGCAGGCCCGCAACTACGTCTGCGTCTACCCGTTCGTGCGCTCCCTGGAGTGGTACCTGCTCCCGGACGAGAAGCGCCGGGCGATGCTCGCCGAGCACGGCAAAATGGCGCGTGAGTACCCGGACGTCCGCGCGAACACGGTCTCCAGCTTCGCCCTCGGCGACTACGAGTGGATGCTCGCCTTCGAAGCCGATGAGCTGTGGCGCATCGTCGACCTGATGCGCCACCTGCGGGCCAGCGAGGCCCGGCTCTACACCAAGCACGAGACCCCGTTCTACACCGGACGCCGCCGCGAGGCAGCGGACCTCGTCGCCGCGCTGCCTTAGCCGCCGGAGCCGCGGCGATGACGGGGGGCGAAGGCGCCCGCGGCCTGCTGGTGCTGGTGGCCGAGGACGAGCCTGCGATCGCCGACCTCCTCGAGCTCTACCTCGGGCGCGAGGGGTACGTGGTGGTCCGCGCCCCCGACGGGCCCACGGCCCTGGCCGCCGCAGAAGCCCGCTCCCCGGCTGCGATCGTCCTGGACATCGGCCTGCCCGGCCTCGACGGCATGGAGGTCTGCCGACGCCTGCGCGCAGCCGGGAACTGGACGCCCGTCCTGTTCGTGACCGCCCGTGATGACGAGGTCGATCGCATCGTGGGTCTGGAGCTCGGCGCCGACGACTACATCACCAAGCCGTTCAGCCCGCGCGAGGTGGTGAGCCGGGTGAAGGCCGTGTTGCGCCGCGCCGAGGGCGCGACGCCGGCCGGACAGGTCCTGACCTCCGGCGACGTCACGCTCGACCCGGTGAGCCGCACCGTGGTCGCCGCCGGGCGGGACGTGGCCCTGACCGCGACCGAGTTCGACCTGCTGGCCCACCTGATGCGGCACCGGCGCCAGGTGCTTCGCCGCGAGCAGCTCCTCGCCGAGGTCTGGGGTTACCCGGAGGACGTCTCCACCCGCACCGTCGACGTGCACATCGCGGCCCTGCGGGCGAAGCTCGGCGTGGCCAGTCCCGTGCGCACGGTCCGAGGTGTCGGCTATGCCGTCGACTGAGGCCGCCCAGCGGCGGGCGACACTGGCCACGCGGACCTCGCTCGCGATGGGCCTGGTCGCCCTCGTCGCCGTGCTCATCTCCGGTGTGATCGCGCTGCCGCTGATCGGCCAAGCGGCCGAAGACCAGGCCCGCCGTCAGCTCGGCGCCTCGGCCGACCTCGTGGCCGCGACCGCCGACCGCCCCAACGAGGTTGTCCGCGCGACCGGGCTGACCCGGCTGCGCCAGCTGCTGGCCAAGCAGCAGATCGACCTGCTGATCCTCCGCCCCAGGGTCGCGGCGAGATTGGACCCGGCCGATGTCGCGGCCGTTGCGGCGGGCGACGCCGTGTCCGGCACCCGTACGGTCGGCGGGCGGCGCAGCCTTCTGGAGGCGCGTCCGACCGGTGACGGAACCGGGATCGCGCTGGTGCAGCCGCTCTCGGAGATCACCTCCTCGCGGGAGAAGGCCGTTCGGCGGTTGGTGCTCGCGCTCGCCCTGGGTCTGGGCGGCGGCGCCGCTGCCGGTCTGGCGCTGTCCTGGCAGCTCGCGCGTCCGCTGCGGAGGGTGGCCGCCGCGGCGCAGGAGCTCGCGGCCGGTCACCGCGAGG
>NZ_JACDFE010000360.1 GCF_013815995.1 Sporichthya sp.
GTGCGGGACCGTCTGCTCGGGGCGCTGCGCGACGGCTCGGTGGACACCACGGGGGTGCGCGAGCGGCGGGTCGGCGTCGCGCTGGTCGGCGGGGGACCGGGGGACCCGGACCTGATCACCGTGCGCGGGCGCCAGCTGCTGGCGCAGGCGGACGTGGTGATCGCCGACCGGCTCGCCCCGCCCGCGCTGCTGGCCGAACTCGGCCCGCACGTGGAGGTCATCGACGCCTCGAAGATCCCGTACGGACGCGCGATGGCTCAGCAGGCGATCAACGACGCGCTCGTCGAGCACGCGAGGGCCGGCAAGTTCGTGGTCCGCCTCAAGGGCGGGGACAACTACGTGTTCGGCCGGGGCTTCGAGGAGATCATGGCCTGCGCGGACGCGGGCATCCCCTGCATCGTGGTGCCGGGTATCAGCAGCTCGATCTCGGTGCCGGCCAGCGCCGGCATCCCGGTCACCCACCGCGGCGTCGCGCACGAGTTCACCGTCATCTCCGGGCACATCGGGCCCTCCCACGAGGACACGTTGACCGACTGGGCTGCGCTCGGTCGGATGCGCGGGACCCTCGTCGTGCTGATGGGCGTGGACAAGCTCGCCGCGATCGCCGCCGCGTTGATGGAGCACGGGCGCGACCCCGCGACCCCGGCGGCGGTGATCCAGGAGGGCACCACCAGCGCCCAGCGTTCGGTGCGCGCCCCCCTGAGCGGAATCGCCGCTGCGGTGATCGAGACCGGCATCCGTCCGCCGGCTGTCGTGGTGATCGGCGCGGTGGTCGCCCTCGGGGACGCCCTGCCCGGCCGGGATGTCATCCCCGACCGCGACACGCCGTAGCCGCGTGGTCGAGAGGGATGACATCCCCGGGGTCGTCCTGGTCAGCGACCCGGCCGACCCGCGGCTGGCCGACTACGAGCGCCTGACCGACGTCGGGCACCGGGTCCGCCGGGAGCCCGCGGCCGGGGTGTTCATCGCCGAGGGCGCGACCGTCCTGCAACGCGCCCTGGACGCCGGATTCACCCCGCGCTCGCTGTTGCTGGCCCCGAACCGGGTGGAGCCGGCGGCCGCCCTGGCCGCCGCCGTCGCCGAGCACGGCGCGCCGGTCTACGTCGCCGGGGCCGACCTGCTCGAACGTCTGACGGGGTATCACGTCCACCGCGGCCTGCTCGCCGCGATGGGTCGTCGCCCACTGCCGGAGATCCGGGAGCTGCTGGCCGGCGCCCGCCGCGTGGTGGTCTGCGAGGACATCGTGGACCACACGAACCTCGGTGCCCTGTTCCGCTGCGCGGCGGGCTTCGGGATCGACGCCGTCCTGGTCACTCCCTCCTGCGCCGACCCGCTCTACCGCCGGGCCATCCGCACCTCGATGGGCACCGTGTTCGCCGTGCCCTGGACCCGCCTGCAGTCCTGGCCGGCCGATCTCGCCCTGCTCCGCGCGGCAGGGTTCACCGTCGCGGCGCTGAGCCCCGGAACTGGCACCGGCACCCGGACCGCCGTCGAACTCGCCGAGTTCGCGGCGGCCGCACCGGAGCGGATCGCCTGGGTGGTGGGGACCGAGGGGGACGGCCTCGCCCCGGCGACGATCGAGCAGTCCGATATGTGCGTTCACATCGGGATGGAAGCGGGCGTCGACTCGTTGAATGTGGCGGCCGCGGCGGCCGTCGCCTTCTACGCCACACGGTGACGGTTACCGGATCTGTGACCCCTCTAGGCCGCTCGGGTGAAATGCGCCCAGGACGCGGTTTGGCGGGTGGATTGACCTGGGTAAGCACGTTCAGACCGTGCCAAGATCCGCCTCGTTGATCATTCCGTGATGACCGGACACGAGGTGGATTTACGGTGCTCCTCAATCCGGGTCTGGACATCCCTGGACTAACCGACGCCGAAGTGATCGGCCGCGGTGGTTTTGCGGTGGTCTACTGCGCGCGCCAGGCCACCTTGGACCGGCACGTCGCGGTGAAGGTCTCCACCGCCGGCAAGCGCGGCGCGGCCGAGTCGGCCGCCGAACGCTTCGCCCACGAGTGCGCCGCGCTGGGTCGACTGTCCGGGCATCCGCACGTCGTGCCGGTGCACGCCAGCGGCACTTTGCCCGACGGGCGGCCCTACCTGGTGATGGATCACCTCCGACGCGGAACGCTGCACGAGCACGTCACCCGTCGTGGTCCGCTGACCTGGCACCAGGTGGCCAGGCTCGGGATCAAACTGGCCGGGGCGCTGGAGTCCGCGCACCGCCTCGGGGTGCTGCACCGGGACGTGAAGCCGCAGAACGTGCTGCTCTCCGAGACCGGCGAGCCGCTGCTGGCCGACTTCGGCTCCGCCCTGGTCGACGGCCGCCGGGACACCCCCGTGCGGGGCGTCACCGGTTCGGTGCCGTACTGCGCGCCCGAGGTGCTCGGCGGCGAGCCGGCCACGCCGCGCTCGGACGTCTACTCCCTGGCCGCGACCCTGTACTTCCTGCTGGCCGGCGAGCCGCCGTTCACGACGGCGCCGGGCGAACCCCTGGTCACGCTCTACCTGCGGGTCGCCCAGGACCCGCCGCCGACCGCCCCCGGCTCTCCGGAGGCCCTGGTCCGGGTGCTGCAGGCGGCGCTGGCCAAGGACCCTGACCGGCGGCCTTCCGGGGCACTGGCCTTCGGTGTCGCTCTGCAGGACATTCTCGCCGCGGTGCGTCGGGCCGCCGCGGATCTGGTCGGCGTGCCGCAGCCCGCTGCGGCACGCGCAATCTCGGCGGGCGCCGGCCTGGAGGGGAGGTCCGGCG
>NZ_JACDFE010000199.1 GCF_013815995.1 Sporichthya sp.
GGCGGGGCCCTTCTGCTTTGCCGGTAGGAAGACTGACTGTGCGTCAGGCTTTGGCCAGCGTGCCCAGGTAGAGCTCGATCACCTTGGGGTCCTTGATCAGGGCCTTGCCGGCGCCGGTGTAGGCGTTGCGGCCCTGGTCGAGCACGTAACCGCGGTGGCAGATCTGCAGGCAGCGTCGCGCATTCTGTTCCACCATCACCACCGTGACGCCGGTGCGGTTGATCTGCTTGGTCCGGATGAACACCTCGTCCTGCAGCGCCGGCGACAGCCCCGCGGAGGGCTCGTCGAGCAGCAGCACGGACGGCTCCAGCATCAGGGCCCGGCCCATGGCGACCATCTGCCGTTCGCCGCCGGACAGCGAGCCGGCCCGCTGGTCCTTGCGCGTGCCCAGGGTGGGAAACAGGTCGCAGACGTAGGCGAAGCGCTCCTTGAACTGCTTGGGCTTCTGGAACACCCCCATCTGCAGGTTCTCCTCGATGGTCAGGCTGCCGAAGACGTTGTTCGACTGCGGCACGTAACCCACGCCGCGGGAGACCAGCTTGTTGGCCTTGAAGCCGGTGATGTCCTCCCCGCGCAGGGTGACGGTGCCCGAGCGGACCGGGACCAGGCCGAACAGAGCCTTGAGCAGGGTCGACTTGCCGGCGCCGTTGGGGCCGATGATCGCGACCAGTTCGCCGGGCGCGGCGTAGAGGTCGCAGCCGTTGAGGATGTCGACGCCAGGCACGTACCCGGCGACCAGGGTGGACGCACGCAGCAGCGCCTCCCCCTCCGGCGCGGGCGGCGCGGACGTGGGCGGCGGCGGGGGAACGGGGGTCGGTTCGGTCACGGGGTGGCTCCACCCTCCACGCTCTGGTCGGCGCTCGCCTGCTCGATCTCCGCTTGCAGTTCGTTCTCGGCCTTGGCGAGGCGCTCCTCTTCCTCTTCGATCGAGAGCGGGGCGTCGTGGTGGGCGCCGAGGTAGGCGTCGATGACCCGGTCGTCGGCCATCACCGCCGCCGGCGGGCCTTCCGCGATCACCGAGCCCTGCGCCATCACGACCACCCAGTCCGCGATGTGCCGGACCACGTCCATGTCGTGCTCGACGAAGACGACCGTCATGCCGTCGTCGCGCAAGCTCTGCACGTGCCCGAGCAGGGACTGGGTCAGGGCCGGGTTCACGCCGGCCATCGGCTCGTCGAGCATGACCAGCTGCGGCGAACTCATCAGGGCGCGCGCCATCTCCAGCAGCTTGCGCTGCCCGCCGGACAGGGTGCCGGCGAACTCCCCGGCCTTGTCGTCGAGCTTGAACCGCTCCAGCAGCTCCATCGCGCGCGCGGTGATGGCCGCTTCCTGCCGCTTCCACAGCGGCGGCAGGACGGCGGCCCACAACGCCTCGCCGCGCTGCCCGGTGGCGCCCAGGCGCATGTTGTCCAGCACCGAGAGCTTCGACAGCGCCTTGGTCAGCTGGAAGGTGCGCACCATGCCGCGGCGGGAGACACGGTGCGGCGGCAGGCCGCTGATCACGCGGCCCTCGAAGGTCCAGGCTCCGGCGTCGGGCTTGTCGAAGCCGGTGAGCAGGTTGAAGAACGTGGTCTTGCCCGCGCCGTTCGGACCGATCAGAGCGGTGATCGAGTGCCGCTGCACCTCGAGGTGGGTCACGTCCACGGCGGTCAGACCGCCAAAGCGGCGCACCACCGCATCGGCCATCAGGATCGGGTCGGGCTTGGGTGACCCGGGCTCCGGGGCGGCGCCGGACAGGGCGTCGAGGGCGACCGCGTGGTGGTCGGACTTGATCTGGGGTGGCTCGATCGGCTCGGGCGTGAACACCTCAGCAGACGGGCCAAAAGACGGGCCGGCAGACGGGGGCGCAGCGGGCAGCGGCGCGGCGATCGGGTCGGGGTCCCCGCGCAGGAAGTCCCACTCCGGGCCGGAGGGCGCGTCGCCGGACATGTCATCGGGCATCGAGGGCGAGCTCCTTCTTGTCGCCGAAGATGCCCTGCGGGCGGAACGCGAGCATCAGCACCAGGCCAAGGCCCACCAGCATGAAGCGCACCTGGCCGACCTGCGTGCCGGTCATGATCGAGTCGGAGATGTGCCCGTTGGCGATCGCCTGGCGCAGCACGTTGTCGGTGAGCGACAGCAGCGACCAGAACAGGATCGCTCCCACCACGGGCCCGAACACGCGGGCGGCGCCGCCGAGGATCAGGGCCGTGTACAAGAAGAACGTGGTCTCGGATCCGAACGAGTCCGCCGTGACCGAGCCCTGACCGAGGGCGACGACGAAGCCGCCCGTGGCCCCGATCACGCCGCCCAGCACCAACGCCTGCATCTTGTAGGCGTAGACGTTCTTGCCCAGGCTGCGGACCGCGTCCTCGTCCTCCCGGATCGCCTTCAGCACCCGACCCCAGGGGCTGTTCATCAGGACCCACACCAGCACGCAGAACAGAGCCACGAGTGACCAGCCGACCGTCATCACCCAGGTGTCCCGGGAGCTGAATTCGACCCCACCGACGCCATACTGGCGGTCATCGGGATAGGGGTTGGCCTCGAAGAAGGCGCCGGAGTACTGCTGCAGGCCGTCGGTTCCGCCGAAGGTGTCCTTCAAGGACACCGAGCGCAGCATCAACCGGATGATCTCCGCCGCGGCAATGGTGACGATCGCCAGGTAGTCGGCGCGCAGCCGCAGCGTGGGGATGCCGAGCAGGATCGCCAGAACCACCGAGCCGCCGAGCCCGATCAGGATGCCGACCCAGAACGGCAGCCCCCACGTGCTCACGGAGGTCGCGAGTCCGTAGGCGCCCATCGCCACGAAGGCGGACTGCCCGAAGTTGAGCAGGCCCGCGTAACCGAAATGAATGTTCAGTCCGATCGCGGCAAGCGCGAAGTACACGCCGTCGATGCCGAGCCCCGACTCGATGGCGTTGGTGAAGATCGCGCCCCAGTCCATCAGCCGATCCTCTCCGCGCGGCCGAGGATGCCCTGCGGACGTACCAGCAGGATGACGATGAGCACGCCGAGCGCGCCGACGTTCTTCAGCTCAGGCGATACCCATAGCGTCGAGAGCTGAATGAACAACCCGATCACCAGGCTGCCGAGCAGGGCGCCGGCGGCGGACCCGAGGCCACCGAGGGTTACCGCGGCGAAGAGCAGAAGCAGGATGTTGAAGCCCATCGCGAAGTTGACCTGTTGCGCGAGCCCGAGCAGCACTCCGGCCAGACCGGCGAGCGCCGCGCCGACCGCCCAGACCAGGCGGATGACTCGATCGACGTCGATGCCGGAGGCTGCGGCGAGGGAAGGGTTGTCCGCCACGGCACGGGTCGCCTTGCCCAGGCGCGTCATGTTGAGGGCGAGAAGCACAAGGACGAGGGCGGCTGCCGCGATGCCCATGCTCCAGTAGTCCTTGGGAGCGAGCGCGAAGGGCAGCCCGGCCGGCTTCACCGCGGTCTGGCTGTTGTAGTCGGTGAAGGCTTCGTTCCCGCCACCGAAGAGGTACTGATAGATGTAGCGGACCAGCAGGGCCAGGCCGATCGAGATGATCATCATCGCGAGCAGACCGGTCTTACGCTTGCGCAGCACGCCCCAGAACAGGGCGTCCTGGGCCCCACCGGCGGCGCCACAAACGGCTACGGCGAGCGCGCCCGCTGCGATCAACTGCAGTCCGTGTTCGACGTTGAACCAGTACGCGATCATGGCGCCGAGGGTCACCAGCTCGCCGTGCGAGAAGTTGACCAGGCCGGTCGTGCCGTAGATCAGCGAGAGCCCGACCGCCGCCAGCGCGATGATCAGGCCGAACCGCAGGCCCTCCGCGGTGAGCTGCACCCATTCGATGGTGTCCTGCTTGGCCACGGCCCGGCCCTCGCCGAGCGGGAACAGCTGAGGCGTCTCTGCGCCGCCGAGGATCTCGCGGGTGACACTCGCGTTGTCCGCGTTGCGCAGCGCGACGCCCTCGGGCAGCGTCTCGGCGTCGAGGGTGACGGTGTACTTGCCGGGCCCGGGCAGCGGGATGGCCCAGACCCCTTCGGCGTCGCTGCGGGTCTCACCGATCTGCGTGCCGCCGGCGTCGGTGGCGAAGATCCGTACGTCGGCAACCGCGGTGTCGCCGTTGCGCAACTTGCCGTGCAGGTCCTCGCCCTCGGCGGCGGCGGGGGAGGCTAGGAACGGGATCGCGAGCAACGCGAGCACCAGCGCCGCCAGCGCGCCGGCCAGCCTGCGTGCCACCGTCCCGCCTCCGGGGTCGTGTCGAGAAACCTGTCGCCGAACTTGTCGAAGTCGATCATGCCCGCCCCGGCGGGACACCGGGCCGGAATGGTCACAGCGCGCGGTAGGTTCGCCGGGTGGGAGACCAGGCGGCACCGAAAGCCGGCGGACGTTTGTTGCTGCTGGATGGCCATTCCCTCGCATACCGAGCGTTCTACGCGCTCCCGGTGGAGAATTTCTCCACCACCACAGGTGCCCCCACCAACGCGGTCTACGGCTTCACCTCGATGCTCATCAACACCCTGCGCGATGAACAACCGACCCACCTGGCGGTCTGCTTCGACATCTCCCGCGCGACGTTCCGCAGCGAGATGTTCCCGGAGTACAAGGCCAACCGCAGTGCGAGCCCGGACGAGTTCCGGCCGCAGGTCAGCCTCATCCGTGAGGTGCTGGATGCGCTGATGATCAAGGTCGTCACCGCCGAGGGCTACGAGGCGGACGACGTAATCGCCACCCTTGCGGTTCAGGCCGAGGCCCAGGGCTTCGAGGTGCTGATCCTCACCGGTGACCGCGATGCCTTCCAGTTGGTCTCGCCGCAGGTCACCGTGCTGTACCCCAAACGCGGGGTCTCCGAACTCTCCCGGATGGATCCGGCGGCGGTGGAGGAGCGGTACGGCCTCACCCCGGCGCAGTACCCGGACTTCGCGGCCCTGCGCGGCGACCCCAGCGACAATCTGCCCTCGATCCCCAGCGTGGGCGAGAAGACCGCAGCGAAGTGGATCCGCGAGTTCGGCTCGCTCACCGACCTGATCACCCGCGTCGACGAGGTGAAGGGCAAGGCCGGGGAAGCGCTGCGCGCCCACCTGTCCGCGGTGATCACCAACAGCAACCTCACCGCGCTGGTCCGGGACGTGCCGCTGGAGGTCGGCCCGGACGATCTCGCGCTGCAGAACTGGGATCGCGACGAGGTGCACCGGGTCTTCGACACCCTCCAGTTCCGGGTCCTGCGGGAGCGGCTGTGGGCGACCCTGGACTCCGCCGAGCCGGAGGCCGAGGCCGGCTTCGAGGTCGCCGGCGAGGTGCTGGAGGCGGGCGAGCTCGCCGAGTGGCTGTCCGAGCACGCCTCCGGCTCAGGGGGCTCGGGCAACCGGACCGGCGTGGACGTGACCGGCACCTGGGGCCGGGGGACCGGCACGCTGACCGGGATCGCGCTCGCCAGCGCGGACGGCAGTGCCTGCTGCCTCGACCCGGCCACGATCACCCCGGAGGACGATGCCGCCCTCGCGACCTGGCTGGCCGACAGCACCCGGCCCAAGGCCCTGCACGAGGCGAAGGGGCCGATCCTGGCCTTCGCCGCGCACGGCTGGACGCTGGCCGGCATCACCTCCGACACGGCGCTCTCGGCCTACCTGGCCCTGCCCGGCCAGCGCTCCTTCGAACTCTCCGATCTCGCGCTGCGCTTCCTGCACCGCGAGCTGCGCAACGACACCGCCGACGACGGCCAGCTCTCCTTCGACGGCGGCGATGAGCAGGCAGCCGCCGACGCCGCGATGGTCCGCGCCCGCGCGGTCATCGACCTGGCCACGCACCTCGACGGCGAGCTCGCCGCCCGCGGCGGAACGATGCTGCTCGCCGAGGTCGAGCTGCCGCTGGTCGGCGTGCTGGCCGAGATGGAGTCGATAGGCATCGGCGCGGACAGTGAATATTTGGCGTACCTGTCCGCTGACTTCGGCGGCCAGGTGAAGTCGGCCGAGCAGGCTGCGTTCGCCGCGATCGGCCACGAGGTCAACCTCGGCTCGCCCAAGCAGTTGCAGGTGGTGTTGTTCGAGGAACTGGCGCTGCCGAAGACCAAGCGGATCAAGACCGGCTTCACCACCGACGCGGACGCCCTCGCCGAGCTGTTCGCGAAGACCGAGCACCCGTTCCTGGAGCACCTGCTCCGGCACCGCGACGTGACCCGGCTCAAGTCGACCGTCGACGGCCTGATCCCGATGCTCGACGAGCACAACCGCATCCACACGACGTTCAACCAGATGATCGCGGCGACCGGACGGCTGTCCTCGACCGACCCGAACCTGCAGAACATCCCGATCCGCACCGAGGAGGGCCGGCGCATCCGCACGGCCTTCGTGGTCGGCCCCGGCTACGAGGCCCTGATGACCGCGGACTACAGCCAGATCGAGATGCGGATCATGGCGCACCTGTCCGAGGACGTGGGCCTGCAGGAGGCCTTCGCCTCCGGGGAGGACCTGCACACCACGGTCGCGTCCCGGGTCTTCGCCGTCGAGCCCGGCGGGGTCACCCCGGAGATGCGGGCCAAGATCAAGGCGATGTCCTACGGCCTGGCCTACGGGCTGTCCCCGTTCGGGTTGTCCAAGCAACTCAACATCGGCGTGGACGAGGCCAAGGAGTTGATGGACGAGTACTTCGAGCGCTTCGGTGGCGTCCGCGACTACCTGCGCGAGATCGTCGACCAGGCCCGGATGGAGGGCTACACCTCGACCATCCTCGGCCGCCGTCGCTACCTGCCCGACCTGACCAGCGACAACCGCCAGCGCCGCGAGATGGCCGAGCGGATGGCCCTCAACGCCCCGATCCAGGGCAGCGCCGCCGACATCATCAAGGTCGCCATGCTCGGCGTCGCCGACGCGTTGCGCCAGTCCGGGATGCGCTCACGGATGCTGCTGCAGGTCCACGACGAACTCGTCCTGGAGATCGCCCCCGGCGAGCGCGAGGCGCTGGAAGCGCTGGTCCGGGATCAGATGGGCGCGGCCTACCCGCTGTCCGTGGCTCTGGACGTATCGCTGGGAACCGGGCGCACCTGGCACGAAGCCGGACACTGACCCGCATATCTGACGCAGGGTCAAGGAGAGGCGCGCACCGGCCGATATCCGCGTGATGGGCCGGCACAGTGCACCTAAGACATCCGCACGGGGGAGAGCAGATCCCGCGCGGCAGCCTGCCGCTGCTCGGGTCCGCCTGGCAGCGGCCGAGAAGGCGCCGGTCCAGAAGGCGCCGGTTCAGCAGGCTCCGGTTCAGAGGGCTCCGGTTCAGCAGGCTCCGGTTCAGAGGGCGCCGGTTCAGAAAGCCAAGCCGGCCGGGTCGAACTGGGCGCCGTTCCGCGACGCCGGCAACGGCACCGCGATGGTGGCCGTCGCGACGGCTGTGTCCTCCGCCATCCTCGGCACGATCAGCGTGGTGCCCGGGGCCGGCCCGGGTGAGGGCGACTCGGTGTTCATGGCCTCCACCGGCACCAACGTGCTGCACGGCATCGCCGCCGGCGAGCCGTTGCCCTTCGTCGTCCCGCCGCACCCCTACGAGCCCGAGGCACCGCGCCAGGTGGTCGGCCCCGAGCCGCTGCAGTTCCCGAACCTGGATTCGCTCGGCGCGGACCTGGCGGACCCGCTGCTGACCACCCCGGGCTCGAAGGCCGTCCCGCCGCGTGTGCTCGCGGCCTACCAGGGCGCGGCGCGGATCATGCGCCAGGAGCGGCCGTCCTGCCACATGAGCTGGCCGCTGATCGCCGGTATCGGACGCATCGAGTCGGGGCACGCGAGCAACGGCAACGTGGACGCCAAGGGCACCACGCTGCGCCCGATTCTCGGACCGGCGCTGACCGGCGAGGGCAACTTCGCCCTGATCCGCGACACGGACGAGGGCAAGCTCGACACCGACACCGTCTACGACCGCGCGGTCGGCCCGATGCAGTTCCTGCCCGGCACCTGGGCGGGCCTGGGCCGCGACGGCAACGGCGACGGCAAGGCCGACCCGAACAACATCGCCGACGCCGCTCTGGCCACCGCCGGCTACCTGTGCCTCGGCGGCGGCAACATGCTCGACCGCGAGGAACTGCTGGCGGCGGTGTTCCGCTACAACCGGTCCTGGCAGTACGTCTCGCACGTGCTGGCCTGGGCCGGCGTCTACGCGGGGACGGTCCAGCCCACCGTCCCGGTCAAGCCCGGCAAGGGCAAGCCGAGCACCGGCCCCATCACCGGCCCGACCACCGGCCCGATTGCGAGCCCGACCCCGGTCCCCACCACCCCGGTGGTCACGCCCACCCCCACCCCCACCCCCACCCCCACCCCGTCCCCGGTCCCGACCCCCGACCCGACCCCGACG
>NZ_JACDFE010000200.1 GCF_013815995.1 Sporichthya sp.
CAGCCAGAGGGCGTTCTGGCGCCGATCCGCGCCGCAGAGGGATTGGGAGACATGCCCTAGGCCGGGAGCGGGGCGCAGAGCGAGGAGCGCCCCGCCTCCCACGAGCTCAGCAGGTGCTCGTCCAGGCGGGTGTCCAGCAGGCCCGCGGCGCGGATCCCGAAGACGACATCGGCAGCCAGGTGCGGCTCCCCCGCCAGCAGGTTGCCTATCACGTCGCGGCGCATCACCTGCTCGTGCACGCAGTCGGCGACCACGTGCTCGGCGTAAAAGTCCTCGGCGTCGGCGTCGCCACCGGTCCGGCGCACGGCGGCCACCATCCGCATCGAGCCGGGCGGTGAGGTGATCTCGACCGCCGCGAGCTGTCCGAGCAGAGCGCCGCGGCGGGAGCGGTGCAGCCCGCACAGCGACATGAAGTTCACCATCGCCAGCATCGGCGCCGGCACGATCTCGACGTAGGCGCCGTAGCGGGTGTCCAGGTCGAAGGCCGCCATCAGCTCGGCGAAGAGCTGGGCGTGCATGCGGGCCGCGTGGCCGCCGCCGTATTCGTCGAACTCGACGGCGGCCACGCCGGCTTTGGTGGCCCCGTGCAGGCGGGGCAGGACGAAGGCCTGCGGGTCGGCCTCCTTGAGGTGGTACATCGAGCGGTGCGCCAGCACTTCCCGCAGCTGTTCGCGGGTGCCGTTGCGGGCCAGGTACGCCGCGACCCCGCCCTCGCCGTCGACCAGCAGCAGCTCGGCGATCGCGGCGTCGACGTCCTCGTCGACGGGTCCGAGCTCGTCGCGCAGCGCCCCGAGGAAGCGCCGCTCCAGAGCGGTGCGCAGCGCCAGGACGTGCGGATCCCACTCCTGGTCGTCGCTGACGCCGGCGAAGCCGCGGTAGTGCAGCTCGTAGGCGGTGTAGAGCGCGAGATGCAGGTCGTCGCCGAACGGGTTGGCGGTGGAGACGGCCGCCGGGCTGCTGTAGCCCTCACGGGCGAGGATCAGAGCGTGCATGTGCATCGACAAGGGGCCGCGGGGCTCGGGCAACGGCGGGCCGAGGGCCTCCGAGCGCCCGGCGAGCAAAGTCACCGTCATTGCCCGCATCTACCCAGGTGGGCGCCGCAAACTCTCGGGTAGGGCCCCGATATGACGGACTCGGCTGATGCCCTCGTGATCGGCGCCGGGCCCAACGGCCTGGTCGCCGCCAACCTGCTCGCCGACGCGGGTTGGGACGTGCTGGTCCTGGAGGCCGAGGACGAGCCCGGTGGCGCGGTCCGCAGTGGCGAATACGTGGCTGAGGGCTTCGTCAACGACCGGTTCAGCTCGTTCTACCCGCTCGGCGCCGGTTCGCCGGTGCTGCGCGATCTGAAGCTGGCCGATCACGGCCTGCGCTGGTCGCACGCCCCGACCGCGCTGGCGCATCCGCTGCCCGACGGCCGCACCGTCGTCCTCAGCCGCGACGCCGACATCACCGCCGCCTCCCTGGCCGACTTCGACCGCCGCGACGCCGCCGCCTGGCACGAGCTCGTCGCGCAATGGCGCGAGCTCGGCCCCACGCTCGTCCAGACCCTGATGGCGCCGTTCCCCCCGGTCCGCAACGGCGCCCGCCTGGCCCGCAAACTCGGTGTCCACGGCGCTCTGGACTTCGCCCGCTTCGGCCTGCTCTCAGCGCGTTCCTACGGCGGCGAGCGCTTCCACGGCGACGGCGGTCCGCTGCTGATCGCCGGCAACGCCATGCACACCGACCTCGGCCCGGAGGAAGCCGGCAGCGCCGTGTTCGGCTGGCTGCTGGCGATGCTCGGGCAGGACGTCGGCTTCCCGGTTCCGGTCGGCGGCGCGGGAGAACTGACCGCGGCCCTGGTGCGCCGACTGGAGTCGCGCGGTGGACGCATTCGCTGCGGGGCCCGGGTGGACCGGGTGCTGGTCCGTGACGGACGAGCCGTGGGGGTGCGGGCCTCCGGCTCGACCGTGCAGGCCCGGCGGGCCGTGCTCGCGGACGTCACCGCACCCTCGCTGTACCTGCATCTGCTCGGGTCCGATCTTTTGCCGCCGCGGTTGCGTGGCGACCTGCGCAAGTTTTCCTGGGACGACGCGACCGTGAAGGTCGACTGGGCGCTGTCCGGCCCGATCCCGTGGCGGAACCGCGAGGTTGTCGGCGCCGGCACCGTGCACGTCGGCGGTGACCTGGACGACCTCTCCGGCTTCGCCCACGAGCTCGCCGTCGGTCGCGTGCCGACCGAGCCGTTCCTGTTGCTGGGTCAGATGAGCACCGCCGACCCGACCCGCTCTCCCGCCGGCACCGAGTCCGCCTGGGCGTACACGCACGTGCCTGCGCGCCCCGGCGGCGTCGCGGGCTGGAACGACCCGGACCTGCGCAAGCGGGTGTTGGAGGGCGTCGAGCGGCGCATGGAGGAGTACGCCCCGGGCTTCCGCGACCTGGTGATGGGGCGGCAGATCTCGTTCCCGCCGGATCTGGAAGCGATGGACGCCAACCTCACCGACGGGGCCATCAACGCCGGCACCAGCGGGCTCCACCAGCAGCTCGTGCTGCGCCCGTTGCCCGGCCTCGGCCGGCCCGAGACGCACATCCGCGGGCTCTACCTGGCCTCGGCCTCGGCGCACCCGGGTGGCGGGGTGCATGGCGGCCCGGGAGCGAACGCAGCCAGGGCCGCGCTACGCGCCCGCACCACGGGACGCGTGTTCGGCGCGGCCGCCCGCGCCATGGCGGGCCACTCAGGAGGTCCGCGCTAGCTCCCGGACGCGCGTTTCCAGGCGGCGGAGCGTCTCCACGTTGCGCATTTTGATGACCAGGTCCAGCAGGGGGTTGTGCAGGACCTTGGCCGGGCCGTGCAGCGGGTGCTCCTCGATGCTGACCTCGCAGCCGTCGGCGACCGCCTCGACCGTGATTCCGATGCGCATGGTGCCGCCCGGCCACGCCTTGGCCTCCAGCTCCAGTTGCCGGTCCGGGTCGATCGCTTTCACCACGGTGCGACCGTCCTTCTGCAACGGTGCATAACCGACGGTGTAGTGGATCGCCGTGGTCGGCGCGGGAAATCCGAGATCGACGTCTCGAATCTTGCGCGTCCCCACCACCCACTGGTCGTAACTGGCTCCGTCGTTCAGCGCGAGGAAAACCTGGGGTGGGGTGATTCCGGACATCGTCCGCGAGTTGCGAGCCATACTGCGGAACTGCCCGGTAGCCAAGGGGACAACCGTCCGTGAACACCCCTCCTCCGAACGGAGGGATGTGTCACAAGACCCGTTCCTGTGAGCCGTTCGCCGGTACCTTCACAACCAAGCTGATGCATGTCGAGACCGCCGTCGGGCAGGTCCGGATATGTGCCGGGTGGGGAGATCTCGTTGAGCGCTGTCGTTGTCCCTGACGCGACCGCTGCCGAGGTCGAGCGCCCGCCGCTGAGCGCGATCGTCAAGCACGTCGCGCAGGCGATCCTGGTCGCCAACGTCGTCCCGTCTGTGCTGTTCTACGCGTGCCTGTCCGCCGGCAACATCTGGCTCGCCCTGACCTCGGCGCTGCTGTGGTGCTACGGCGCCATGGCCTGGCGGATGTCCACCGGGCGCGCCGTGTCCGGTCTGCTGGTGCTCACCCTGATCGGGCTGACCGGCAAGACGATCTTCGCCTTCGCCACCAACTCCACTTCGTTCTACTTCTGGCAGCCGGCCCTGACCGAGGTCGCTGTCGCCTTCCTGTTCGCCGGCTCACTCCTGACCGCCCGCCCGTTGGTGGCCAGGGTGGCCGGCGACTTCTATCCGATGGACGACGACCTGCACGCGCGTCCGCGCATCCAGCAGCTGTTCTGGCGCCTGACGCTGCTGTGGGCGTTCATCGTCGGGGCCAAGGCCGCAGTCTCGGTGTGGCTGCTGTCGACGGTGTCGACGACCACCTACGCCAGCCTGAAGAGCGTGATCGCCCCGACCACCGCGGTCGTCGGCGCCGTCGTGACCGTCCTCATTGCGGTCCACGCCGCCCGCCGCGAAGGCCTGCTCCCCGGCCGCGGCCCAGTGCCCGTACTCGCCTGACCGACGTCCGAACAGCCGAGCGCTATGACGCACGCTCCGTCGGACGCCCGAGCCATCGATTCGCAGGAAATTTCCAGCCCGGACGCGGGTGAGAACACGCACCCGTGGGTACTTCATCTTCCGCCGCCTCTGCCGGGCGGTGCACGACCTCGGAACGGAGCGCGCCGTGACCAGTCCTGCCCCTACGTCCCGTGACGCCCTGTGCGCACAGCTCAGGGCGGCATTCCCCGCGCTCGATGCAGCAGTGGTCGAGCGCGCTGTCGACCACGGGATGCGGGTCGCCCAGCAGCTGAGCGGTGCACCGGAGGACCTGGTCTGGGCCCGGGCCGGCACCCTCGCCCGCGATCACCTCGACGCCGCCGCGCACCGCACGCGCCGGATCGCCTCGCTGCGCCGCCAGTCCCCGCTCGCGATCTGAGCACCCCATCGCCGACGACCCCGCCGCGCAACGCCGAGCCGTGGAGTCCTTCCACGCCGTGATGAGCCAACTCGACGGCCCGATGGTGATCGTCACCGCGGCCTCGCCCGGCGGCGAGCAGGCCGGCTGCCTCGTCGGCTTCTCCACCCAGGCCTCGATCGACCCGCCGCGGTACCTGGTCTTCCTGTCCAAGACCAACCACACCTTCGACGTCGCCCAGCGGGCCGAGGCCCTCGGGGTGCACGTCCCCACTCCGTCGCAGCGGGATCTGGCCGCACGGTTCGGCACCGAGACCGGGGACCAGGTCGACAAGCTCGCCCGCGAGACCTGGCACCGCGGCCCGCACGGGGTCCCGATCCTCGACGAGGTGGAACGCTGGTTCGTCGGGCGCATCCTCGAGCGCTTCGACTCCGGGGATCACATGGGATTCGTGCTCGATCCGGTCGCGGCGGACACCTCGTCGTCGGCGCCTCTGCCTCAGTTGGGCTTCCAGGCGGTCGAGGACCTCGACGCCGGCCACGACGCTTAACGCGCAGCGGCCGCCACCTCGGGGCGAGTGGCGGCCGCTGCCATTGCTGGGTGCCTGGGCGATCCGGGCGAGATCAGCCCAGCGGGAGTGCACCCGGGAGGAAGGGCTCGGTGCCGGCGACGACGCGGACGTCGCGCAGGTTCTTGTCGTGCGAGCGGGCGTAGTCGAGCTCGTGGGCCAGGTCGCTGACCTGGTTGCTCAGCGGCACCGGCGCGAAGGCCAGCGTCGACAGGTCACCGAGCGCGTATCCCTTGCTGTCCAGGAACGCCGAGCCGGAGTCACCCGGGATGCCCGGGGTCACGGTGTAGACCGCGTGGGTCCAACCGTTGCCCTCGGTACCGAGACTCGTGCCGGTCTTGGGCGAGAACAGCGAGATGCCCTGACGCAGCGAGGAGTTGCCGTAGGAGACGACCTGCTCGCCATTGGTCGTGCCGGTGGTGTTCACGCCCACCGGGCCGCCGAAGACGGGCACCGACGGGTTGACCTTGGCGAGGGCGTCGGCCGGGAGCTCGATGAGCGCGAGGTCGTTGTAGGCACACGCGTTCGGGTCCTTCTCGCCCGCTGCCTGCATGGCGATCCAGGAGTTGTAGACCATGTGGCCGACCACGTCGGAGCCGAGGATCTGCACGGGCGTCCCGAGCGGGAGCGACTTGGCCTCGCAGCCGTTGGTCTCCGTCGCTTCGCCGGTGCCCGAGCAGTGCGCGGCCTGGCCGAGGAAGGACTTGCCGCCCGCGGTGTAGACGAAGTTGGCAGTGCACTGGCCCGACCCCTCGGTCTGGGTCATGACGCCGGGGTGGATGCTCGCCGTCGCGGCGGGCGCCCAACTGCCGGACGTGTCGAACAGCGCGGCGCCCGCGTCGGGCGCGCTGGAGGCGAGTGCCGCCGGCGGAGCGGCGAGCACGCCGGCCAGGACAGCGGCGCCCCCGAAGGCGGCAAACTTGGCGAGACCCTTTGACTGGAACTTCATAGCCACTCCACACCCCTCTTGGTGGCCGCGACGTCCAGTCGGCAGGTCGTGAAGACCGCGGCTCGTTTTGTGATCAGATGTCCGGTTCAACAGAGGGTGAACAGGAATTCTTCCCGTCTGTAGAAGTTTCTTGGCTGAATGTTCGCTGAGCGTGCCGTGGGCATTCCGGGGCAGTTCTTTCCCAGGTGCACCACGCGAGGGAGACTCCGATGCTGCTCAAGACCGTGTCCCGGCCTCTCACCCAGCTGGGTGCGGCCCTTCCGCTGCCCCGCCGACTGACCCGCACCGCAACCCGGCCGCTCCCCCTGCGCCTGGTCGCCCTGGCCATCGGTGCAGCCGCGATCCTGATTGCTCGCGCGCGGCTGCGTCCGTCCTCCCCGAGCATGGCGGCCGCAGCCTGGTCTGACGTCCCATCAGCTCCGGAGTGGTACGTCCCGAACGATGTGCCGATCAAGCGCTACGACGAACTGCGCGCAGCGGACATCGTCAAGTCCGTGCGCCGCCTGGAGCGCCGCACCGAGGTGCAGCAGGTGCTCGACTACGAGCAGGAGCACAGCCAGCGGGTGACGGTGTTCAAGGCCGCCCAGGCCCGGCTGCGGGCGCTGGAAACGGCGTCCCGGTAATGGAGGTTCGTCATGGCGCGCGCGATCTGGTCCGGCTCCATCGGCTTCGGGCTGGTCAATGTCCCCGTCGGCCTGTATTCGGCGACCGAGGACAAGACCGTGCACTTCAACCAGTTCCAGGAAGGCACCGACGCCCGCGTCCGCAACCAGCGGGTGAACGAGAAGACCGGTAAGGAGGTCGAGTACTCCGAGATCGTCAAGGGTTACGACCTGGGCGACGGCCGGCACGTCATCGTCACCCCGGAGGAATTGGAGGAGGTCGAGCCCGGCCGCAACTCCACCATCGAGATCACCGACTTCGTCGAGGCCGCGGACATCGACCCGGTCTTCTACCGCAAGTCCTACTACCTGGCGCCGACCAGCGATGACGCCGCGCGCCCCTACGGCCTGCTGCTGCAGGCGATGGACAAGGCCGGCCGCATCGGCATCGCGACCCTGGTGATGCGCGGCAAGCAGTACTTGGCGGCGATCCGCCCACACGACAAGGTGCTCGTGCTGGAGACGATGTACTTCGGCGACGAGGTCCGCGACCCCGCCGACGAACTGCCCTCGATCCCTCGCAAGGCCTCGTTCTCGGACAAGGACCTCAAGACCGCGATCTCCCTCATCGACAGCCTGACCACGGACTGGAAGCCGGCGAACTACACCGACACCTACCGCGACCGCGTGCTGCAGCTGGTGGCGGCCAAGGGCAAGGGCCGTGAGGTCGTCGTCGACGAGGACGCCGAGCCGGAGGCCGCGGTGCTCGACCTGATGGAGGCGCTGCGCAAATCCGTCGAGGCCGCGAAGTCGCGTCGGGTGGGCAACAAGGCGTCGGCGGAGAAGCTGAAGACCCGCAAGGCCGCTGACGAAAAGGCCTCGAAGAAGCGGCCGGCCAAGAAGACGGCGGCGAAGAAGACCGCCCCGAAAAAGGCGGCCGCCAAAAAAGCGCCCACCAAGAAGGCTCCGGCCAAGCGCAGCACCGCGACGAAGTCCTCGACCCGGAAGGCACCCGCGCGCAAGGCCTCATGAATGTCTTGCGCCCGGGCGGGCAGGTTCTAGCTATGACTGCCACCGATACGAACACCGAAGCCCGGACTCTGGACGAAGCCCTTCAGGGCCTGCACTTCGCCATGGTCGGAACCCCGGACAATGAGGTTTGGAAGTCCCGCCCGCTCACGCTGGCCGGCATCGAAGGATCGTCGCTGCACTTCCTCGTCTCCGCCGACGCCGACTGGGTGCAGAGCATCGGCACAGGAAGCACCCGCTGCGGCACGACCTTCTCCGACCCGTCCAAGAACGACTACGTCGCCCTGCAGGGCTCAGCACGAGCGCTGCGCGACCAGGGTCTGATCGAGGCGCTGTGGAGCCCCGAGGCGGGGGCGTACTTCGAGGGCAAGGACGACCCGAACATCCGCGTCCTGGCCGTTGACGTCGAGCGCGGCGAGTACTGGGACTCCCCCGGCGGCACCATCGGCCGACTGCTCGCGCTGACCAAGGCCGCGGCCGGCGGCGACCCCGGCAAGGAAGGCCCGATCAAGCTCTGAGCACCCACCGTGCGTCCGGCTGACCCGCGCCTAGGAGCCTGCTGAACAAGGCCGGGTGGCGGGGCGCACCGAGGCGCTCGAGGCGCGGTCAGACCCGAGGGTCGACAGGTGTCCGCCCCGCCGGGTCTGAGATTGCCAAGGCCTGTGCTGGGCG
>NZ_JACDFE010000201.1 GCF_013815995.1 Sporichthya sp.
GCCGCGGAGACGACCTGCGGCGGCAGCCCACGGACCGGACGGCCACGGCCGTCAACCAGGCCGGTCTGCCGCGCGAGCGACTCCCCGGCGGCGACCACGCGAACTACCCAGCGGCTGCCACGGCGCAGCCCGCCGGGCGCCATCACGGAGACCTCGGACGGGTGGCCGAAGACCTCGGCGATGTCCTTGCGCAGGCGGCGCGCGGCGGCGCCGGTGTCCAGCTCGGCCTCGACCACGATCCGGCCGCTGACCAGGTGCAGGCCTCCGGCGAAGCGGAGCATCGAGGAGACCTCGGCCTTACGGCAGCAGGGTTTCGTCACGGTCAGCCGGGAGAGTTCGTCCTTGACCGCTGCTGTCATCGCCATGTGGCGATCCTGCCACGCATGAGGATGTCCGTGTACGCCGCTGCGAGCTTCACCGGGTCATGACGCGGAGTCCCGTCCCCGACGGCCACGGTGGCCAGCACCAGTTCTGCACCGGCACCTTCCACGACCTTGCGCAGAGCCTCGACGTCGGACACGGCGTCCGGGTCAGCGAGCACCACGTCGAGCCGCAGGTCAGGGCTGTGCGAGCGCAGCACCTCGAGGTAGGTCTCCGGAGAGAACCCGGTGGTCTCGCCCTGCTGGGGTTCCAGGTTGAGCACGATCAGGCGCCGGGCACCGGTGGTGCAGATCGCGTGCGCGAGTTCGGGAACCATCAGGTGCGGCAGCACGCTGGTGAACCAGGAACCCGGGCCGAACACCACCCAGTCCGCGTGATGGACCGCTTCGACCGCCTCCGGGCAGGCCGGCGGATCGGCCGGGACGAGCGCGATGTCGCGGACCTTGCCGGGGGTGGTCGCGATCGCGACCTGACCGCGCACCCGTGACCTGGCCTCCGGGTCCTGCGGGTCCAGGCCGGTGACGACCGCCTCGATGTCCATCGGCACCGCCGACATCGGCAGGACCCGGCCGCGGGCGCCGAGCAGGCGGCCCACCCAGTCCAGGCCGGTGACGGTGTCCCCGAGCAACTCCCACAGCGCGACGATCAGCAGGTTCCCGACCGCGTGCCCGTGCAGGTCCCCCTCGGCCGCGAAGCGGTGCTGGACGACCTTGCTCCAGGTGGCGCCCCACTCGTCGTCGCCGCAGAGCGCGGCCAGCGCCATCCGCAGGTCCCCGGGCGGGAGCACACCGAGCTCGCGGCGCAACCGGCCGCTGGACCCACCGTCGTCGGCGACGGTGACGATCGCGGTGAGTTCGTCGGTGACGTTGCGCAACGCCGCCAGTGACGCGGCCAGGCCGTGCCCGCCCCCGAGCGCAACCACCCGGGTACTTCTCATTCGCGCCCCTTGTCGCGGTGCACGACCCGGACCTGCAGCCCGGCGTCGCGCAGGCGGGAGCCGAGTTCCTCGGCGATCGCCACGCTGCGGTGCTTTCCGCCGGTACAGCCCACCGCGAGGGTGACGTAGCGCTTGCGCTCGGTCCGGTAGCCGTCGGTGACGACCTTGAGCAACTGCGTGTAACCGTCCAGGAACTCTTGCGCCCCCGGCCGGCTGAGCACGTAGGCGCTGACCTCCGGGTCGGTACCGGTGCGCGGACGCAGCTCGGGGACCCAGTGCGGGTTGGGCAGGAAGCGGCAGTCCACGACCAGGTCGGCATCGACCGGGAGCCCGTACTTGTAGCCGAAGGAGACCACGCTCATCGTGAGCGCCTCGTCCGCGGTGCTGCCGAAGGACCGGTCCACCTCGGCGCGGAGCTCGTGCACGTTCTTGTCCGAGGTGTCGATGACCAGGTCGGCCCGGCCGCGCAGGTCGAGCAACAGCTCACGCTCCTCGGCGATGCCGTCCACGATCCGGGCGTCACCCTGCAGCGGGTGCGGGCGCCGGACGTTCTCGAACCGGCGGACCAGAACCTCGTCGGAGGCCTCCAGGAACATGATCCGGGGCACGATGCCGCGGCCGTCGAGCTCGCTCAGCGCGCCGCGCAGCGAGTCGAAGAAGGCCCGCCCGCGCACGTCGACGACCGCGGCGATCCGGGGCACCGAGCCCTGGCTGCGCCGGCCCAGCTCGACCAGCGGCGGCAGCAGCTCCGGGGGCAGGTTGTCGACGACGAACCAGCCGGCGTCCTCCATGGCGTTGGCCGCGGTGCTGCGCCCCGCCCCGGACATGCCGGTGATGATCACCAGCGAGATGCTCTCAGCTACCGAGTCGTGGCTCATGGCTCGATTGTGGTGGACGCGCGCCCACGAACGTCGGCAGCCTGTCGAGATACGCGTCGAGGGCGGCCGGGCCGTCGGGCGGGACGAAACCCACCGACTTGATCTTGGACAGATCGAGGACACTGTGGGGCGGCCGGGGGGCCATGGCCTTGCCGGCGCCGTACTCCTCGGTGCTGACCCGGGTCACCGCGCCCCGCCCGCGGCCCCGGGCGGCGAAGACCGCCTCCGCGATGTCGGCCCAGGACTGGGCCGGACCGTCGCTGCTGAGGTTGTAGGTCCCGAAGGCAGCTCCGCTCGTGACCAGGTGGACGATCCCGGCGGCGAGGTCGTCGGCAAACGTCAGCCGGCCGATCTGATCCTCGATCACCGACGGCTCGACACCGGTGTCCGCCAGGCGCGCCATGGTCGCGACGAAGTTCTGCCCGTCGCCGACGACCCAACTGGTGCGCACCAGGTAGTGGCGGGCAACGGCCGTCACACTCAGGTCGCCCGCCGCCTTGGACTGGCCGTAGACGCCGAGGGGTGCGAACGGCTCGTCCTCGGGGTGGAGTTCCCGGGTGCCGTCGAAGACGTAGTCGGTCGAGACGTGGACGAGCGTGAACTGATGCTGCCGGGCCACCCGACACAGGCGGGCGACGGCGAGCGCGTTGATCGCCCACGCGGCGGCGCGCCCCTCGGATGTCTCGGCGGCGTCGACCGCGGTGTAGGCCGCGGCGTTGATGACCACCTCGTACCGGTCCCAGTCGACGGTGGTCCAGCCTGAGGGGTCGCCGAGGTCGAAGTCCGGCAGGTCGAGGACATCGGCGCCCGGGCAGCGGCGCACCAGGGCGCGACCGAGCTGCCCACCGGCCCCGAGGATCAACGTGCGGCCGGTCGGCTGCAGTGTCACGTCGGCGAGCAGGGGGTGGGTGCGGTCGGCCTCGGACAGCAGAGCGGTGTCGACCTCGATCGGCCACGGGATCCCCAGGGCCGGGTCGGCGAGATTGACGAAGCGATAGCTCTCGCGCGCCGAAGCACTCCAATGCTTGTTGACCAGGTAGCTGTACGCGGTCCCCGGCTCGAGCGTCTGGTACCCGTTCGCAACTCCGAGCGGGACGAACACCGCAGTACCCGGCTCCAGCTCGACGGTGCACACCGTCCCGAAGGTCGGGCCCGAGCGCAGGTCGACCCAGGCGCCGAACGCCCGGCCGGCGGTCACCGAGACGAGCTTGTCCCACGGTTCGGCGTGCATGCCCCGGGCGACGCCGGCCTCGTTGTTGAAGGAGACGTTGTTCTGGACCGGGGTGAAGTCGGGGAGCCCGAGCGCGACCATCTTGGTCCGCTGCCAGTTCTCCTTGAACCAGCCTCGATTGTCGCGGTGCACTGGCAGGGTGAGGATCAACAGCCCCGGGATCGACGTCGGGTCTAGCCGCAGGTCGGTCACTGGTTCTGGGCCCGGTACTTGGCCTCGGTGGCCGCCTTCTGCGGGCGCCACCACGCTTCGTTGTCGCAGTACCACTGGATTGTCGCGCCAAGCCCGGCTGCGAAATCGCCGAAGCGCGGCGCCCAGCCCAGCTCGGAGCGCAGCTTGGTGGCGTCGATCGCGTAGCGCAGGTCATGCCCGGGCCGGTCGGCCACGTGGTCGTAGTCGTCGGCCGGGCGGCCGAACTGTTGCAGGATCAGCTCGACGACGTCCTTGTTGTTGTGCTCGCCGTCGGCACCGATCAGATAGGTCTCGCCCTGCGCGCCGCGATCGATAATGAGCTGCACCGCGGCGCTGTGGTCATCGACGTGGATCCAGTCCCGGACGTTGAGCCCGGCCCCGTAGAGCCGGGGCCGCACGCCGTCGATCAGGTTGGTGATCTGACGGGGGATGAACTTCTCGGTGTGCTGGTAGGGCCCGTAGTTGTTCGAGCAGTTGCTGATCGTGGCCCGGACACCGAACGAGCGCACCCACGCGCGGACCAGCAGGTCCGAGCCGGCTTTCGTCGAGGAGTACGGGCTGGAGGGGTTGTACGGCGTCGACTCCGTGAACCGCTGCGGATCGCCGAGTTCCAGGTCGCCGTACACCTCGTCGGTCGAGATGTGGTGGTAGCGCTTGTCGTGCTTGCGGACCGCCTCCAGCAGGCTGAAGGTGCCCACCAGGTTGGTCTGCACGAAGGGCGAAGGGTCCAGCAGGGAATTGTCGTTGTGAGATTCGGCTGCGAAGTGAACGACCACGTCGTGTTCGGCGACAAGCTTCTCCGCGAGCGTCTGGTCGGCCACGTCCCCGACAACGAGGGAACACCGGTCGGCCGGAAGACCCGAAAGTGACTCCGGGTTGCCGGCGTAGGTGAGCTTGTCGAGCACGGTCACCACGGCGTCGCTCTCGCGGACCAGGTAGCGGACGTAGTTGGAACCGATGAAGCCGGCGCCACCGGTCACGAGCGTTCGCACCATGAGAGTCAGCCTACGATGGGCGCATGCGTGGCATCATCCTGGCCGGGGGAACGGGTTCCCGCCTGCACCCGCTGACTTTCGCGGCGAGCAAGCAACTCATGCCCGTTTACGACAAGCCGATGATCTACTACCCGCTGTCCACGCTTATGCTCGCCCACATTCAAGACATCCTGGTGATCACCACCCCGGACGACGCCCCGCAGTTCGTCCGGCTGTTGGGCGACGGCAGCCAGTTCGGCATCAACATCAGCTACACCATCCAGGCGAGCCCGGATGGGCTGGCGCAGGCTTTCATCCTCGGGGCCGACCACGTCGGGGACGACCACGCCGCCCTCGCCCTGGGCGACAACATCTTTTACGGTCCCGGCTTGGGCACCCGTCTGGCGGAGTACGCCACGGTGGACGGCGCGGCCGTGTTCGGGTATCGGGTGGCCAACCCGCAGGCCTACGGCGTGGTGGAGTTCGACGACGCGGGCCGGGCCATCTCGCTGGAGGAAAAGCCGACCAAGCCGCGAAGCCCGTACGCCGTGCCCGGTCTGTACTTCTACGACAACACGGTGGTGGGGCGCGCCCGCGAGTTGAAGCCGTCTGCACGTGGCGAGTTGGAGATAACCGACCTCAACCGGCAGTACCTGGAGGAAGGTCGCCTGCACGTGTCGGTGCTGCCCCGGGGCACCGCCTGGCTGGACACCGGCACGTTCGACGACCTCAGCGACGCCGCCAACTACGTCCGCACCATCGAGAGCCGGGAAGGTCGCAAGATCGGCTGCCCGGAAGAGGTCAGCTGGCGCCAGGGCTGGCTCTCCGACGAGAACCTGCGCGCCCGGGCCGAGCCCTTGCGCAAGAGCGGCTACGGGGAGTACCTGCTCAGCCTGTTGACCTGACGGCCAACCGCCTTACTCGTCCTGCTCGATGATCTCGCCTGTCGCCATGTTGACGGCAGGGGCCCCGCCGCCGGCGGCGAGCGCGTCCACCACGGCGCGGGCGGTGCGCGGACCGAAACCCGGCACCGCCGCGACCTCCTCCGCGGTGGCCGCCTTCAATTTCCGGACCGACCCGAACTGGCGCATCAGAGCCTTGCGCCGCACCTCGCCCAATCCCGGGACGGCGTCGAGGGCGCTGTCGATCATCGACTTCGACCGCCGCTTCCGGTGGTGGGTGATCGCGAACCGGTGGGCCTCGTCGCGGACCCGCTGCAGCAGGTAGAGCCCTTCGCTGGTGCGGGGCAGGATCACCGGGTCGGGCTCCCCCGGGACCCAGACTTCCTCCAGACGCTTGGCCAGGCCGCAGAGCGCGACGTCGACGACGCCGAGCTTCTCCATCGCGGCCGCCGCGGCCGCCACCTGCGGGGCGCCGCCGTCGACGACGACGAGGTTCGGCGGGTAGGCGAAACGGCGGGGACGGCCGGTGTCGGGGTCGATGCCGACGGGCGCCCCCGGCACATCAGCAGCCAAGGCCTCGGCCTCCGCGGCGCGGTCCTCCAGGTAGCGGCGGAACCGGCGGGAGATTACCTCGTCGATCGCGGCGACGTCGTTCTGCCCGTCGACGCCCTTGATGTTGAAGCTGCGGTACTCGCTCTTGCGCGCCATCCCGTCCTCGAACACCACCATCGAGGCGACCACCTCGGTGCCCTGCAGGTTGGACACGTCGAAGCACTCGATGCGCAACGGGGCCTCGTCCAGGGCGAGGGCGTCCTGGATCTCCTGCAGCGCCAGCGAACGGGTCGTCAGATCGCTGGCCCGCTTGGTCTTGTGCAACGCCAGGCTCTGGTCGGCGTTGCGAGCGACCGTCTCCATCAGCGACTTCTTGTCCCCGCGTTGGGGCACCCGCAGGTCGACCCGGGAGCCCCGCTTGGTGCACAGCCACTCGGTCACCGCGGCCGCGTCGCCGGGCAGTTCCGGCACCAGCACCTCGCGCGGCACCGGGTCCCCCGTCTCGGTGTCCCCCTCCCCGTAGAGCTGCTGCAGGAAGTGCTCGACGAGATCCCCGGTGCTGACGTCCTCGACCTTGTCCACGATGAAGCCGCGCTGCCCACGCACCCGCCCGCCGCGGACGTGGAAGACCTGCACCGCCGCCTCGAGCTGGTCCTCGGCCAGCGCGATCACGTCGGCGTCGGTGCCGTCGCCGAGCACGACGGCGTTCTTCTCCATCGCCCGGCGCAGCGCCCCGATGTCGTCGCGCAGCCGGGCCGCCCGCTCGTACTCCTGGACGTCGGCGGCGCCCTGCATCTCCTTCTCGAGCCGCTTGAGGTACGTCGTGGTCTGGCCGGCCATGAAGTCGCAGAAGTCCTCGACGATGCGCCGGTGCTCCTCGGCGCTGACCCGGCTCACGCAGGGCGCGGAGCACTTGCCGATGTAGCCGAGCAGGCATGGCCGCCCGACCTGGCCGGCCCGCTTGAACACCCCGGCCGAGCAGGTCCGGGCCGGGAAGACCCGCATCAGCAGGTCGAGGGTCTCCCGGATCGCCCAGGCGTGGGCGTACGGCCCGAAGTAGCGGACCCCGCGCTTCTTCGGCCCGCGCATCACCTGCAGCCGCGGGAACTCCTCGTTCAGCGTGACGGCGAGGCTCGGGTAGGACTTGTCGTCGCGGTAGCGGACGTTGAACCGGGGGTCGAACTCCTTGATCCAGGAGTACTCCAGCTGCAGCGCCTCGACCTCGGTGCCGACCACCGTCCAGTCGACCTTGGCGGCCGTGGTGACCATGGTCTGGGTCCGCACGTGCAGCGCGGAGATGTCCTGGAAGTACGACCCCAGCCGGGACCGCAGGCTCTTGGCCTTCCCGACGTAGATGACCCGGCCATGCGCGTCCGAGAACCGGTAGACCCCGGGCGAATCCGGGATGGACCCCGGTCGCGGACGGTAGGTCGCAGGATCAGCCACGGCCCGAGGGTATGCGCTCGCACCGACGACGGGAGCGGAGCGCGGCCCCGTACGTAAACCTGCCGACACCACTCGGATACGGACACTCTGACGGCCTAGTGGTCCGTCTGCGAATTGATCTGGTTGAGGACCTCACGCCCGCGACGGACCTTGGCGATGATCTCCTCCGCGGTCGCCTTCCAGATGAAGGGCTTCGGGTCGCTGTTCCAGTGTCCGGCCCAGTCGGTGATAGCGGCGCTCAGTTCGGCGACGCTGGTGAACCGCCCGCGGAGCAGACGCTTCTCGGTCAACTCCTTGAACCAGCGCTCGACCAGGTTCAGCCACGAACTCGAGGTGGGGGTGAAGTGCAGGTGCCAGCGCCGGCGGTCCTTGTGCGCGAGCCACTTGGTGATCTCCGGGGTGGAGTGCGCGGAAAGATTGTCCAGGATCACATGCACCCCCAGCCCGCGCGGGACGGCGGCGTCGATCTGCTTGAAGAACCGCAACACATCGGCGCCCGCGTGTCCTTTCTGACAGTGAGTCAGGACCTGCCCGGTGGCGATGTTCATCGCGGCGAACAGGTCGACGGTGCCGTTGCGCTTGTAGTCATGGGTCATCGTGCCCGCCCGGCCCGCCTTCATCGGCAGCGAAGGCTGGGTGCGGTCCAACGCCTGGCACTGGGTCTTTTCATCGAAACTGAACACCACCGCCCGAGCCGGCGGATTGAGGTAGACCCCGACCACAT
>NZ_JACDFE010000202.1 GCF_013815995.1 Sporichthya sp.
GGGCGGAGGCGCGGGCGGAGGCGCGGGCGGAGGCGCGGGCGGTGGCCCGGGCAGAGGCTCGGGCAGAGGCTCGGGCAGAGGCTCGGGCGGCGTCACCATGTCGGGGTTCAGCGGCGCCGGGGACGCCGACGGCTCCGCGTCGACCTCGCCGCCGAACGACGCGATGAGGGCGGCCAGACCGCCCTCGTAGCCCTGCCCCACGGCCACGAAGCGCCAGCCCTCGCGACGGTACAGCTCGCCGACGACGACTGATCGCTCCGTGGTGAAATCCGCGCCGTAGTAGGGGTAGCGCAGGATCGGCGTGCCGCTCGCCAGCACCCGGACGTGCCCCTTGGCGATGGCGGCCATGGTCGCCTCGCCCTCGATGCTGACCGTGAAGACCAACCGCGCGACCTCTTCGGGGAGCGCCATCAGGTCGATCCGAAATACCTGCTCGTCGCCACCGTGCGGCCCGACCGAGCGCACCGCGTCCGCCGGGGCGCTGGGATTGTTGAAGAAGACGAGCCACTCGTCGGCGAGAAGCTTCCCAGCGCCGTCCACGCCGAAGCAGCACACATCGAAGGCGACGTTCTCGGCCGATGAGACGTCGACGCCGACGTCGACCACCGCATTGCCGCCGAGGTCGGGCAGGGGGACGCGTTGGCCGCGTCCGAGGTCAGTCACGGGGGTCATGGGGCGATCAGACGACGACCATTTCGCCCTCGCCGTACCAGCCCTTCTTGCGCTGTCCGTAGCGGAAGGCCTGGATGGCGGTAGCGCCCTTCTTGGTGGCCTTCTCGGCCATCTCCCGCTTGACCTCGTCGAGGTTCGCATTCTGCTTCTTGATCTCGACCTCGACGCGGTCGATGCGACGTGCTCCCGGGATCAGCTGCTCGACGAAGAAGATCCCGCCGACCGTGCTGCCCTTGACGCCGAAGCGCTCCTCCATGTCTCAGGCCTCGCGTCCGAAGACGATGACGACCTCGTCGCGGTCGCCGCCGAGACTGGCGCTGGCCATCGTGACGACGCGCCAACCCTCGCTGGCATACGCGTTGATGGCGTTCTCCAGTTGTTGGGGGTCGAAGCTGTCACCCCAGGCCTTGTCCTTCTGGGTCATCACCTTGTACTCAACCGCCATAAGAGGTGATTTTAGGGTCGCCGCGACCTCACCCGCTACGTCGGCGCAGGCAAATCGCCTCCTGCTCCATCCGCAGGAGGCAATCGGGACTGCCCAGGCCTTCTGTCGTGGGGCGCGTCTAGGCTGGTTCTCATGAGTGCGGATCCGGTCGCACCGCCCCCGGCGGGCGGCGGGTCGTCCGAGCCCGCAGCGATCCGGAGCCAGCTGTCCCCGGACCTGGCCGCCATCTTCGACACCGAGTGGGAGATCGTCCTGGAGGCCGCGAAGCGGACTCAGGACCTGCAGGCGATCCACGACCTGCTGAACCACTGGCGGCACTTCGCCGCCGCCGAAGCCGCGGAGCCGGGTTGGTACTCCCGCATGCAGGAGCACACGGCGCGAATCCTGGCCAACGGCGCTCCCGACCCGGACAGCATCAGCGGTCAGGAAGTCCGCGCCCGGATCGAGGCTCACCTGCGCGGCGCCGCTGCCCGAGACTGAGCCGGAGGTTGTACGAATTCAGCCTGGCCCCTGAGGTTGATGCGGCGATCGACGCCCTTCCGAGCAGCGCCCTTCTGCCGCTCGCCGAGGTACTCACCGTCCTGCAGACCGCCCCTTGGGGCGGCGATCCGCAGCACAAGACAACCCCGATGGTGCGGTGCGCCGACTGATCTTCGGCCCTGGCGGTGCGGGTCAGCTCGTGTACGTGATCCTCGAGAGCACTCGCCACGTCCGAGGTCGTCCGCCTGATCTGGCTCGGCGACTGACCAGCCTCGGTGCTGGCCTGGGACGCCTCCGGCGCGGAAGCCCACCGCAGCGCCTTGGACAGGGTCAGCCAGGCGCTGGCACGGCCGCCCACACGTCCGTCGCCGGGCCCCGAGATCGGCCGCTGACCAGGCACGTTGCTACATCGACTGCTACATCCGGAAACGCAGAACGCCCCCTGCTACATGAGCAGAAGGCGTTCGTGCTGATCCGACGGGTGGAGCTGAGGGGATTCGAACCCCTGACCCCTTCCATGCCATGGAAGTGCGCTACCAACTGCGCTACAGCCCCGGTCCTGGTCGACGCGAACCCGTGTCGATCAGAGGAGGAACGGTATCAGGATCCGCCTCGAGGTCCGGACGCGAGGCTGTCGTCGCAGCTCAGCGGGCCCCTTCCTCCACGCTCTGCTCCAGGGAGGGGGCGTTCGGGTCCCGCGGTTGGAAGGGCGCGTCGACGATCTCGTCGTTCTCGGTCCGGTCAACCTGCGCCTCGGCCCGCTCAGGGTGCCCACCCGGGCGAACCTCACCGTGGGGAGTGCCGCCCTCGGCGGTGGAGTCCGCCGAACCGGCGTTGACGCCCTCGGGCTCGACCAGGTCCCTGCCGCGCTCATCCATGACGCAGGGCTACCCGCCCGCAGGTGGGCGAATCGGTCAGAGCTGGGTCGCGCTCAACCAGCGGTCCGCGACCGCGAGATCGCCGAAGGAGTCGAAGCGGTCCGTGTCGTGCGGTCGGCGCCGCCCGTAGACCAGGAGCAACAACTCGGTAAGCGGACCGCGCAACGCAACGGTGGCCTTGCCGTGCTCGGGCGCCCAGGTAAAACCCTCGTCGGTCAGTTCGATCGTCCATTCGCCCGGGCCGTCGGTGGCGTGCAGGTGCAGCGACTGCCCACTGACCAGGCCCTTGATGTTGTCCAACGCGAACGCGGGCAGGTTCGCGAGAAACTCCTCGATCCCATCGAAGGCCAGGGCCGGCGCCACTTCCGGCTCCAGCCCGAGCGCCAGCTGCGCATCCATCCGGTGCAACGTCGTTTCGTGCAGCATCCGCCGCGCCCACCAACCGACGGTGCCGCCCTCGCCCCAGGTCCACACCGCCGTGGCCGGATCCGTTGCCAGGGCCGCCCGCAGGGGCGAGGCCCCGGCGGCCAGCCAGGCCGGCAACCCGGTCCGTTGCGCCGGCAGCGCGAGGTCCACCTCCCGCGGGGGGACCCGCTCGGTGGCCCGGGTGCTGATGACGTGCGCGACCCATCGGTGCACCGACCCGCTGTGCCGGGTCAGCTTGCCCAGGTCCCACTCCGGGCAGCTCGGCACCGGAGCGTCCAGGTCAGCGTTGGCGACCAGGCCGGCGAACCGGACGATCTCCTCCGAGGTCTCGGCGACGTACTCCGCGTGCTCCACGCGCCGAAGCATGGCAGCAGCGAGAGGGCCCTCGCCGCCAGGGACCGAACCGAACAAGGTGCTTCACAGTTAGCGCTCAACAGACTCACGAACGAGTGCCTACATAAAGTGAGGGATCGGGCACGGAGCGTGCCTCATCCGGCCCAACGGCCATTACTGAACAGCAGCACGAACGCCACCGCGAACGGGGCGAGCACCGTCAGATAGCCCTGCAGTACCACCGGGCGGCGCAGGCTCCACGCGGCCAGGGCGATCCAAAGCGGCCACCAGGTCAGCGTCGAACGTGGCACCGAGAAGAACCAGTACGACGTCGTGAACGCGTAGAGCTGCAGGGCGATGTAGGTGGCCTCCGCCCACCGGCGCCTACGCAGCAGCCACATCGTGAGCACCAGCCCGATCCCGACGGCGAGGATCTCGGCCCCGAACATCCAGGCGAAGACGGTCGACTGCTTCTCGTCGTAGGCCGCCTCCCAGGTGTTGGCCAGGGCCTCCCACGGCCAGTGGAAGTTCCGGTACCAGCCCTTCTCCTGGGCGTGCTGCCAGGCGTTCCAGTCTCCGGTCCGGTCGTGCAGGTAGGTCATGTAGGCCACGACCGGCAGGAACGGAACCGCCAGCCACGGCGCCGAGCGCCAGCGCCGACGGCCGTCGGTCGCGGTGAGGAACTCGACGATCAGGGCGATCGCCACGAACACGCCGGTGATGCGGATGCCGCAGGCGCACGCCGTCAGGATCCCGGCGGCGGCCCACCGTCCCTTGCGGGCGCAGAGCCAGGCCGGGAACGCGAAGGCGAGGAAGATCGCCTCGGTGTAGGCGGCGGCGAGGAAGATGGCCGACGGGGCGAGGACGAAGAGCAGGACGGTCCGCTCGGCCATTGCCTCCGGCGCGACGCCGGGGCCGGCCTCGTGAGCGGCGAGCCGGGCCAGCGCCACGATCGCCACCGCACTCGCGATGAGGGAGATGAGCAACCCGGCCGGGACGTAGTCCAGCCCGCTGATCCCGTGCAGCAACTTGATCAGCAGCGGGTAACCCGGGAAGAACGCCTCCAGCGGCGCGAGTTGCCCGACGCCGGGCGCTCCGTCGTACCCCCAGTGCGCGATGGTCGTGTAATGGACGGTGTCCCACTGGGTCCACCGGTCCAGGTAGTCCACCGGCGTGCGGTCATCGCGGTCGTTCGCGAACAACCAGGCGCCGGCGCTGACGAGAGTGAAGATGCCGATCCGGCTGAGCAGCCAGTACCGCAGCGCGATCGCATCGACGCCGCGCGGCCGCCAGTGGGCCGCTCTGGTCGCGGCGGCCGGCATCGAGCTCACGCGAAGGCCTCCACCCGGCGGTGGCCGGTATCGGCGGTCGCGGTCGGCCCGGCCGCAGGGTCGTCTTCGAAGCCGTCGGCCCGCACCGGATCGAGAGCCGGCCGCAGGATGTCGCGGATCACCACCGCCACCAACCACAGCAGGCAGACCAACCGGACCAACACCGTCACCGCGTACGCGTCCAGCGGCAGCCCACGGTCGAAGCCGCCCAGCAGGTAGTACCAGACCGCGAAGAAGTAGATGACCTCGCCGGCCTGCCAGATCGCGATGTCGCGCCAGCGCGGCCGGGCCAGCGCCGCCAACGGAAGCAGCCACAGCGCGTACTGCGGAGACCAGACCTTGTTGAAGATGAGGAACGCGGCGACGGTCAGGAACGCCAGTTGCATCAGCCGCGGCGGTCGCGGTGCTAGCAGGGCGAGTACCGCGATGCCGGCGAACGCCGCCAGCATCAGGGCGGTGCTGACCACGTCGAGCGGGCCGACGCCGTGGCCCTTCTGATCGAGCACGTACCAGATCGACCCGAAGTCGGCGCCGCGGTCGGCGTTGAACTCGTAGAACGCCTTCCACCCGTCGGGGGCGGCGAGCATCACCGGTGCGTTCACCGCCAGCCAGGTGAGTCCGGTCATGAGCGTGGTCAGCAACACCGCCCGCCATCGCCGGGCCCGGGCGCAGAGCAGGAACAACGGCAGCAGCATGACGACCGGGTACAGCTTCGCTGCGACGGCCAGACCGAGCAGCACCCCGCACCAGCCGGCCCTCCCCCGCGACCACGCGAGCAAGGAGACCATCGAGAGGGCGACCGCGATCAGGTCCCAGTTGATCGTGCCGTGCAACGCGAGGACCGGGGACGCCGCAACCAAGGCGGCGTCCCAGGGTCGTCGGCGACCGGCGAGGCGGATGGTCGCGGCCACCGTCACCAACCCGGCGAGTGCGAGCAGCAGCGCATTGACGTCGTAGTAGCGCACCGCGCGCGCGTCCGCGGTGCCGGACTTGATCACCGAGGTGAACTCCGCCGTCACCCACATCACTCCACCGGTGAGCACCGGGTACTCCAGCGGCTGCCAGTCCCCCTCATCGATGTAGGGAATCGCGCCGTCGACGAAGCCGCGCTCCCGGTACATGTGGGGGATGTCGGAGTAGCACGCGTGCGCGAACTGTTGGCCGTCGTCGCGGGACCAGGCGTTGTCCCGGCAGTCGCCGCGCTCGAGTACACCGAACGCCATCACGACGGTCGCGAGCGCGAGCAGCACCCGCAGCGGCGTCCACCATCCCGCGTAGGGCGCCATCCGCCGCCCGGTCGGGCCGCCGAGGACCTCGCTGCCCGACCGGATCACCGGGTCGTCGTGCGAGGGCGCGACCCGGACGCGGCTAGAAGAGTCCACCCGCTAGTGACGGACCATCAGTTGTCTTCGCCCGGATTCGGCGGCCCGGTCGAGGTCGGCGACGCGGTCGGCCCCGGGGTCCCGCTCGATGTCGGCCCGGCCGACGGGGTCGGGCTCGGCTTCGGCGTCGGCACCGGCACCGTGGTCGGGCCTGGATCGAAGGTCGGGAAGATCGGTCCGGGACCGCCGGGCGGGATGCCGCTGCCCGGGTCGACGCCGTCGACGTTGCCGATGGTGTCGTACGGGTCCTTGCTCGGCGTCGCCGACGGGTCCTTGACGCCCTTGAAGTCCGGGAATTGCTCGACCGGCTTGCCCTTGAGCGCGCCCTTCATGAACGTGGTCCAGGTCTGCGCCGGAAAGGTGCCGCCGAAGAAGGTCGACATCCCCGCCGAGCCGTCGAGACTCTTGGTGCCGTCGCCCTTGAAATAGACGACCGAGGCGGCCAGCTGCGGGGTGCAGCCGGAGAACCACGCGGTCAGGTCCTCGTGGGTACCGGTCTTGCCGGCCACCGGGCGGTTCAGCGCCTTGGCCCGGGTGCCGGTGCCGAACTTCACCACGTCTTGCATCGCCTCGAGCGTCCCGGCGACCACCTCGGGGTCGAAGACTGGTTTCGGGGTCACGACCGCCTTGCGGATCGGCACCTCGCCGCCGTTGGGCAGCAGCACCCGGTCCACCAGGTGCGGCTCGGCCTGGATCCCGCCGCCGCACATGGTCGCGATCGCGCCGGCCACATCCATGGCCGGCGTGGAGGCGATACCCAAGGTGATCAGGGCGTTGTTGTTCAGACCCGGGGTGTTGTTCGGGATGCCCGCGCGCACCATCGCCTGGCGCACCTTCTGCGAGCCGATCTTGTAGGTCGCCTGCACGAAGGCGGTGTTGATCGACTGCTCGAGGGCCTTGCGCAGGGTCACGGTGCCGTAGTCCCGGTTGAACTCGTTGTTGACTGGCTTCGAGCCCGGCAGCGTCAGCGGAGAGTTGCCCTGGAACGTCGAGGTGAGGCTGTAGCCCTCCTCCAGGAGCGCGGCGGTGGTGAACACCTTGATCGTCGACCCGGCCTGGATCGGGTAGGTCGCGGTGTTCACCTGGGCGTACCTCGACTTGGCGAGGAAGTCCGGGCCGCCGTACATCGCGAGCACCTTGCCGGTTTTGGGCTCGACCGCGACCAGACCCGTGCGCAAGCCCTTGTTCAGGGTCTTGGGGAACTCCTTGGCCACCGCGTCGAGGGCCGACTGCTGGGCGTCCTCGTCGAGGGTGGTGATGATCCGGTAGCCGCCGTTCTCGATGTCGTCCGGCGTCAATCCGCGGTCCTGCAGCTCCTTGCGGATCGCGGTCAGGATGTAGCCGCGCTGCCCGCCGTAGCGGCTCTGGGACCTGGCCTGCTTGGGGAACTTCGGGAACTTCAACGCGGCGCGGGCCTCCGGGGTCAGCGCGCCGGTCTGCACCATCGACTCGGCCACGTAGCTCCAGCGCGCCTCCAACCGGGTCTTCCCGTCCGCCTCGCTCGGGTCGTAGGCGCTCGGCCGCTGGATGATCGCGGCCAACGCGACACCCTCGGCCGGCGTGATGTTCTGGATGTCCTTGTTCCAGTAGGCCTTCGCCGCCGCCTGTACCCCGTACGCACCGCGGCCGAGGTAGATCGTGTTCAGGTAGTCCTCGAGGATCTGGTCCTTGGACTTCTCCCGGTCGATCTTGATCGAGAGCAGCGCTTCCTTCAGCTTGCGCTGAAAGGAGCGCTCGGTGCTCAGGTAGGTGTTCTTGACGTACTGCTGCGTGATCGTCGAACCGCCCTGGGTCGAGCCGCCGCGCAGGTTGTTCCAGAACGCGCGGGTCATGCCCTTGGGCGAGACGCCGTTGTCGGAGTAGAAGCTGCGGTTCTCCGCCGCGAGCACCGCGTCGCGCAGCGACTGGGGCATCTTGTCCAGGCCGACGATCGTGCGGTTGATGTCGCCGAACCGACCGATCTCGATGTCGTTGCCGGCGAAGAAGACCCGCGAGGTCTGCTGCTGCGAGACCTCATTGGGCTCGGGGATGTCGATCCGCGAGTAGGCGATGACCATCATGAAGAAGCCGATCACGCCGAGGGCGAGCATCGCCCACAGCGCACGCTGCAACCGGCGCTTCTTCTTCGACTTCTTCTTCTTGGGCGGGCCGCTGCCTGCGCCCGCGGCCGCGGCCTTGCCGCGCCCGGGACCACGTCCCCCGTCACCCTTGCCCGGGCCCTTGCCGGCACCCTGGTCGGCGCCCTGGTCGGCGCCCTTG
>NZ_JACDFE010000361.1 GCF_013815995.1 Sporichthya sp.
CGCCGGGGCCGGGGGTCGCGGCGCGGCCTTCTTGGCCTTCGCCTCAGGCGCTGCCCCGGGGAACGCGTCTTTCAGTTTGCGGACGACGGGCGCCTCGATGGTGGAGGACGCGGAGCGGACGAACTCGCCCATCTCCGTGAGCTTGGCCAGAACGACCTTGCTCTCTACGCCGAACTCTTTGGCGAGCTCGTAGACCCGGACCTTGGCCACTGTTCTCCTTCTGGTCCGGGCGGGGTGCCACAGACCGTTAGCTAGGGGTGGTGCTCATCGCTGGGTGCTCATCGAGCGCTCATCGCTAAACCCGCTTCCGACATGGCTGACCGTGCGTTGTCACGTGCTGTCTCGCTGAAGCTGCTCACCGAGGAAGGCCTGAAGACCTTCGGTGTCGAGCGGTCCCTGGACCCGGAAGGCCCGTGGGAACGCCCGGCGGCGCAGGGCGAGGGTAAGACACTCGGTCCGCGGATGCAGATGCGCACCACGTCCCGGCAGCCGGCCGCGAGGATCAGGGACGCATTCGCCCTCGACCACCACGACCCGCAGCAGGTCTGCCTTGGGGGCCTGCTCCCGACACCCCACGCACGTGCGTGTGGGCATGCCGGAACCCGGTTCCGTGCGGCTGACCACCGTCAGTCTATCCCTATTGACCGGGCGAGTCGGCCGCAGCCGCGGCCGCCGGGGCTTCTCCGGGTCCGACCTCGGTGCGCGTGGAGGTCTCGTGCTCCTCGCTCGTTCCTCGCTGCGTCGCGTCGACCTCGGTGTCCGGCCGGATGTCGATCCGCCAGCCGGTCAGCCGCGCCGCGAGCCGCGCGTTCTGCCCTTCCTTGCCGATCGCCAGCGAGAGTTGGTAGTCCGGCACGATCACCCGGGCCGCCCGGGCGGCCAGGTCGACGATGTCCACGCGAGTCACCCGCGCCGGTGAGAGCGCGTGCGCGACGAGCTCCGCGGGGTCGTCGGACCAGTCGACGATGTCGATCTTCTCGCCGTGCAGCTCGTTCATGATGTTGCGTACCCGGGCACCCATCGGGCCGATGCAAGAGCCCTTGGCGTTCACCCCGGGCTTGGTCGTACGGACCGCGATCTTGGTCCGGTGGCCCGCCTCGCGGGCGATGCCGGCGATCTCGACCGTGCCGTCGGCGATCTCCGGGACCTCGAGGGCGAACAGCCGACGGACCAGATTCGGGTGGGTGCGCGAGAGCGTCACCGACGGTCCGCGCATGCCCTTCTTGACCCCGACCACGTAGCACTTGATGCGGGCGCCGTGCTCGTACTTCTCCCCCGGCACCTGCTCCTGCGGGGGCAGGATCGCCTCCACCTTGCCCAGGTCGATCAGCACGGCCCGGGGGTCCCGGCCCTGCTGGATGACCCCGGAGACGATGTCGCCCTCCCGGCCCAGGTACTCGCCGTAGGTGACCTCGTCCTCCGCGTCGCGCAGCCGCTGCAGGATGACCTGCTTCGCCGTGGTGGCGGCGATCCGGCCGAACCCGGTCGGGGTGTCGTCGTACTCGTTGAGGAGGTTGCCCTCCGGCCCCATCTCCTGGGCGTGCACCACGACGTGGCCCGACTGGCGGTCCAGCGAGACCCGGGCGTTGGGCTGCGAGCCCTCGGTGCGGTGATAGGCGATCAGCAGGGCGGCCTCGATGGCCTCGACGAGCAGGGAGAACGAAATCTCCTTCTCGCGTTCAAGCGAGCGCAGAGCGCTCATGTCGATGTCCATCAGTCCTCCTCTCCCTGCAAACTCTGTACTTCGTCGGCGATCTCGCGCTCTTCTTCTGGTGTGGGAGCTTCGGCGGGGTCGACCCGGCTGAACTCCACTTCGATCCGGGCCCGCCGTACCTCCGAGTAGCGCACCAGGCCGCCATCGAGGTCAGCGGCGTCCTCCCCGGCGGTCCGGACCCGCGCGGTCCGCGTGCTCCCGTCCGCCAGGTCGACCTTGACCAGCCGGCCCACGGCCCGGCGCCAGTGTCGGGGCTCGGTCAGCGGCCGGTCCGTGCCTGGGCTGGTGACCTCCAGCACGTAGGGCTGACCGCCCATCACATCCGAGGTGTCCAGCGCTTCCGCGACTACGTGGCTGAGATCGGCCACCCCGTCCAGGTCGATGCCGCCGTCGCGGTCCACCACCACCCGCAGCACCCGGCGACGTCCGGCGGGGGTGACCTCGACGGTCTCCAGATCGGCGCCGGCCTCGGTCACGACGGGCGTGAGCAGACGCTGCAGCCGATCGGGAAGTGCGTCCGCGGCGACCATCGCCATGACCTCCCATCACCTTCAGTTTTCTTCGGCGCGCCCGGCAGTTTCGCCACGGCGGGGCCTGTCTCGTGCGTGCAAACCCTAGTGCCCCCGGCGGTTGGGGTAGCTTCGCCAGGTGCCGACCGTTCCGCCGCCCAGCCGCCGCTCCGTCCTGCAGTTGGCCGGGGTCACCGCCCTCACTGTCCTCGCCGGTTGCACCGGGGGCGACGACGGGCCGGACACACCGGGCGCGAAGGGCAATGAGCCGGACCCGGACCTGGCGCTGCTGGCCCGGGCCATCGGCGACAAGCAGGACCTGCTGGCCGCCTACGAGGCCACGACGACCCGGCACCCCCAGCTGAGCGCGCGGCTGGGGCCGCTGCGCGAGGACCACGCCGCGCACCTGGCCGCCCTGACCGGACTGCGTTCCGACCTGCCCGCCCCCGAGGCGTCCGCGTCCGCTTCACCGACCGGGCGGACGGTCGCGGCGGACCGGAACCAGGG
>NZ_JACDFE010000203.1 GCF_013815995.1 Sporichthya sp.
GTCTGCTGGTGGGGCGACCGTCGTGCAGATGAGCTCCTGGCGCACCAAGCTGAACCCGCGCGTGCTCGCTGCCGCGGCCTCCCTGGTGGTCGTGCTCGGGGTGGGCATCCCGCTCTCCATGTCCGCCACCGGTGGCTCGGACAACGACGAGTCCGCCACCGCCGCCGGGGCTCCGGAATCCGCGTTGGACAGGGCGGCTGCGCCGGTCGCGCCCGAGGCCAAGACGATGGCCGGCGACGACGCATTCGGCACCACGACCGACAGCGCCGCGGGGTCCCTACCCCCCACCGATGCCGGCACCACGGGGACCGGCACCACGACCGGCGCCCTTCCGGGCAGCGGCCAGGCGGCCGATTCCCAGGCGCTGGAGGACAGCCGTAACGCGGCGCCCGCGCCGGTCGCCGGGGCCTCGTCGGGGAAGGCTGCCGCCGGCGCCAACGCGGCATTCGCCGACGCGGTGGCCTGCGCCCGGGCGATCTTCATCGGCAACATCACCAACGTGCAGCCCGCGCCCGACGGAGCCCACTTCAAGGTGACCTTCCTGGTCACCGAATGGATCGCGCCGGCCTCCGGGCCGGTCACCGCGACCTATGAGGTCTACGGCAGCACGGTGAACTCGCCGGGCGTCGACGAGAACATCATCGCCGGCCAGCGCCGCCTGTTCGTGGTCCCGGCCTCTCCCGAGGAGCGGATGTACGCCTACCGCGAGAAGGACTGGACGGCGACCAAGAAGCAGATCAAGGCCGTACGCGACGAGCGGGCCGGGGAAGGCTGCGGCTAGTCGGCCCCCGCGGCTACCGTGAGCCCAGAGCAGTCGCGGGACTGCTGCGAACTCGTGGGACGGATGGGGACATGCCGCAGACGATCTGGAAGGGCGCGATCTCCTTCGGGCTGGTCTCGATCCCGGTACGGGTGTTCTCCGCGACCGAGGAGCGCGGCGTCTCACTCCGGCAGGTGCACGTCGCCGACGGCGGTCGGATCCGCTACAAGCGGTTCTGCGAGATCGACGGCGAAGAGGTCGCCTACAGCGATATCGCCAAGGGCTACGACCTCGGCGGCGGGGAGATGGTCGTGCTGACCGACGAGGACATGGACTCCCTCCCGCTGCCCTCGACCAAGGCCGTCGACGTCCTGCAGTTCGTGCCCGCCGAGCAGTACGACCCGATCGCGACGGCGAAGAGCTACTACCTGCAGGCCGACCAGCTGGGCGAGAAGCCCTATGTGCTGCTCCGCGACGCGCTGCGGGCCACCGGCAAGGTCGCGATCGTGAAGGTCGCCCTGCGGTCCCGGGAGTCGCTGGCCGCGATCCGCCCCTACGGCGACCTGTTGCTGCTGCAGCTGATGCTCTGGCCCGAGGAGATCCGCGACGCCAAGGGGTTGGCCCCCGGTGAGGGTGTCAACGTCAAGGACGCCGAGGTCAAGATGGCCGAGGCCTACATCGACACCCTGACCGGCGACTTCGACGCGGACGAGTACACCGACCACTACGCCGCCGCCCTGAAGGCGGTCGTGGACGCCAAGGTCGCCGGCCGCGAGGTCGTCACCCTCGACGACGACGCCGAGCCTGCCGCCGAGGTCGTCGACCTGATGGAGGCCCTGCGCCAGAGCGTGGCCCGGGCCAAGGAGCGCCGCGCCGCCGACGGCGACGCGGCCCCGGCGGAGAAGCCGGCCGCCAAGAAGGCTCCGGCCAAGAAGGCCGCCGCCAAGAAGACCGCCGCCAAGAAGACCGCCGCCGAAAAGGTCGCCGCGGAGCCCGAGGAGAAGCCGGCGGCCAAGAAGACGGCCGCCAAGAAGGCTCCCGCGAAGAAGGCCGCGGCCAAGAAGTCGGCCTAGCTTCTGCGGGACGTCGTCCCGTACGGGCGCACATCAGCCCGCACGAGGGCCGATATGCGCCCGCCAGGGCTGACAAGCGCCCGCCAGGGCTGACAAGCGCCCGCCAGGCACGATGTCCCGCGGCAGTGGGTCGGGTCAGCAGGCCGGCATGACCTTCGGGCGCTCGGCCAGCCAGTCCACGACGTCCGCGGTGACCTGCGGGCCGGTGGGCTTGTGGAACTCCAGGCCGTGGCCGATGCCGTCGTAGTCCAGGAACGTGACGTCGTCACTGCTGACGAACGCAGCCTCGTCGAACGGGGCGCCGTCCTTGCTGAAGATCCGGTCCTCGTTGGCGATCAGCTGCAGGACCGAGGCCTTGACCTGGGTCGCGAGGAAGCGCGAGGGCTGCGGGCCGATCGAGAGGATCTCCCCGGACGGGGTCTCGTTCACCAGCGGGTGCAGGGCCTGCACGAGTTTGGGGTCGATGTTGTCGGTGAACAGGAAGCTGTCGCGGTTCTTGATGTCGCCGAAGAAGTACGGGTAGTCCTCCTGCATCGCGCGCGGAACTTCCTGCGTGAGGAACTGCTCGGTGAACTCCGGCGTCGGCAGGTGCGTGAAGCCGGACAGGATCAGCGCGTCGACGTCCTGGTAGAGCCCGGCCTGGATCTCGGACTCCTCGCTGCCGGCCGAGTGACCGATCAGGCCGACGTGCTTGTAGCCCCGCTCCCGCAGTTGCTGGGTGACCTGGTGGCTGGCGTCGGCCAGGGCCTCGATCGTGACGGTGTTGCCCGGCGGCTCGTCGGAGGCGCGGAAGGGGTGATTCGGCTGGCCGTAGCCCAGCTTGTTCAACGCCAGGAAGGGGATCCCGGACGCGGCGACCTTGCGCGCGATCGAGTACTTCTGCTGCTCGTACGGGATGTCCCAGTACCAGGCGCCGGTGGTCAGGGCGTGGTTCGCCTGCAGGATCGAGGACGTGCAGCCCTCCTTGCCCTTGGGCTCGTAGAGGAAGCCGCGCAGGGTGTAGGACGAGCCCGGCTCGAGCTGGTTCTCGACCTGAAAATCGATCGGGGTGACGGTGACCTTGCCGTCGGACTTCGGGGCGTTGTAGTCCGAGAGCGCGGGGTCGCCGGGCAATGCGTCGGGGCGGCCGGTGGCGAAGCCCGGTGCGGCGGACGCGGCCCCGCCGTTGACGGCGAGACCGAGAAGTGCGGCGACGGCGGCGGCCGAGGCGACGGCGGCGCGAGTGCGTGGTCGTACCCGAGTCATGGGTTGCTCCGAACGGCGAGGGGATGGCGATGAGCCACTTATGTGCCTGATTCGGGGCGGTTTGGGCGAGGGCTGTGACGGCGAGGTAAAGGCGCCCGACAGATTGCACACCGATCCCGACACGCCTCCAGGCGCCCGTAGCTCAGTCCGGTTCCGGCACCCGATCCGGCGCGGCTCCCGCAGAAGTCGGACCCCGCCGGAGTTCGCGCAGGGTCATCCCGCGCCGGCGGCGGGCCAGGTCGCGCAGGGTGCCGACGTTGCGGTAGCCCACCTCCGTCGCAATCGCTTCGAGGGACAGCTGCGTGCTGCGCAGCAGGTGGGTGGCGTGGTCGAGCCGGATTTCGTGGACGAAGTCCACCGGGGTCATGCCCAGGGTCGCGGCGGTGGCGCGTTGCAGGCTGCGCTCGGAGATGTTCAGCGCCTTCGCGGCCGCGGCCACGGTGAACGAGCGGGACAGGTTCTGCCGGATCCAGCGGTCGAAGGACGCGGTCAGCGGGTCGTGCGCGGCCATCACGCCCGGCACGGCGAAGGCGGCCTGGGGGAGCCGGGTGCCGATCAGCAGGTAGCGCGACACCAACTCGGCGAGCGCCGGGCTCTGCGCCCGGACCAGCGAGAGCACCAGGTCGACGTGGGAGAACGCGGCGCCCGCCGTGGTGATCCCGGGCGCGCGGCGCAGCGCGTGCCCCTCCTCCAGCGTCACCCGCGGGTAGCGCTGGCGGAAGGCTGGCGCGACCCACCAGCTCGTCGTCGCGCTGACACCGTCGAGCACGCCCGCCTCGGCGAGGAAGAACGTCCCTGTGCAGGCCGCAGCCAGCTCGACGCCCTCCGAGCGCGCCCGGGCGATCAGTTCCAGGACCGTCCGGTTCGGCTCGGCAGAGACGAGCTGGACCAGGGCGTCGGCCCCCTTGACGTTGATCGCGGGCACGAGAAGCAGGTCCGGCAGTCGGTCGAGCTCGGAGACCGGGGTCGTCGGAATCCGGTGCCCCGCGCCGGAACGAACCTCGCACCCGAGTCCGAGCGTGGTGACGGCCCAGGCCGGCGCGGCCGGGCTGACCTGGTCCCGCAGCGCGTTGGCGGTGCTGAGCACCTCCAGGATCGCGGCCAGCCCGAAGTCGGCGACTTCGTCGACGACGAAGACCCCTACCGCCACATCAGTCATGTCGGCGGTATTCGGGTGAGCGGGGCCACCCGGATTGGCCGGAATCTCTGGGGGCGTGACACCGTTGGGACGACGACCAGCGGAAATGTCCTTCTCAGGACAGCCCCGCCAGAATCCCCCCGAGCACCGGAGTACGCCGTGTCACTGCCCCCGCTCGTCGAGCCGGCTGATGAACTCACCGTCGAAGAGGTGCGGCGCTACAGCCGTCACCTGATCATTCCCGACGTCGGGATGATCGGGCAGAAGCGGCTGAAGAACGCCAAGGTGCTCTGTGTCGGCGCCGGCGGCCTCGGTTCGCCCGCGCTGCTCTACCTGGCCGCGGCCGGCGTGGGCACCCTCGGGATCGTCGACGACGACGTCGTGGACGAGTCGAACCTGCAGCGCCAGGTCATCCACGGCCAGTCCGACATCGGCAAGTCCAAGGCGCTGTCGGCCAAGGAGTCGGTGGCCGAGATCAACCCGTTGGTGACGGTCAACATCCACCAGGTGCGCCTGGACTCGTCCAACGTCCTGGACATCTTCCGTGACTACGACCTGATCGTGGACGGCACCGACAACTTCGCGACCCGCTACCTGGTCAACGACGCGGCCGTGTTGCTGGGCAAGCCCTACGTCTGGGGCTCGATCTACCGCTTCGAGGGCCAGGCCTCGGTGTTCTGGGAGGAGTACGGCCCGAACTACCGCCACCTCTACCCGGAGCCCCCGCCGCCCGGCATGGTCCCGAGCTGCGCCGAGGGCGGCGTGCTCGGCGTGCTGTGCGCGTCGATCGGTTCGATCATGGTCAACGAGGCGATCAAGTTGATCACCGGCATCGGCGAGCCCCTCGTCGGCCGGCTGATGATCTACGACGCCCTCGAGATGGAGTACCGGACGGTCAAGGTCCGCCGCGACCCGAACGCGCCGGAGATCACCGAGCTGATCGACTACGACGCCTTCTGCGGTTCGGTCTCCGAGGAGGCCATCGACGCCATCAAGGACTCCACCATCTCGGTGAAGGACCTGAAGGAGTGGATGGACGCCGGCAAGGAGTTCGAGCTGATCGACGTCCGCGAGCCGAACGAGTTCGAGATCGTCTCCATCCCCGGCGCCACGCTGATTCCCAAGGGCGAATTCCTCAACGGGAGCGCGCTGGAGAAGCTGCCCAAGGACAAGCAGATCGTCATCTACTGCAAGTCCGGCGGTCGCAGCGCCGAGGCCCTCGCGGTCACCAAGAACGCGGGCTTCGCCGACGCGGTCCACGTCGGCGGCGGCGTCACTGCCTGGGTCAGTCAGATCGAGCCGGACAAGCCTTCCTACTAAGGACATTCCGCCCACTTCACAACGGCGTCTGAGGATCCCTCAGGCGCCGTTTGGCGTTGCGCACAGTGCGTCGGCACGGATTGGGCAAAGCCGGACGTGGCTGCCCTTGTCGATCAAGACAACGCAGGCACTCTTGGGCACAAGGGGCTCATCCACAGTTCATGGCTCACGCACAGGGTCCGTGAATAACGTGACCGATCCCGCAATAGGTGCAAACCGAATACGGGGTAGTACGTCTCGTATCGCCGTCCCTCATCCCGCCGGATGACTAAGGAGTTCCATCAGATGAGCTCGAATCCGTTCCGCCGAGTCGCCATCAGTGCACTCGTGACCGCCGCGGCCGCCACCGCTGCGATCGCCATCCCGACCTCCGGAGCCAACGCCGGAACGACGCCGGCTTTCGCCGCGGCCGACGTCTCGACGATCCATCCCGGGATCCAGACGGTCACCGCTGAAACCGCCACCTGCACCTCCAACTTCGTCTTCACCGACAGCCTGGGCAACACCTACCTCGGCCAGGCCGCGCACTGCTCGGGAACCGGCACGGCGAACGAGACCGACGGTTGCCAGTCCGAGAGCCTCCCGCTCGGGACGCCGGTGGCGCTCGGGGAGTCCGGGGTGACGGGCAAGCTCGTCTACAACTCCTGGCTCGCCATGCAGAAGGCCGGCGAGACCGACCCGAACGCGTGCGCGTTCAACGACTTCGCGCTGATCTCGATCCCGAAGGGAGCGGTCTCGCAGGTCAATCCGTCGATCCCGGTCTTCGGTGGCCCGGTCGGCCTACGGACCACGCCGTTCGGCTCGGGGGAAGCCGTCCTCAGCTACGGCAACTCGCCGCTGCGCGGCGGCGTCGCGCAGCTCTCGCCGAAGCAGGGCTTCGTCGTGGCCGACGAGGGAGAGGGCTGGACCCACACGATCTTCACCGCGACCCCCGGCGTGCCCGGTGACTCCGGCAGCGGCTTCCTGGACTCCGACGGCAACGCCTTCGGCATCCTCTCCACGCTGGCGCTTGCGCCGATCCCCGGCAGCAACGGGGTCTCGGACCTGGCCAAGGCGCTGAGCTACGCGCAGTCGCACTCGGGCATCAAGGGGCTGCGACTGGCCAACGGCACGGAGGCGTTCGTCCCCGGTGCCGTCCCGGCCCTCGGTGGGATCACCGGTCGCCTCTGATCCGCAGCACCTGAACAATCACGGCCATGGACCGATCCGCCCCGCGGGATGTGAACCCGCGGGGCGGACCCATGTCCGGCGGCCTGCTCTCCTCGGAAGAGTTCATCGAGGCGGTGCTGGGCGCCGTCGAGGCGATCCCGCCGGGCAAGGTGCTGGCCTACGGCGACGTCGCCGAGCTGATTTGCATGGGCGGCCCGCGCTCGGTCGGCAAGGTCATGTCCGGCCACGGCGCCGGCGTCCCGTGGTGGCGGGTGATCCGGGCCGACGGTTCCGCCGCGTCCGGGCTGGAGGTCCGCGCCCGCCGCGAGTGGCTGGCGGAGGGAACGCCGCTGCGTCCCACCGGCAAGGTGGACATGCGCCGCGCGCGTTGGGACGGCCGGCCTCACAACGGATGACATCCGGAGCGACTCGGCGGCTCGGCTGTCGGCGCCCGGTGGTGTGATGGGCCCGTGACATCGGGGCGATCGGGGCGGGGGAGTCGAGTCGAGTACCGGCTCGTCCGTACCCCACCGGAGCCGGTCGTCGTCCCGACCCTCGACGAGGCGCAGCGCGCGGTCGTCGAACACGGCGGTGGTCCGCTGCTGGTGCTGGCCGGGCCCGGCACCGGTAAGACGACGACGCTGGTCGAGGCGGTCGCTCGCCGGGTTGAGGCGGGCACCGATCTGGAACGCATCGCGGTTCTGACCTTCAGCCGCAAGGCGGCGGGCGAACTGCGCGACCGGATCGCCCGCCGGGTGGGTCGGACCACCGCCAGCCCGACCGCCACGACCTTCCACTCCTTCTGCCACGCGCTGGTCACCAGCCAGGTCCCGGCGGAGGACGCCGGTCGCCCGCTGCGCCTGTTCTCGGCCACCGAGCAGGACGTCGCGGTACGCGAGTGGCTGCGCGGCAGCGAGCGCGACTGGCCGGACCCGATCGCGCGTTGCCTGAACACCCGCGGGTTGGCCGAGGAGGTGCGCGACGTGCTCGCCCGGGTGGGCGAGCGCGACATCGATCTGCGCCGGCTCGCGGCCGGTCCTGACGGGCCGAGTGAGGACGAGACCGCCGCGGTGTGGCTGGCGCTCGCCGACTTCGCCGACGAGTACGGCGACCTCCTCGACGCCCGGGGCGTGCTGGACTACACCGAATTGGTCCGCCGAGCGGTTGGGCTGGCCGAGAGCGCAGGAGTCCGCGCGCACCTGCGGGCCCGCTACGACGCGGTGTTCGTGGACGAGTACCAGGACAGTGACCCCAGCCAGGTCCGGCTGCTGCGGGCCCTCGCCGGCGACGGGCGCGACCTCGTCGTCTTCGGCGACCCCGACCAGTCGATCTACGCCTTCCGCGGTGCCGACGTGCGCGGCATCCTCGACTTCCCGTCCGACTTCCCCGACCGCGACGGCAATCGCGCCCGCACCGTGGTGCTGCGCACGTCCCGGCGGGCCGTGCCGGCTCTGCTGTCCGCCTCCCGCGAGGTGGCGCGTCGGCTGCCGCTGGCCGGGTTGCCCGCGGC
>NZ_JACDFE010000204.1 GCF_013815995.1 Sporichthya sp.
GGGCCGTGCTGTCCGGTTGGTCGCCGGCCGCCGTGCTGGTCAGCCCGCTGCTGCGGGCCCGGCGCACGGCCGAGCTCGCCGGGCTGGGTGACGCGGTCGTCGATGACCGGCTTATCGAGTGGGACTACGGCGCGGTCGAGGGCCGCACCGGGGCCGAGATCAACGCCGAGCGGGCCGCGCAAGGGCAGGCGCCGTGGTCGATCTGGCGCGACGGCGGCCCCGGTGGGGAGAGCCCGGCCCAGGTGAGTGCGCGGGTGGACTCGCTGCTGGCGGACCTCGCCGCTGTGCGTGAGCGCGGCGACGTCGCGCTGGTCGCGCACGGGCACCTGCTGCGGGTGGTGGCCGCGCGCTGGTTGGGGGAGCCGGTGAGCTTCGGTGCCCACCTGGTCCTGGACGCCGCGCGGGTGTGCGTGCTGGGGGCCGAGCATGAGCAGCCGGCGCTTCTGTTGTGGAACGCCGGCGAAGTCCCCGCCGGGCTCTGAGCGACGTCAGCTCGACCTAGCGCGGCACGTGGTCAGCGAAGCGGATTCACCCAGGCCAGGCCGGGGAAGCGCGCAAAGTCCGTGTCGTTGGAGTGCAGTTCGGCCTGGTTCTCATCGCCAAAGCCGTGAGTTGGGCGTCGGTGGTGAGGTTGGTGGCGGTCCCCACGGTGGCCAGCAGTTCGAAGGCCATGTCCAGGTGGCGGGCGCCGCCGAGCAGTAATCGGGCGTTCGGGCGCGCAAGCCAGCGGCGGGCCTCGGCATGGCGGTCCGAGCGGCATCGGGTCGGTGAACATGCGTGGGTTCGTCGCGATCCGCAGTTGACCAAGGGTCAGTAGGCCGGCATGTCCTCGATCACGGCGCGGATCGCGTTGACGACGGCCAGTGCGGCCGGGATGGCCTCGGCAAGATCGGCCGCGGCGGCTACCGGTTTGTCGGTGTCCGGGTACTCGGTGGTGTTGCGCAGTCGACGCATCCAGTCAAACGGCCGGAGCACCTCGCCGAGCGGCGGGTCGAGTTGGGCTCGCGCCACGTCGTACAGCACCGCGTGTCCGCCGAGTCCCTTGGCCCGGAGACCCTGGTTCGCCAGGAGTGCGGCCAGGGCTTTGCGGGCGGCGTCGTAGGCGAGTTGGTACGCCCCGACCACATCGGACGCGGCGAGCATCCGCGCCGACTCAAGGTGGGCCGTGGCCTGAGTGAGCATCAGTTCGGCGGGTGCGCGGTCCGGGCTGACGCGTTCGATCCGCCCCGCGTCCAGCAACCGCTCGACCCGGTCCCGGCCGGTGTTCCATCGGCTGATCACGGGGTGGCCTTCGTCTGGCTCAGCGCGACGAGCGGCCGCGAGCGGATGGTGGTGACGAAGGCGGAGCCGGCCTGCGCCCAGTCGTCGGGGGACACCCGCGTCGCGTTCACCTCGCGGCCCAGCCTGGCCTCGGCCAGCCGCGCCATGTCCTCGATGAGGTCCCGGCCCGTCGTACCCACGATCAGGACGTCGACGTCTCGTGGGACGGGGCCGTTCTCGCCCAGGTACCGGGCAGCCCAGGAGCCGTAGATGTACGCCGCCTCGACGCCGGGCAGAGTGGCGACCAGGTCCTGCAGGAGAACCTTCGGCCCGTAGCTCGCCAACAGCAGGTCGGACAGGGGCCGGTGGAACTCGTGCTCCACATTGGTGCGGATCAATCGCGACCGTCCGACGAATCGGTCGAGCACGACTCCGGAATCGACCAGACGTTGCACCTCTCGGTGCACGGTCGCCGGGAGCGCGTCGACCCGGCGCGTGATGTCCGCGAGGCTGAACTCCTGGTCCTCGTTCATGAACAGCAGCGCGAGAATGTCCCCCTGCGCGTTGGAGCGCAGCAGGGGTGTCAGCGCCGGGACTCTTGCCTTCATATAAAGTGAAGATATCAGCAACTTATGTGAATATACAGGGTGGGTGCAGTGACCAGGACCCGGCTGTTCAGAGGCTCGGGAGCGCCGAGGTGACGTCGGTCTGGAGGAAGTCCTCGCCCTTGGACAGCAGCGGGTCACCGAGCGAGCGGGCGAGTGCGTAGGCGAAGCAGTCAACCAAATTGAGGCCGGCTGGGTGTCGCCGCTTCCCGAACCGGCGCCAGGCCTCGACGGCGACCGGCACATCCTCAGGGCGCAGGGGTTGGACGCTCACCTTTGCCGTCTCGAGCAGGAGCTGGAGATCGCGGACGGCTTCTGGGCCTTAGCGCGCCTCCACCACGACGGTCGGCTCGACGACGTTGGCTGCGGACGTCCAGGATTCGGTGCTGCGCTCCAGGGCATGCGCGTAACGCTCGGCGTCGTCTTCGCCGCGCACCACCGCGACGACGGCCGACGTGTCGATAACCATGGCGACTTCAGGCGGGCAGGCCGTCGGGCCCGTAGCCGAGGATCTCGTCCTCGCTGCGGATGTCCAGGCCGGCCCGCGCCCGCCCACGCCGGACGATCTCGCTCAGGACGCCCGAGTGCGCTGCCGCCGCATTCCGCAGACGAACCCGCATCAACCGCTCCTCGATCGCCACGCGCGTGGCCACCGTGATCGATTCGCCGGTGGCGGCGGCCAACTCGCGGACCAGCCGGTCCGTCGTCGGATCCTTGATGTTCAGCGCCATGAAGAAAGAATGCATTCTTCCCTTCTTCCGGTCGAGGAAGATTCCTGCCGGTCCCGCTCCGGGAGGAAGAGTCGGGAGCGTCACGCTGCGCGCGGGAAACCGCCCGGAGTCAGGCGGTCGACGGCGGCCTCGAACTCCGGATTGCGGTGGAGCCGACCTCGGCCGCTCGGCTCGAAGTAGCTGAGTTGGGTGATTGCGCCGTCGCGCCACCAATACAGGTGGGGACTCAGCGGGCCGGGGCGGTGCCCGAAGCCCCAGGCCGCGTAGGACCACAACCCGGCGTTGGCCTCCAGGATTCTGGGCTCGACCGGGGCGAGCGCGATCTCGTACCGCGACGGCACCGCGACGATCACGCCGTCGGGCCACGGCCCACCGCGCCCCAAGACCTCGGTGAGCAGGGCCGGCAGGACGAGCAGCTTGCTCGCCACGAAACCGGAGGTGCTGCGGACCATGTGGAAGCGCACGCCCGCGTTGTCGAAGACGATGTGCTCCTCGGGTTCGACACGGAGCACATTGGCCCGCCCGACCTCGCGCAGTCGGTCGGCGCCGAAGGGCTCGAGGTCTTCGTCGCGCAGCCAACGCACCGTGTCGCCGTCCCGATGCGCGAGCAACTCGATCAGTCCGCCGCCGAGCCGACGGACGTAGCGGTAGCTGTCGTCCCAGTCGACCGGTAGTGCGGCCTCGACCTGCAGCCGCAGGTAGGTGTTGGTCCTCAACTCCCCGGCCGGCACCGCGCCCGGAGCCTCGGGAAAGCTCGTGAGCAGGGCGTCGATGTGGGCCCTCGCCACCTCGTTCCAGCGGTCCTCGCTCGGCCCGCTGGTGTGGCACTTGGAGGCGAGGTTCTCCAGGCCGAAGGTGCGGCCGTCGGTGGTGCTCAGGTGGTCCGCGTGGATGGCGGCCTCGATGCCGTGTTCGGCCAGTGCGGTACGCGCCAGGGCCCGCACCTTTCGCATCTGACGTGCCGTCAGTGGCCGCGGCGCCGGACCCATCGGCCCGGCCAGTTCTTCGAAGCTGCCGACTGTGCGCTCGATCATGGTGACCCCCGTGTCGTGTCCAGGCGGGTAACCCTGCCTGGGGTCGCGTGGGTTGCGGCCCCTCCGGGCTTGTGGATAACCGGCGCCCCGTTGGACGCGCAGCGCAGTCACGGGGCAGCTGTGCGGTACCACCGGGACACTGATCGTCACCGCCGCTGACATCTTCGCCGGCCGGCCCCGCCAGAATGGACGCGACCGGTGCCCGGCTCCGCCCGTCGGGGTCGCCCGACCGCGAGGAGGACGACATGTCGAATCGCCCCGCCAAGCCTCGCCTCAGGGCGGTCGGGCCGAACGCGGGCGGCGGTCAGATGCGGTTCGGTCCCGACGAGGACCGCGAGTTCCGGCGCGCAGCGGAGGCGTTGGTCGCGGAGTTCGACCGATGGTCGGCGCCCGGCGCTGCGCCCGCGGACCGCAGCGACGCGGAACTGCTGCTCGACTGGCGCTACCAGTACGACGACGGCGCGCTCGACGTGTGGACGGTCGGGCACCTGGCCGAGTTCCTCCTGCACTGGTGTCCGCGCAAGTTGTCTGCCCCCGCCGACCTGTGCGCCGGCATGCCGGGCAGCGTGGCTGCCTTCGTCGAGTTCCTCGCGCACACGGGCCGGCTCGATCCGGCGTCCGACCGCCCCTCGACGATCCGTGCCTGGTGCGAGCGCAACCAGGGCGCCTTCCTCGCCGCGATGGCCAACCCGGACAACTTCGGCATGGCCAAGAGCCTGTTCGCCGGGGCCGGCGGGCTCGACGCCGGCCGCGACCTCGACGGGGTTGACCTGGCGGCGTTGACCGAGCGGGTGAACGGCCTCGATCCGGACACGGTGGGGGCGATCCTCGATCGCGTGCACCGGCAGGCCGCGGGTGTGCCCACCGCAGTCGCCCCTGTCCGCCTGCCCGACCAGCACGAGCGCCTCGAGGCCGTCCGTGCGACACCGGTGCTGGCGCAGGTGCGCGGACTGGCCGAGTTCTGCGCCGGGCCCGGAGTCGCGCTGACCGGCACCGGCAACCTGCGCCTGGCCGACGCGCGGGCCCTGGTGGCGGCGCTGGACATCGGCGACGAAACGGAGGGGATGCGCTCGGCCGGTGACCTGCCCGGACTCGACCGGGTGTTCCGGCTCGCCCTGGCCGCCGGCGCGGTCCGCCGGCACCAGGGGAAGCTGGTGGCGGTCGCCCGCTTCGACAAGCTCGATGACCTCGCCGCCCACGAACGCATCGTCGAGGCCGCGCTCGCCCCGCAACCGGGCGGTGGCGGGCTTATGCAACGGGTGCACTCGGCGCTGGCCGAGGGCCGGGTCATGCTGCTTGCGGGCCTCCTGCACGCGGGCCCCGACGGGGTCGCGGACGACGAGGTGCTCGACCTGCTCGAGCGATTCATCGTCGACCGCATGCCGGGTTCCGCGGACCTCGTCGAGCACCTGATGCCCACCTGGGTGGGCCGCATCCTCGACGAACTCGACGACCTCGGGCTGATCGACGTCGTACCGGACGAGGAACCGTGTGAGGAGTGCGACGGCGAGCACTGGCTGGTGTTCCTGAGCGCCGCCGGCGTGGGACCGGCTGCTGACCTGGTGCGCACCATCGGCATCGACGTGCCCCTGCGTCCCGACCCGGTCGGGGCCAGTGCCGCGGACCTGGCCGGTCTCGCCATGGTGGGTCATCCCGACGACTGGCTGCAGGACCTGGAGCAGTGGCTTGACGCTGCGTCAGATCCTGCCGAGGCCGCCCGGGACCTGCTGATGGCGCTGGCTGCCGCCGGCCAGGGACCGTTGCCCGTGATGGGGGAGATCGGCGCGGTCGAGGAGGCCGTGCCGGCGCACGCCGTCGAGGCGGTGCGGGCGTTGCTCGGCGGACCGGCCGACGGAACGGCCCTGACCTGGCTGCTCGACCGGGGTGCGATCGATCCCGCCGAGGTGAGTCCGGAGCGGATGCAGGGGGCCCTGCTCGACATCCTGGCCTTGAGTCTCGACGTGGGCGGTGAGCAGGAGTTGGTCGCCGCCTTCGGCCTCGAGTCTGCCCCGGAACGCGCGGAGCTGCTCGACGAGATCTGGCGCGTGGACCACCCGCGGCTCGGTGAGATTCTCGACGTCCTGGGAGCGCGGCTGCCGGACAAGGCAATCGCCAAGCGGGCCCGCCGCGCCGCGGTCAAATTGCGGACCCGGCTCGGGCAGCAAGCGGCCCGCTGGACGTGACGGACCAGTTGATCAGTCGTAAAACGTCGACCGGTTGAGGATGGACCGCCGCCACAGGGCGTTGCGGCCGGCCGAGCTCAGGCCGGTCGCATCGGCGGCCTCGGACCACTGCGTTTCGATCGTGGACACGATGTGGTCGACGATCTCCTTCGCCGCGGGTCGGGACAGTCCATAGTCCGCGGCGGCCGCAACACACACGGAGAACTGGCTCGTCCGGCTGCCGTCACGCCCGATGGCCATGGCCTGGGCTGACGGGTCGGTCGAACGGACCTGCGGGGTGAGGTCGAACGCCGGCGTCAGGGCGAGCCCGTGCCCGTCCCAGAACGCCGCGTGGTTGCGCGCGTGGTCGTCGTTGTTCCCGATCGCGACGTTGAACACGACCCGTTCGAAGAGCTGGCGACCGACTTCGTGCGGGGCGAGCGCGTACTCGCGCAGCACGTCGAGCAGGTCCGGGTAGGAGCCGTAACGCGCGCCCAGCAGCGCGTCGAGACCGAGAATGGTCAGCCCCGAGACGACGTGGCGGCGCCGACCGCCCGGCAGCCGATCGAAGCGTTGAATCAGCAGCACGTCCCGGCCCAGCGAGGTGGTCAGGCGCGCGCCCGGAACGTCGAGCCCGCAGCGCCGCGCCAGCTCGATCCCGACCGCCTCGGCCCGGATCACCGGGTGCACGTCGGTGGAAACCGACAGCTTGGCGATGTACTCGGTGCCTGCGTCGTCGGTGATGAGGACCTTCGGGTGCGCCCCGCCGATCGCGGTCCCGTGCAGGAGGGCGTCGCCGAGGGCGGGGGTCAGCGGCTCCCCGGCGAGCACCATTTCCGCGGCGTCGTACAGCTCGTCCAGGCCGGCAGTGTCCTGGCGCGGCCGGTAGGACTCGGCGCTGGACTGGAAGTCCAAGGCACCGAACCGGTTCGACCCGGACTCCAGCATCGCGGTCTCGAGGCCGAGCTCGCCCTCGGTGGACCCCAGGCGGTTGGCGATGACCCGCTCGCCCCAGGAGTCCGGGGTGGCGTCGTTCAGGGCGCCGGCGATCCTCAGGCCGGCCGGCGGCTCCTGGGCGCCGCGGCGCAGCGGTAGCTCGGGGGCGTAGAGGCTGATCGCGTTCACGTTCTCCCAATAGGACCGGGCGTAGGTGAAGTCGAACCGGTCCGCCCCCACCCGGTCCACCGCCCCGGCGACGACCGGCTCGCCCTGGCCGTGGAGCCAGGTCCACACGAAGACCCGGCCGGCCCGGCCCGGCTCAGAAGTCATCGTCGGGTTCGATCTTCGACCGCGGCTTGCTCACCCGGGTGGGCAGCAACGCGAGCCGGTCGCGGCCCTCGCGGCGCAGGCGCGCGAGCTCGGCCCGGTCCTCGGTGCCGAACAACGCGATGCCGAGGACGTCGGCGGCATTGAAGACGTTGCCGATGGACACCGCCGGATCGCCGGCTTCGATCGCGGCCACGGTGCGGCGATCCACCCCGATGCGCGCGGCCAGCTCGGTGGCGGTCCACGGGCGCGCCACCCGGGCTGCCTTGATCTGTTGGCCGAGCACCGCCGCAGCGTCGGCCGCCCCGCGGCGGGGCGACACTCGCACTCTGCCCATGAAAGCTCCTTAGAACGTACCTATCCTATCTCTCGGGACGAAGTAATGTCTGCTCCCGCCACCGACACCGCGCGCAGGGATTTCGGCTGGGGCAGAATGCTGGCGTGGACCCGGCGGTGGCACTGCAGCAGGCCGACCGGATCAGCGACGACCTGCGCGGCCGGCCGGATCCGCAGGCCGAGGCGGACCTGCGGACCGAACTCGCGCAGCTGTGCCGGGACTACCCGGCCGTCGCCGAGCAGTACTGGCTGCCGGAGATCCTCGAAGACCTGGGCCGGGCCTACGAACGGCTGGGCCGCACCGACGACGCGCTGGCCGCGGTCGGCGAGGCGATCGAGGCCGGGTTGCGGGGCACGCCGGACCCGCGGACCGTGCTCGGCGAGATCAACTACCGCGCCGGCCGGCGGGAGGAGGCGGAGAAGATCTGGGCCGCCCTGCTCGCCGAGGCCCCGAACGATTGGTGGCTGCACCAGAACGTCGCCTTCGAGAAAGCCGACGGGGGCGAGTGGGACGACGCGCTGGCCTGGATCGACCAGGGAGTCAGGCTGGCGCTGGCCGCCGGTGACCCGGACCGGCTGCTCGGGCAGATGAGTGAGCTGCGGCACCGGTGCCTGCTCGCGCTCGGGCTACCCGCGGACGAGCTGCAGGAGCGGGCCGAGTCCTTCACACCGGCCGATCGTGGCCGTGCCGGATCGGCCGGGCCGCCGATCGAGCCGCCGGCCCGTGACCTCGATGCGCGCGTCGGGCTGATCTGGATCCCCGACCGCGAGTACGCCGACGCGCTGCGCCGCTGGCCGC
>NZ_JACDFE010000362.1 GCF_013815995.1 Sporichthya sp.
CCGCAGCCCGCCGCCGTCGGGCTGGACGACCCAGAGCTGGTGGCACGACGAGGCGTCCGACTCGGTGACGACGCCCAGCCACGTCGCGGTCGGGTCCGCCGCGACGCCGACCACGCGGTGCAGCGGTGCAGGCAGGAGTTGCCAGGGCGCCTCGCCCTCGGTCGGCAGCCACACCTGCGGCTCGCCGCCCCGGTCGGAGATGCACGCGACGCAGTGACCGTCCGGGCCGAAGGTCGGAGCCCACGTCGCGTAGGCATCGCCGGGGACCGCGTTGACATGAGCGGTCACGACTTAACCTCGCTGCGCTCGGTCTCGCCGTTCCCGACGGTGCTGTGCCCACTGGTTCGCTCGCTGCGCTCGTTCACGCCAGGACGTCCTGTAGCCACAACTCCAGCAGACCCAGCTGCCAAGTGACGTTGGAGCCCAACGTGGTGCGCTCCGTGTTCGGGTCGGCGAGCAGGCGGGCGACCGCGTCGGGCCGGAACAGCCCGCGGTCGCGGGCCTCCGCGCAGGTGAGCGCGTCGTGGACCCGCTCCAGCAGCGGACCGGAGAGGTGACGCACCCCGGGCACCGGGAAATAGCCCTTGGGTCGGTCGATCACCTCGTTGGGCACGATGCCGCGGGCGGCGCGCTTGAGCAGGCCCTTGCCGCCCTCGGCCAGCTTCAGGTCCGGCGGGCACTGCGCCGCGAGCTCGACCAAGTCTTGGTCCAGGAACGGCACCCGGGCCTCCAGCCCGAACGCCATCGTCATGTTGTCCACGCGTTTGACCGGGTCGTCGACGAGCATGATCCGCGCGTCGAGGCGCAGTGCCGCGTCGAGGGTTTGCGTGGCACCGGGCGCGGCGAAGTGCTCGCGCACGAACGCGAGGCTGACGTCGGCCTCCTGCTGCCACGCCGGCGCGAGCAAGTCGGCCATCCCCGCGTGGCTGCGGTCGAAGAACACCTTCGCGTAGGCCTCGACGGCCTGCTCGCGCGGCACGTCGGCCAGCGGCGGGTACCAGTCGTAGCCCGCGAAGATCTCATCGGCGCCCTGCCCGGACTGGACCACCTTCACGTGCTGGGACACCTGCTCGGAGAGCAGGTGGAACGCGACGCAGTCGTGGCTGACCATCGGTTCGCTCATCGCCGCGACCGCGCGCTCCACCGCCGGCAGCAGGTCCGGGGTCGCGATCCGGATCTGGTGGTGGTCGGTGGCGAACTTGCGCGCCACCAGGTCGGAGTACCCGAACTCGTCGCCGCTTTCCCCGGCGCTGCCCTCGAAGCCGATGCTGAAGGTCTTCAGGTCGGTCTGCCCGGACTCGGCGAGCAAGGCGACGATCAGGCTGGAGTCCAGGCCGCCGGAGAGGAGCACCCCGACCGGCACGTCGCCGACCATCCGTCGACGGACCGCGGCCCGCAGCGTGTCCAACGCCGCGTCCTGCCACTGTTCGGGCGTGCTCGGGCCGTCGGCCGGGCGCGCTGCCGGCGGGTCCCAGTACCGGTGGTCGGTGCTGCTGCCGTCCGCCTCGACGACCCGCACCGTCGCGGGCGGCAGCTTGCGCACGCCGGCGAGGATCGTCCGCGGCGCCGGCACCACCGAGTGCCAGGACATGTAGTGGTGCAGCGCGACCCGGTCGATCGAGCGGTCCACGTCGCCACCGGCCAGCAGCGCCGGCAGCGTGGAGGCGAACCTCAGCCGCTGCCCGTCCTGCGCGAGGTACAACGGCTTGATGCCGAGCCGGTCCCGGCCGAGGACCAGGCGGCCGGAGTCCAGCTCGTAGAGGGCGAAGGCGAACATGCCGTAGAAGCGGTCCACGCAGCCGATGCCCCACTCCGAGTAGGCCTTTGCGATCACCTCGGTGTCCGAGCGGGAGACGAATCGGTGCCCGCACCGCGCCAGCTCCGCCCGCAGGTCGTCGTGGTTGTAGATGCAGCCGTTGAACACGATCACGGTGCGGTGCTGCTCGTCGGTCATCGGCTGCGCGCCCGCCTCAGACAGGTCGACGATCTTCAGCCGACGGTGCGCCACCGCCAGCCGGTGGTCTGCCCAGGACCCGGCGGCGTCCGGCCCGCGCGGGGCGAGCCGGTCCGCCATGCGCGCGACCGCCTCTTGGTCGGGGCGTGCCCCGTCGAAGCGGAGCTCACCGGCCAGTCCGCACACGGCGTCCTCCTTGTCCGTCCTGCGCCGACTCGGGCGCCGGCTGGCCGGCCCCGAGCAACCAGGTGTCCTTGGCGCCACCCCCGCGCGAGGAGTTCACGACCACGCTGCCCTCGGGGGCGACCCGGGTCAGAGCCGCGGGTGCCACAACCCCGCCGTCAGGGGAGAGCAGCACGAACGCCCGCAGGTCCACGTGCCGGGGTGCCAGCCGGTCGGCCTCGACGACCGGGTGGGTGGACAGCGCGACGAACTCCTGCGCGACCCAGCGTTGCGGCGCGACGAGCACCTGGCGGCGGACCGCGTCGATCTCCGCGGGGGTGGCCTGCGGGCCGATGAACACGCCGTGCCCACCGAAGCCGTCGACCGGTTTGAGCACCAGGTCGGCCAGCCGGTCCATGACCTGCTCGCGCTGGGCGGGGACGCCGCACAGGTAGGTCGGCACGCCCGGGACGAGCGGTTCCTCGTCGAGGTAGTAACGCACCAGATCCGGCACGAACGCGTAGACCGCCTTGTCGTCGGCCACCCCGTTGCCCGGGGCGTTGGCCAGCGCCACCCGCCCGGCGTGCGCGGCCGCGAGCACGCCCGGCC
>NZ_JACDFE010000205.1 GCF_013815995.1 Sporichthya sp.
GACCGCGCCCGCGCCGCCACCGACCGCGCCCGGGCCGCTGAGGACCGTGACCGCGCCGCCCATGATCGCCGTCGCTGGCGCAGCGAAGTGCAACGCGCCTACCGCGACGAACTCACCGGCCTGGACACCCACGGGCTGATCGCCCGCCTGCGTCGCGAGGCGAGCATCCACGACGACGACCTCGCCGCGCTGCACGCGCGCCTTGACTGCGCCGAAGACGAACTCCAAGACCTCCGTGCGATCCAGCAGGCCCTGACACCCCCACACCTGCCGACCCGCCCCGGCCTGGACCTCAGCGCCGCGTTCCTGCCGGCCGCCGAGCGCGTCAGCGGCGACTTCTACCTGGTCGCCGAAGGGCCCGACGGTGGCTCCGTGCTGGTCGTCGGCGACGTGGTCGGCCACGGGTTGCACGCCGCTCGTCGGGCCACCTTCGTGCGCACCGCGTTCCTCGCCATCGCCCCGTTCTCCGATGACCCAACCCAGCTGCTGAACTGGGTGAACACCGCGCTGATCGAGCGGGCCGGGACCGGTAGCGAGTTCATCACCGCCGCGTGCCTGACCTATCTGCCCTCCCAGCGGCGCCTGCGGTGGGCCTACGCCGGGCACCCACCGGCCCTGTGGCTCGACGGCGGAGTCGAACTCACCGCAACCCGGCAGGGAATCCCGCTGGGCATCGACACCGACCTCGGCTGCCTCGAGGGATCGCGCCTGGCACCGGCAGGCACCGGGATCCTGCTCTACACCGACGGCCTCACCGAAGCACGTCGCGAAGGAAGCCTGCTCGGCATCGACGCGGTCACCCGCGCCCTCGCCGGGCTCCGCGGGCCAACGCCCGCCGAAGCCATCGCCGCCCTGAGCGCGTTGGCCGCCGACTACACCACCGGCGCCCTCACCGACGACCTGTGCCTGCTCGCCGCCCGGATGAACTGATCCTGGCCACGCGGCATTGCTGACGGGCTTCACGCGTTCCGCCCCTCGATGTCGTCCCGGCCCTCGATGGGGATCTGACGGTATATCAGCTCAATGGTCGCGGGCAGCACCGCGCGAACCCGCCGCGGACTCACCACTCGGATCCGGCGCAGGTTGACGTCCGGAACAAGCTTCCAGCATCCGGTCAACCCGGCGGAGCTTCTCCAGCGCCCCACGGGCCGCAAGCTTGCGACCTCCACGGCGGCACCCCGATGCCGGCGGCGGCGGTTCTGGCAAGGAAGGATGATCGCCGCAATTGGGACGACGTGCGCCAGCTTGGTAGGGCTGACGGTCCGCGGCGCTGCGGCGTCGCTCGGGGATGCCGTCGCGTTCGAGACAGTCGCTCATCAGCACCCGGCCGATTGGCGGATCCTGTCGCGCCAACGTCACCGGTAGCGCTCGCAGGAAAGGCGATATGAGAACGCTCAGCACGGAGGATCCGCGGGCGGGACGTGGCGGGGGGCTGCACGATCAGCTCACGATGTTCTTCGGCGCAGACGTCGCGGCCGACCTACTCGATCGCGCTGCCGTCCTGGATTGGTTGCCCGGCGGGGAGCCGTTGACCCCGCTGGATGCGGCTGCCCGCAGCGGTGCAGCCGAACTGATCCACCTGGCTGCAGGGACTCGGTGCCTGGACGGCAGAGCGCGCGGCACCGGTGATCCGCAACCCGTCCGCGCCGCGCGCTGGTCACCGCGACGAACGGTGGAACGTGATCGTCAACGAGTACCCCGACGCGGAGTCATGATCCCCCGACCCGCCATCACCGCATGGGGCAGCCGCGCCCGCTGGCCGACCGAGGAGCAGATCGAGCAGGACCTGCTCCCCTCGCAGTTGATCGTCGAGGTTGCGAACGACTCCTACCTCGGCGGAGAGTTGGTGTTTCGTGGTGGCACCTGCCTGCACAAGCTCCGCTTGGCCGAGCCGCTGCGCTACAGCGAGGACCTCGACTACGTCCGGCGCAGCGAGGGCGGGATCGCCGACATCACCCGGGCGGTGGGCGCGATCGGCGGACGCCTGGGGATGGAGGTCCGCACCCAGAGCGGTCGTCGACATACGAATTCTGAGGCGAGTCACGCAAATGGAGTCCATGGAGTCCGCGCGCACTTGCATTTCCATGAGTGTCCGTCAGATACCGCTCGGCCCAGGTCTCCTAAAGCTCGTTCGCCGGTTGTGCTGACGTTCCGTCAGCTTAGCGCGGCTACGGCCGCGCCCGCCCCGGTCCGGCAGGGACCGCGGTCGTCCATGATGGTCCGTCAGGTGATTCAAGGGTGGCGTCGGAGCACACTGATCCACCTCGACGGCTCTCCGCAACCTGCCCGGTTATCCGGCGGGGCCCTGCCGGATGCTCGTATCTCCGAACGGCGGGCCGGATCCGGGTCTACTTGATCAAGGGTCAAGCTCCGCTCGGCCACTGAGCCCTTTAGTCCTTGAGCAGGCGCCCAAAGATTGCTTGACCGGCTAGGGCAGCGTCGCCCAAATCCATGACCTCTCCGCGGACATCCGGATGCCGGGCGGCCCAACGTGTTGCGCTGTGGCGGGAGCCGAAGAAGTTGATCGCGTCGCAGCAGATCTGCTCGGCGGGACCGTCACAGGAGCGGCTTCCGGCGAACACCACGGTGCCCGGCGGGTTGCTCGACGCGTCATCCGGCGTGGCCCGGACGCTGATCGGGTCGGCGGTGATCGGATCGGTCGTGGTGATGATCACGGTGCGGTTGAGCATGGATGCGACGCCGAGGGCGTCGATCGCGCACATCGCCCAGACATCGGGTCCGCCCTCGATCCGTACCCGATGTCGGGACGCAACCGTGGAGAACGGATACACCGCCCGCAGCCGGCCGACGGCATCAAGGGTCAGATAGTCCTCGGCCGCCAGTTCGCGCAGCGCGTCGGCGCCGCGGCGACCGAAGACCTCGGCGATCTGGTCAAGCTCGGACACGCCAGGCGGATTCCCCGAGCCGGCGATAGCGCGAATCGCTGCCGTCTGCACGGCACGCAGGCCGCGTTCAACCGGCGCGCGGCGACCCTGACCCGCCCGGCCCACCGCGTCGCTCCACCCACCGCTGGATCGCTTGTCGGCGGTATGGGCGGTGTTGAGGATCGCCTCCAGGTCAGCGACGGATGGCGCGCCCCCGACGGTGCCGTCCGTACTGCGGTAGAGGCGGCATGAGATCGAAGGATCGGTACCGGCCGCGGCGAAGGGATCAGAGCCGTCGACCAACAGGGTCGGTGAACCGGTCATGCCCCAGCTACGGGCGCGCTCATCGTCGGCAACCACGATCACGGCAAGGTCGTCGGTTCGGTCGTCGATGCGGGCGCGCAGGAGGTCGACCAGGCCTGGAGCGTTCGGGCATCCGGGCACGGACAGCACGGTGAGCAGCATGCGGGGACCGTACGAGTTCCAGCACACTGGAAGGTCAAGACCTACGCTGGCAGACATGCAGATCGGCAGCCTCGCGGAAGCGTCCGATGTCAGCGCCAAGACCATCCGCTTCTACGAACAGCGGGGCCTGATCCCACCACCACCGCGCACCAGCGGCGGTTACCGCGACTACCCGGCCGAGGCCATCCAGCGGCTGCGCTTCATCCGCGACGCTCAGGGCGCCGGGATGACCCTCGCCGACATCGGGCGCATCCTCAGCGTGCGGGACAACGGCCAAGCGCCGTGCTCCGAGGTCTCCACCCTCATCGCCGAGCATCTCGATCAGGTCGAGCGCCGGCTCACCGAGCTCACCGCCACACGCACGAGGCTGCGCCGGCTGGCCCATCGGGCCGCCGGGATCGATCCCGATGCGTGCGTCGAGGCAGACATTTGCACGATCCTCGTCGGCCGCGATCGGCTCACCGTTCCCAGCGCCGGGACACCTGGCAGGCCGCTCCCGCCGACCACGATCGGCCGGGGCGGCGTCGAGGGGGGCATCTCGTGATCTCGCGGTCTACTGCGGACACCGACGCCCCCGACGGCCGGCCTTCGTGTTGGTGCTGCGGCAACCGGAAACCTGAGACACGGCTGCTTCGCCTTGATGCCCGCCCCGAAGCCGCGGTCTGCCTCGAGTGCGTCACGAATCTGCGACAGCGCGCCCGGGCCCACGAGGATTCGCCGCCCGTCGTCCGCCAGTTGCACGCCACCGCGAACCGCATCCGGGATGCCGCCACGTCCACCGGGCTCCACAACCGGCCCGTCATCGGGCCCGCACTACGTTGGATCAACCGGCGATCGCCGTGGTGAAACCCCTCCGCCCGACCCAGTGCGATTGTCTCGCAATTCTCTGCCGGTTGAGGCTGCGGGAAGGCCCGGCGCTTTCGATCCAAGGGAACCGGGCGCTCGTCATTCGGCTCAGCTTCCGTTCCTCCTAGCGCTAGTCGACCCTCGGCGGTTCGCGCGCTGCCGGCCGCATGCGGCACCCCGGCGTAGCCTTGGGCCATGAACTTCGAGCGGATCACCGCGGAGCCGGACAAGATGGGCGGCGTCCCGTGCATCAGGGGCAAACGCATCCCGGTCGCCACGGTGGTCGGGATGGTCGCCGAGGGGATGTCGGTCGAGGAGATCCTCGCCGATTACCCGGACCTTGAGGCCGCCGACGTCCGCGAAGCCCTGCAGTACGCAGCAGAAGCGGTGCGCGACCGCGAACTCCCGCTGCACCTGGGCGCGTGAGGTTCCTCCTCGACGATCAGAACGCTCCCGATAGAGCGCTGACCGTCAGTCGATGTCACACCGATGTCACAACCGGCACCCGATTGTGGCGGATCGCGACGGATAGCCGTGGACCACGATGGACACGTTCCCGCAGGCCGTCCTCGTAGCGGCCCTCGGCTTCCTCTACCCGGCGCTCGAACTCCTCGGTTGCGGCCTCGTCCGAGAGTGAGCCGGCTTGCTTCCAGACCGCCACGTCATAAGGCACGCGTGTGATCATGCCGGGCAACTTCGCGCCGCGGGACGCAGCTGGACGCGGGCTGTACGTGGGCTAAAGGACGGCCTCTAAGGGCCCACGGCGGTCTCGCACGGACAATCCCGGGAGGAGGGGGCGCGAGTGACTTTGCAGGTCAGAGCCTGTTTTCGCGGGGGAGCGGGTAGCGGGAATCGAACCCGCACTGTCAGCTTGGGAAGCTGATGTTCTACCATTGAACTACACCCGCGCTGGCCGCCCCCGTGGAGCGGTCAGGGGGAGAGTCTAGCGGCTCAGCGGCTCAGCGGCTCTCGGCAATCCGCTTCATGGCGGCCAAAGTCTCCGCGATGCCGCGGTGCGCGAGCTCGGTCCGGTTGGCGATCTGGGTCTCGGCGTCCTCGCCGTACCGGTCGTGGAACAGGGCGATCCCGTTCGGCAGGAACTCCCACGCCTCGGTCAGCCGGGTGCCCTCGCCCTCCGCCTCCATCGAGTACAGCCAGCGCACCAGGGAGTCGCCGACCAGCCAGCCGAACTCCCGGCCGAGGTCGGCGGCGAACACCGTGCAGCGGGTCTCCCAGGTCCGGTCGGGGAGCACGTTGCGTCCGGTGAACAGGTCACCCACGGCGCCGGTGGCGCCGGAGTCCCACCAGCACTCCTGGCAGACCGGGCTCCACTCGCCGGTCCGGGTGATGTCGGAGACCAGGTCGTAGACCGCCTCCGGGCTCGCGGCGATGAGGATCGATTCGCTGTGAGTGAGGTCGCTCATGGGGAAAGTCTCTTACCCTCGTTGGATGCGGACCGCAGCGGGTGCCTTCGTCCTCGCCGGGGCGTTGGTGGCCGGGTGCGGTCAGGGCGCCGACATCCAGGTTGCCCCCGCGGCGCCGGCGGTCGCGGCCGACGAGTCGGCCGATCCGGTCGTGCGGAAGCTGACCAAGGCCGAGTGGGCGCGGATGGTCGAGGTCGGCATGGCCGGCCCGACCTGCCCGGTGAAGCGCAAGAACCTGCGCCGCCTGGAGATCAACCACGTGAACTTCGACGGCGAGGTCAAGCGCGGCGCGATCGTCGTGCGCGGTGACGTGGTCGAGTCCGTGAGCCGGGTCTTCACCAAGCTGTTCGACAAGCGTTTCCCGATCCACCGGATGACCCCGGTTGAGCACTTCAACGGTAGCGACGACCGCAGCATGGCGGCGAACAACACCTCGGCCTACAACTGCCGCCGGCCGAGTGAGGCCAACTCGCCGTCGATGAAGTCACCGCATGCGAACGGTCGCGCGATCGACATCAACCCGATCCAGAACCCCTGGCTCAACCCGCGTACCCACGTCTGGGAACCGTCCGCCAGGTACCGCAAGCGCACGGCAGGCCCGGGCAAGATCCTGGAGGGCGGGCCGGTCTGGCGGCTGTTCATCCGCGAGGGCTGGATCTGGCAGGACATCAAGACCCCGGACTACCAGCACTTCGACACCGGCTATCCCTCTCGGCCCCTCAAGAAGCGCGGGTAGTCCTCAGCGCGCGTGGCCGGCGAAGAACGTCCAGATGGTGCGACTGGCGTCGAAGTCCCGGCTGGTGCGCCCGATCGTGGCTTCAGGTAGGTACTGCAGGCCGCCCGGCCAGGTGTGCCCGCCGCCGTCGACCGTGTACAACTTCACGGCCGCGCCGGCCTTGCACTTGTTGGCCACGAGAACCCGGGTCGTGGTGCCGTCCTGAGCGGTGTCGGGCAGGGCTGACTCGGTCGGCTCTTTGCATCGCGCCCGCTCGCGCCAGAGCTTGGCCGAGGACTTCGCCGAGAGCAGGGTCGCGCGGCCGAACCGGCCGCCGCGGTAGGGGACGAGGGGATCGGCGGTGCCCATGATCATCAGGACCGAGAGCGGCTCTGCGGGCTTGCAGCGCTTGGCCGAGGTCTTGGGCATCACGGAGGCCACGGTCGCGATGGCCGCGAACCGTGAGCCCATCACGCAGCCGAGACGCTGGGCGAAGAAGCCGCCGTTCGACATCCCGAGCGCGAACACCCGGCCGGAGTCGACCGGATACTGCTTCGCCAGTTGGTCGAGAAGGGCTCGGACGAACTTCACGTCCTTCACGCCATCGCGATTCGATGGGGTGTCCCGGCGGCCGTCGTTCCAGCTGCGCTGGTACCCCTCGGGGTAGACGGCGATGAACCCGTTCTCGTTGGAGACGTGGTTGAACTGCGACAGCGCCTGCTGGCCGTCGCCGCTGCCGAGCAATCCGTGGAAGGACAGCACCAGCGGGACCTTCCGCACGTCCGGCATGGGGTTCGGCAGATGCACCCGCGCGGTCCGGACCCGGCCGTCCACGGTCAGGGTGAGCGTCGAGTCCTTGGTGACCGTGGCGTGCACGGGGACGGCAATCGGTAACGCGGCCAGGCACGCGAGTGCGGTCCCCGCCGCCGTCGTTCCGGCCGCCTGGCGCCAACGCATCAGGTGCATGGCACCAGGCTGCCAGTCCGGTCAGTCTGAAAGCGTCAGGCGCCCCAGCACGGCGTCATCTCCCTTGACGTCGGCGCTCGAGGTGTTCGTGTCCGAGAACCAGGGCGCCGATCCATGCTCGCTTGACTTAGGGCTCCTAACTAAGGGTTGGCTCACCTTAGAGGTGCACTGGGAGCGGCGGCGATACGGACCACGGTCAGGAGTCGAGGAAGTCCTCTGCGAGGAGATCCATCAGCAGGCCGTCGTGCCAGGAACCGTCCAGCCCGCGCTCGGATTGGCGGGTGATCCCGACCCGCTGAAATCCGACCTTGGCGTAACAGGCGATCGCGGCCGCATTGTCCGCCGCCGGGTCGATGGTGAGGCGGTGGTGGCAGTGATCGACGATCAGGTGCCGGGCCAGGGTGCGCACCGCATCCGTGCCGACGCCTCGACCGTGCAGCGCCGCGGAAACGTAGATGTCCATCGAGGCGTGCCGGTAGTCCGGCTCGGTCTCCTCCGCCCACTGGATCCAGCCGGCGACGGCACCGTCGACCTCGATCACGTAGGGCGTGGAGTCCGGCTCGGCGAGGTCGGAGACCACCTCGGACTCCATGTCGTCGGACCCACGCCAGTGCCGGCGCACCTCGGGCTGCAGCCGGATCTCGGCCAGCGCCGCCACGTCCGCACGATCCACCGGGCGCAGCCGCACGATTCGCCCGTGCAACTCAGGCGGGCCTGCCATCAGAACGCCCTAGTGGTCCGTCTGCGAATTGATCTGGTTGAGGACCTCACGCCCGCGACGGACCTTGGCGATGATCTCCTCCGCGGTCGCCTTCCAGATGAAGGGCTTCGGGTCGGTGTTCCAGTGCTCGGCCCA
>NZ_JACDFE010000206.1 GCF_013815995.1 Sporichthya sp.
CCGGCCGCACCATCCGCGAGGCCCTGACGTTGCTGCGGGTCAGCGGCGCGTTGTGCGCCCTGGCCGCGATCGAGATGCTCTGGGGCGCCGGCATGACCGGCGTCGAGGTGCTGTCCGGGCTGCGGATGGTCGACCTGGTCGGGGACACCGAGGACGGCGTCGCCACCTACGCCGTCACAGTGGCGGTGGCCTGGAGCATCAGCGGTCTCGGTGCCGCGGCCGCCCGTGGGTGGCGCGGCGCACCGGGTCGTGGGTGCGCGCTGCGATCGTCTCCCGCGTTGCCCAGGGCGCCGGCGTCGCCCTTGCGGTCGTCATCGTCGGGCCGGTCGGGCTGATACTCGGCTACCTCGGCTTCTACCTCGTGCACGGCACCGCCAACGTCGCGCACTACGGCCTGGTGCACCGGCACACCACCGCCGCGCACCGCGCGACGATGGTCAGCGTCAACAGCCTGACCTCGCGGATCGGCGGGATGGCGGCCGCGCCGGCGCTCGGTGCGCTGGCCAGCGGGCAGGGTCTGGTCGCCGGATTCGCAGTCTCCGCGGTGCTCCTCGTCCTGCCCGCGCCGCTCTACCTGCTGGCCAGGATTCCGCCGGGCACACGGGACGACACGGCTACGGACGGGCTGCCGAATGCGTCAGGCGGTCGCACGGGCGAAGCGCTGCGACCAGTCGCGTAGGTACGCGTGGAACTCCGCGGGTTCGACGACGGTGAACTCCGCGCCGAGTGAGCCCAGGGCCATCGCCGGCCATTCGAGTTGGTCCGCTGCCATCTCCACCCGGCAGCGCTCCGGTCCGGTTTCAGTGACCGTCGCCCATCGGCCGATCCGCGCCCGGACGGCCTCGGCGGGCGCACGGACGTCGACCACGACCTGGTGCGGATCGCGCAGGCCGACGATCGAGGACTTCACGTACTCGGCGGCGTCCCCACCCGGTGGTGTTCGCGGCGCGAACCGCGCGCCGGTGCTGCGCGGTTCGCGCAGCCGGTCGAGGCGGAAGCTGCGCCAGTCGGTGCGGTCGAGGTCCCAGGCGGCCAGGTACCAACGACGTCCGAGCCGGACCAGGCGGTGCGGCTCGACGTGACGCGAGGTGACTTCGCCCGCGCGGGCGGTGTAGTCGAATCGCAGCCGTTCGCTGTCGCGGCAGGCCTGGGCGACCGCGACCAGCGCCTCGGTGTTCACCACCGGCCCGCCGCCCGACGAACCCCAGGTGGCCGGCACGGTCATCGCGCGCAGCGCGTCGACCCGACGGCGTAGCCGTGGCGGCATCACCTGCACGACCTTGCCCAGCGCCCGCACCGAGGCCTCCTCGATGCCGGGGATCGCGCCGTCGGTCGCGGCCTGCATGCCGACGGCCAGCGCCACGGCCTCCTCGTCGTCGACCACGAGCGGCGGCAGCGCCGTGCCGGCCCGCAGTTGGTAGCCGCCGTCCACGCCAGGAGTGGCGTCGACGTCGTAGCCGAGCTCGCGCAGCCGGTCGACGTCGCGGCGCAACGTGCGCTCGGAGACGCTCAGCCGCTCGGCCAGGTCGCTGCCCCGCCAGTGCCGGTGCGCCTGCAGCAGGGACAGCAGCCGCAGGGTCCGCGAGCTCGTGTTCGCCATGCCGCAAAGTCTCCCAGAATTGCGGACAGAAACTGACCGCAATCGGCGTAGCGTTCTTCTCACCAGCAGGAACGACCCACGGAGGAACGAGATGAACACCATCGAGGACTACAAGGCCCTGACCCCGGCCGGCACCTCCACCGGCGCCGCCGGCGACGACCCCGCCGCGATCGAGCGCGCGGACCTGCTCGACCTCCTGACCAAGCACCGCTTCTTCCTGCGGGTCACCGCCGACGGACTCACCAACGAGCAGGCCTCCACCCGGACCACGGTCAGCGCGCTGACGGTCGGCGGACTGGTCAAGCACGTGGCCTTCTGCGAGCGCGGCTGGGTGGACTTCATCCTGAACGGCCCGGCCGCGATGGCGATGACCGAGGACTCGTACGCCGAGCACGGGGACTCGTTCCGGTTGCTGCCGGGCGAGACCCTCGAAGGCGTCCTGGCCACCTACGCCGAGGTCGCCGCCCGCACCGACGCGCTGCTCGCCGAGGTCGACCTGAACTCCTCGCACCCGCTGCCCGAGGCGCCGTGGTTCCCGCCGAACGCCCGTTGGACCGCGCGGCGCGCGCTGACCCACATCGTCGCCGAGACCGCGCAGCACGCCGGCCACGCCGACATCATCCGCGAATCGCTGGACGGCTCCCGCACGATGGGCTGAGCCCATCGAGGCTCAGCCGGCGACGGTGCTCCGCTGCAGACTCCGGCTGCTCGCCCGGGCCGCGTCGTAGCGGCGGAGCACCAACTCGACCAGCGCCGGGTGCACGCCGAGCGGATCTGACACCAAGTCAGCTCCGCAGGCCTTGATCTCGGTCGCGAAGCGCCCGGGCGAGAGTAGGTAGGTCGCGGCGGAGACGCGGTGATGGCCGGCGGCCCGGAGGGCGGCGACGGTCTCCACGACTGACGGCGTCGTCGAGCTGTTGTAGGCGGCGACGACCTCCCGGCCGAGCCGGGCCGCCAGCACAGCGGCGACCGCGTCGGCATCCGCATGCGAACGCGGGTCCGACGAGCCGGCGACCGCAAGCACCACCGGGTTGGTCGGCGGCGGGCACACCGGGCAGTACTCGGCTTCGGCCAGACGGTCGGCCAGAGCGTCCACCAGAAGGTCGTCGGGGCCGAGCGCCGGCGCGACCCCGGCCCCCGGGCGGTGGAAGGCCGCCGCCCCGGCGACGTCGTGCGCAATGTGGTAGCCGTTGCCGAGCAGCAGCGGGACGACCGCGACCTCGCCCGGCACGTCCGCGAGCACCTCGGGCAGCAGCGGGGAGGCGAGCTCGATGTACGCCTCGCGCACGTCCAACCCGGGCCGGGCAGCGCGGACCGCGTCCAGCAGTGCGCGGATGTTCGCCTGGGCCGCCGGATTACGGCTGCCGTGCGCGACGGCAACGAGCACAGGAGTGCTCATTCGACGCGCAAGCGGTAGCCGCGCTTGACGACGGTCTGGACGCACTGACCGTCGCCGAGGGCCGCGCGCAGCCGGGTGACGGCCATCTCGACCGCATGTTCTGACGCTGCGTCACCGCTGGGCAGGCGCGGGACCAGCTGGGCCCGCGACATCACCCGGCCGGGCTGCTCGGCGAGCGCGCGCAGGACCGCCATCGGGGCCGGCGGCAGGTCCACCATCCGCTGGTCGACCAGGACGGCGTGGCCGCGGATCTCCAGGCGGTGCCCGCCGACCACCAGCCCGTCCGGGCGGCGGCGGGGCAGCTCTTCGGCGATGACCCGCACCAGGGCGCCGAGGCGCGGGCGGTCCGGCTGCAACGTCTTCACCCCGATCGATTCGAGCGGGTCCGCGGTCACCATGCCCACGCAGGCCGGCACCACGTCCCCGCGGAACGCGGCGAGCACCGCCTCCCGGCGGCCCACCTGCTCGGCGAGGTCGAGCATCGCCTGCACGGCGGGCTTGCTGGTGAACGCGACCGCGTCCACGTTGCGGGTGGCGACCAGGTCGATCAGCTTGGCCAGCGGCGCGATGTCGTCCGGCGGGCGCCACTGGTAGATCGGCACCGGGATGACCTCGGCGCCGGCCGTACGCAGTCCCTCGATCAGCTCCGGCTCGGGGTCGCCGTGCAGCTGCACCGCGATCCGCACGCCCCGGATGTCACCGGCCCGCAGGTGATCGAGCACCTCGCGCAGTGACTCCGAGACCGGCGACCAGGTCTCGCGCAGCCCGGCCGCGCGGATCGCGCCCATCGCCTTCGGTCCGCGGGCGAGCACGTCCGCGTTCTCCAGCACCCGGCGCAGCGCGTCGCCCAGGCCCCAGCCGTCGGCGGCCTCCATCCAGCCGCGGAATCCCACACCCGTGCTGGCGATGACGATCTGCGGCGGCACGGCGATGCAGGCCCGGGTGGCCGCGACCAGGTCGGAATCGTCGGTCAGCGGGCGAATCTGCACCGCGGGCGCAGAGATCACCCGGGCGCCGCGACGCTCGAGCAGGCCGGCGAGTTCCTCACGCCGACGGCACGCGGTGATGGCGACGCTGAAGCCGGTCAGCACCATCGAGCCGTTCGGCGACGGCTGGGATATGAGACCGGGCGGATCCGTTCCGACGGCGGGGTCGCCGAGGACTGTCATCCGTTGGCTCCGCGGACCTGCACGACGCCACCGCTGACCCGGGCCTCGAAGCGGACGAGGGCGAGCGACTCGTCGTCCAGGCACCGTCCGGTGCGCAGGTCGAAGACGTGCTTGTACAGCGGCGAGGCGACGGTGGGCACGTCCCCGCGACTGCCCACGATCCCGCGCGCCATGACCGAAGCCCCGGTCTTCGGATCCAGGTTGGACAGCGCGTGGACCTCGCCGTCGTAGGTGCGGAACACCGCCACCGGCGCGTGCCCGACCAGCGCGGGCACGCCGACCTCGGTCGGCAGGTCGGCCTCGGCGATCACGTCCACCCAGGTCGTGACGTCAGCGATGGTCAACGGATGGGCATGCAGTCCGGAGTCAAGGGTGGTCATACCGCTCCTACCTTCAGGGTCGGGCCGGCGACGATGCGCAGCTCTCCGTTCTCGCCCTCACGGGTCGGACGGATCTGGCCGCGCTCGTCGACGAAGGTGATCGTCGGGTCGGGCGTGTTCGGGGCGTTGACGAAGGAGACGAAGCGCTTGAGCTTCTCCGGGTCGGCGATGGTCGCGGCCCACTCGTCGGCGTAGCTCGCGACGTGCTTGGCCATGTCGGCCTCAAGGTCGGCGCAGATGCCGAGCGAGTCCTCGACGAGCACCTCCTTGAGGTAATCGATGCCGCCGTCCAGAGCCTCCAACCAGGGGGCGGTGCGCTGCAGCCGGTCGGCGGTGCGGATGTAGAACATCAGGAACCGGTCGATGTAGCGGATCAGGGTCTCGTCGTCGAGGTCGCGGGCGAGCTCGATCGCGTGCTTGGGCGTCGCGCCCCCGTTGCCGCCGACGTAGAGGTTCCAGCCCTTCTCGGTCGCGATGATGCCGAAGTCCTTGCCGCGGGCCTCGGCGCACTCCCGGGCGCAACCGGAGACGCCGGACTTCAGCTTGTGGGGCGCGCGCAGGCCGCGGTAGCGCAACTCCAGGGCGACGGCCATCCCGACCGAGTCCTGCACCCCGAAGCGGCACCACGTCGATCCGACGCAGGACTTCACCGTGCGCAGCGACTTGCCGTAGGCGTGGCCGGACTCGAAGCCCGCGTCGATGAGCTGCTTCCAGATCAGCGGCAACTGCTCGGCACGGGCCCCGAACAGGTCAATGCGCTGGCCGCCGGTGACCTTCGTGTAGAGCCCGAACTCCTTGGCGACCTGGCCGACCGCGATGAGGCCGTCGGGGGTGACCTCTCCGCCCGGCATACGCGGCACCACCGAGTAGGTGCCGTTGCGCTGCATGTTGGCGAGCAGGTGGTCGTTGGTGTCCTGCAGCGAACCGCGCTCGCCGTCGAGGACGTGCTCGTTGTGCCGGCTGGCCAGGATCGAGGCCATCACCGGCTTGCAGATGTCGCAGCCCCGGCCGGTGCCGTGTGAGCTGAGCACGTCGGAGAAGCTGCGCGCCCCGGTGACCTTGACGATGTCGAAGAGCTCGGCCCGGCTGTAGGCGAAGTGCTCGCAGAGCGCCTTGCTGACCGTGACGCCGGCCTTGGTCAGCTCGTGCTCGAGCAGGGTCTTGAGCAGCGGGACGCAGGATCCGCAGCCGGTGCCGGCCTTGGTGCAGCCCTTGATGTCCGGCACCGAGGTGCACCCGCCGTCGGCGACCGCGTGCACGATCTCGCCCTTGGAGACGTTCTCGCAGGAGCAGATCGTCGCCTCGTCCGGCAGACCGGCCGGGCCGATCCCGACCGCGCCGCCCTCGCGGGCGGGCAGGATCAGGTTCTCGGGGTTCGGCGGCAGCGGGATATCCGCGCCGGCCAACGGACGCAGCGTCAGATATGCCGAGGCGTCGCCTACCAGGATCCCGCCGAGCAGCCGGGTGCCGTCGGCAGAGACCACGAGCTTCTTGTAGACCTGGGTGATCGGGTCGGCGTAGGTGAGCTCGAGGGCGTCCGGGGTGGTGGCGAACGCGTCGCCGAAGCTGGCTACGTCGACGCCGAGCAGCTTGAGCTTGGTCGACATGTCCGCGCCGTGGAACGGCCTCGCGCCGCCGGCGATCGCCTCGGCGGCGGTCTCGGCCTGCGAGTAGCCCGGAGCGACCAGGCCGTAGACCCGGCCTCCGGCGCAGGCCACCTCGCCCACGGCGTAGATCGACGCGTCGGAGGTGCGGCAGTGCTCGTCGACGACGACACCGCCGCGCTCGCCGAGGTCCAGGCCGCAGGCCCGGGCCAGTTCGTCGCGGGGGCGAATGCCGGCCGAGAACACCAGCACCCCGATGTCGAGCGGCTCGCGGTCCTTCAGCAGCAGTTGGGCCACGCGGCCTCGCTCGTCGGCCACGATCGCCTCGGTGCTCGCGCCCAGGTGCACCTGCACCCCGAGGGAGCGGACGTGGCGGGCCAGCATCGCGCCGCCGGCCTCGTCGACCTGCAGCGGCATCAGGCGCGGGGCCATCTCCACCACGTGCGTGGTCAGCCCGAGGTTGAGCAGCGCGTTGGCCGCCTCCAGGCCGAGCAGGCCGCCGCCGATCACCGCGCCCGCGGTGGCATCGGCGGCGGCCGCCCGAATCGCGTCCAGGTCATCGATGGTGCGGTAGACGAAGCAGTTCTCCGCTTCGCGTCCCGGCACCGGCGGCACGAACGGGTAGGAGCCGGTGGCCAGCACCAGCACGTCGTAGGCGACGACCCGACCGTCGGCCAGCGTCACGCTGCGGGCGGCCCGGTCGATCCCGGTTACCTGAGCGCGGAGTTCCAGGGTCACGGCCGGGTCGGGGTAATGCCCGTCGGGCAGCAGGGACAGGTCCTCGGCGCTGCTGCCGGCGAACACGGTGGAGAGCGCGACCCGGTCGTAGGCCGGGCGGGACTCCTCACCGAGGACGGTGATGTCCCAGCCGGCGGTCAGCCCACGGTCGAGCGCGGCGCTGACGAACTTGTGCCCCACCATGCCGTGGCCGAGCACGACGAGCGAGCGGCGTGCGGGGGCCATCGCCTGCTCCTTCCACGGGGTCACATCGAGATGGTGACCCCATGGCAACGCAGTGGCGTTTCCCAGTTGCGTCGGGATTGTTACAAGGGCCGCACCATGCCCCTCGACACTTCTCACGGCTCCCGCGCGCGGGTGTTTGCGCTGGTCAGCGCGTTTCGAGCCCGCTCAGACGGGGAACACCAGCGCGGTTGCGATCGCCGCCACACCCTCGCCGCGGCCGGTCAGACCCAGCCCGTCGGTGGTCGTGGCCGCCACCGAGACCGGAGCGCCGGCCGCCGCGGACAGCGCCGCGACGGCCTCCTCGCGCCGCGGCCCGATCCGCGGCCGGTTGCCGATCACCTGCACCGCGACGTTGCCGATCTCGAACCCGGCCGCCCGGACCCGCCGGGCCGCCTCGGCCAGCAGCGTGACCCCCGAGGCCCCGGCCCACTCCGGTTCGGAGGTACCGAACTGCGCCCCGAGGTCAGCCAGCCCGGCAGCGGAGAAGAGAGCGTCGCAGCACGCGTGCGCCGCCACGTCGGCGTCGGAGTGCCCGACCAGCGCGGGCTCGCCCGGCCAGCACAACCCCGCCAGCCAGAGCTCCCGCCCGCCGGCCTGGGTGGCGAACGCGTGCACGTCGACCCCGATGCCCACTCTCACGCGTGCGAGCTCATCGGTGCCGTCGCCGGGCCAGAATCGCCTCGGCGAGCAGCAGGTCCACCGGGCGGGTGACCTTGAAGGCCTCCTCGCTGCCGGGGACGGTCCGCACCGGGAGCCCGAGGCGCTCGACCAGGCCGGCGTCGTCGGTGGCGGTGTCGCCGGTGGCCGCCGCGTGCGCCTTCTCCAGTACCTCGCGGGAAAAGCCCTGCGGGGTCTGCACCGCAGCCAGCCCGGACCGGTCCGGCGTGGCCACCACGAGTCCCCCCTCGACCTGCTTGATCGTGTCCGCCACCGGCAGCGCCGGGATCACCGCCTCCGCGCCCGCCCGGACCGCCGCGGCGACCGCGTCGACCAGCTCGACCGGGACCAGCGGGCGGGCCGCGTCGTGCACCAGCACCC
>NZ_JACDFE010000207.1 GCF_013815995.1 Sporichthya sp.
CCGGTGGGCTCGACGCGGGTGGGGGAGCCGGGGCAGGCCCCGCGGTGGGCTGCGCTCCGGGGCGGGAGGCGAGGAGCGCGGCCAAGATCTGGTCCTCGTTCAGACCGAGGTAGGTGCCATCGGTCATGGCGAGGAACAGGTCGGCGCGGAGGTGGTCGATGGGGCGGGGGTCCCCGGCCCGCTTCGCGGTCTTCGCCAGGCTGTCCAGCCGGTTGACCGAGATGGCGACCCGGTCGAGTGGCAGGTTGCGCCCGGACAGGCTCGCCGTGCCATCAGGTGTGCGAGAGGCCGTCACCCGCCGGTCCTGCAGGGAGCGCTCGTAGCGGCGCCGGGCCCATTCCGGGTCCAGGGCGATCGCCTTGGTCTTGATCTCCTCGGCCAGTTGCCCGGTGGTGAGCTGGGTCTGCTCCGAGAGCTGGCACTGCGGCAGGACCTCCGCGCACACCTGGTGCGCGTGCTCGGCGGAGAGCTCCAGTGTCCAGTCCCCGATCAGCCGCGCCCGCGCCGCGTCCAGGTCTCCGGCGGCCATCGCATCGTGCAACTCCGGAAGGCGGTGCATCACGCTGTGCGCATCAGAGGCCAGGCGATCGGCCGCCCTGCGGGTCAGGCCCAACGCGGCCCGCACCTCGGCCGAGGACCACTCATCCGGATCCGACATCCGGTCCGTGGAGTCCGGCTCGGCGCTGCGCACGGTCTCCCAGACCGCTTCCAGCAGGGCGGCGTGCACCCTGGCCTCGTCGGCGTACCGCTCCCGCAGTACCCCGACGACCTGGTGACCGGTCAGCCCCGACAACCCCTCCACGTGAACGACACTACGACCCCCCACCGACAGTTCAATATGTAGTGGCTGAGTGGCAGGAAAGCCGCATACGTAGTGGTCCTGATGGTCAGTCAGTAGTCGGTCTCGCCGGCGCGAGGACCGAGTTTTGGCAAGTTGGCGAGGCGCCTGGCCGACCGGGATAACGGCAGCGCGGCGGGTGCTGTTGCCGCGGCAGCGAGGTCGACCCAGGCGGAGACCGAGGGATTCTCCCGAGCCTGCGCCACGGACCACGATGCCAACGCCCGCAACGTTGCGGGCGTCGGGCCGGGGATCTACAACAAGCGACGACCGCTCTGCGCGCTGAGGCCTTCCCACGTCTACACCGCCCTAGGGGCGGTCGGCGTTACGCGCATCAGCTAAGGCCAATACGGCGCGCGCATCTCGCGTTTGTCGACCTTGCCCACGGGCGTGCGCTGCAGGGCCTCGACGAACACGATCTCGCGGGGGCACTTGTAGAGCGTCAGGTTCTCCCGGCAGTGCGCGAGCAGGTCCTCGGCGGCCGGTTCGGCGAAGGGGTCGACGGCGACCACGAGTGCCACCAGGGCCTCGCCCAGGTCGGGGTGCGGGACGCCGATGCAGGCAACGTCGGCGACGCCGGGGTGATCGGCCAGCACCTTCTCGGCCTCGGCCGGGTAGATGTTCACCCCGCCGGACACGACCATGTCCGAGGCCCGATCGGTGATCCAGACGTAGCCGGCCTCGTCCATCACCCCGATCTCGCCGAGAGTGAAGGGCGCACCCGCGTCGGTCCCGGTGCCGTCGACGTAGCGCATGCCCTGCCCGTCCGCCCGGAAGAACAGGCGTCCCTCGGTCCCGGGGGAGACCGGCTTGTCCTCCTCGTCGAGGATCATCGCCTCGAAGCCGGGCACCGCGCGCCCGACCGAGCCGGGGCGCTCCAGCCACTCCGCGGCGCTGATCATGCAGGTGGTGCCGACCTCGGAGGCGCCGTAGGACTCATACAGCACGTCGGGCACGCCGGCCGAGGCGAGCCACTCGATCGCCGCGCGCTTGTCCGGCTCCGGGAACTTCGCGCCGACCTGCAGCATGAAGCGCAGCGGGGACAGGTCGTAGTGCTCGCGCACCTGCGCGGGCAGGGCCATCACCCGCTGCAGATGGGTCGGCACCACGATCGTGGAGCCGATCCGGTGCTGCTCGATCGTGGCCAGAAACCGTTCGGCGTCGAAGCGCCCGAGCACGGTCACCGGGGCGCCGCCGAGGAAGAGCCGGGTGCCGGTGATCGGTCCGGAGTGGTACATCGGCCCGACGATCAGGTGCCGGCCATGGGCCACCATCGAGCCCTCAGCCAGCCGCGAGAGGTGCTCGTCGATCGAGGACCCGCCGACCCACGAGGTCCACGGCAGCTCGACGCCCTTCGGTGTTCCCGTGGTGCCGGAGGTGTAGACCATCGTCGGCCGTGGTTCATGAGAGGTCGCCGGCTCGGCCTCGCCGCCGAACGCGGACGCCTGGGTCAGTGAAATCGTCCCCGTGACCGCCCCGGACCCCCCGACCACCACGAGCACCCCGGCGAGTCGGGCCGCGGCCCAGCCCCGCTCGGCGGTGCTGTCGTCGACGATCAGCACATCGGCCTGACTATGCGTCAGAATGTAGGCGGCCTCCTCGGGGGTGAGGTGGTAGTTCACCGCTACCGCGGAGCACCCGGCCAGCGTGGCGGCCGCGTAGTACAGCACCGTCTGGCCGCTGTTCTCGGCGTAGATCGCCACCCGCCGATTCGGCCGGTAGCGCGCCGCGAGCATGCCGTTCACCAGAGGCCGCAGGGCCGCGTCGACCTGGGCCCAGGTCCAGTCGGCGTCGGTGGCTCGCAGGGCGATCTCGTCGGGCCGCTGCGCGGCGAGAGTGGCGGCGAAGGTCATGCGCCCTTGCGTTCCCGCCAGGTATTCATGTCGACATAGTCCCGCACGGCCTTGATCCGGTCGCCCTCGACGAGCTCGAAGACCCCCATGCACTCGATTGCGACCGGGCGGTCGCCGAAGGTGAAGTGGTCGATCCGCTCGGTCCACACCCGGTCGCCGTCGACGGTGTAGCCGACGATCTCGAATCGCGCCGACCCGACCGCGCCGAGCAGGCTTCCGAACATCGTCACGATGGCCTCGCGGCCGACCAACGCCGGCAGGGGAACGGCGGTCGCGTAGGTGGCGTCTTCGGTGAAGCAGGCGCTCATGGCCTCGACGTCGCGCTTCTCGATCGCCGCGAAGAAGTCCTCGAGAACGGCTGGCATGCTCACGGTGCGGCCTCCAGAGCCGGGGCGTGCGCTGCATAGGCGAACGCGATGATCTTGTCCATGTCGAGCGAGGAGTCCATGTTCATGGTCCGCATCGCCTGGCGCAGGTCGGCCAGCGCGACGGCGGGGTCGTCGGTCTCGAATTCGTAGATGGCGAGGAACCGGCGATCCGGCAGCTCGCCGCGCAGGGCGGGGACGGCCTCGAAGCGCTGTCCGCGGACGAAGCCCGGGACGTCGAGCACCTCGGGCACGTGCACCTGGTCGTACCAGTCGTTGAACACCTTCTCCTGGCCCGGCACGCATTCGGTCTGGACCACAAGGATATGACGTGCCATCAGTGCCGCTCTCCTGTCGCTTCGACGGCCCTCGCCTCTAATGCCGCCGTCTCGCCGGCGATCCGGCCGATGCCGGTCGCCAGGCCGAGGGAGTTGCCGCTGCCCATGTACAGCGGCCCGAACAGGCCGCCGGTGCACTCGCCCGCCGCGAACAGCCCGGGCACCGGCTGCCCGTCTGCTCCGATCACCCGCGCGCAGTCGTCGATCCGCAGCCCGGCTCCGGTGACGTTGACCGCGATCGGGTACAGCGGCACCGCGTAGTACGGCGGCGTCCGCAACGGCAACAGGAACTTGCCGGCCTTGCCGTGGTCATCGTCGGAGCCCGCGTCGGCGAAGGCGTTGTAGCGGACGATCTCGCCGGTGACCGCGACCGGGTCCAGTCCCACCTCGGTCGCGAGCGAGGCGAGGTCGTCGGCGACGAACGCGCGCTTCTGCCCGAGCATGAACTCGATCATGTCGGGCGTGTAGTGCCGCGGCCGGAACGGGGGGTGGTTCGGCCACACCTGCTTGTAGGCGAGGCGGTAGCGGTCGGCCAACTCGGCCGGCGGCGCCAGCGCGGCGGAGTCGATGAACGCGACGCAGCGGTTGCCGTGCGCGCGCACCGCGTTGTCCAGGATCCCGTACGGCGCGGTCTCGTCGGCGAAGCGGTGCCCGTCCGCATCGAGCAGCACGACCCAGCCCGGCAGCAGCGCCTCGTTGACGAATGTTCCGCCGGGGCCCAGGGTGCGCAGCCCACGGTCCTGACCGGTGACCTGCGCGCCGACCGCACCGGCGAGGTCGAGGGCGTCGCCGCGGGCGCCGTCGTGGCCGATGTACCAGGTCCGCTCCGGGTCCCAGGCCGACGGGAACAGTTCGGCGATCTTCTCCGGCGAGGCACCGAAGCCGCCGGTGGCGAGCACGACCGCGCCGGCGGTGATCTCGTCCTCGCCCACCGCGACGCCGACCACGCGGCCGTTCTGTACCAGCAACCGATCCACCCGTTGCCCGAGTGCGATGTCGACGTCCCGGGTGCTCGCCGCCCGGTGCAGCGCCTCGATCAGCGCCTGCCCACCGCCGTCGACGGCGTGCGAACGCGGCTGACGTTCCTCACCGCCGAAGATCAGCCGCTCGAAGAACGGGACGCCGTGCGCGGCCAGCCAGTCGATGGTCTCCCCACTGCGGCGGGCGAACTTGCGTACCGGACCGGCGGCGATGTCCCACCGCATCAGCGAGCGGTAGTCGGCGAAGAGGTCGTCCTCCTCCTCGTGGATCTCGTTCGCGTACTGGATCGCGCTGCGGCTGCCCATCACGATCCCGCCGGAGAGCCGGGAGGAGCCACCGACCTCCGCGGAGCCTTCGGCGATCAGGACCCGCTCCGCGCCGTGCTCGACGGCGGCCAGGGCCGCGCACAGTCCGGCGGCGCCGGATCCGATCACGAGGACGTCGACGTCGGTCATCGGGTCTCCTTCGCTGTCTTGCCGTTGTCAGCACTGCCGGCCGCCGTCTGGGCAGCCACCTCTTCTGATGTCACAGGATCAGCTCTCGAATCCGTAGGGGGAGAAGCGGCCGTCGAGAAACAGTTCGGTGTGCCCGGCGCCGGTCCAGACCCGGCCGTCGGGGGCGGTGGTGACGACCTCCGAGACGTACTCCTTGCCGATCAGGCCGGGAAACTTCGTGCCGTCGTACATCTCGTGGTCCACCGGCTGGGCCGAGACGTCGAGCTCGTCGTACTCCAACGAGACGCCGGGTCCGTGGTAGGTCCGCATCGAGCCGCCGTCCCTCCAACTGCCGGCCTGGTAGCCGATGGTCGCAGTCAGCCAGGGCGGGCCGGCGGGACGGACCTGCTGGGTCCAGGTTCCCCCGGCGGCGTCGGTCAGGGTGATGAGTGCCGCCGTGATCAGTCGGGTGCCCGGGACGAAGGTCAGCTCGTGCGAACCGGCGACGAGGTCGACGACCTCGCCGTCGTAGCCGACGTGGAAGCGGCCCTCGAACGGCGTGCCGAAGGTGTCGTTCATCGGGACCTGGCGGCCGTCCGGGTCCTCGTGGAGGGCGTAGAACCCGGCCAGGCCGGGGCCGTCTGAACCGACGGAGTTGAACAGGGTCCAGAAGCGGAGCGCCCGGGGCACGCCTTCGGCCGCGCGGGGCGGCAGCCAGCGCGGGTCCGGCGCCAGCGGCGGCCGTTCGAAGTAGAGCCCCCAGGCGTGGTCCCGGCTGCCTGACCAGCCGTCGACGGAGATCTGCTCGCCGTCGAGGGAGATCCAGCCGGACGCGGTCCCGGCCTGCACGTAGCGGGTCTGGTCGGTGGTGGGCCGGCCCCGGTTGGTCGCCCAGTGGTGGGCCTCGGTGTAGGCGGGCGCCGTCCCCAGCCAGTGCAGGTCCATCGCCAAGCCGGATGAGTTCTGATTCAGCGTCAGGTGGATGTCCCGGTACGGCTCGACGATCCGGAACCGGAACGGCCCGATCACGGTGTCGCACAGCTCGCGCCAGGTGCGGCTGAATCGCACCGTGCGCTGAATGCCGCCGCGGAGCAGCCCGACGTAGCCGGCGACCAGGTCGGTGTTCGGGTTCACCCGCAGCCCGCAGAACAGGAAGGTCTCCGCATCGGCGGAGAACACCCCGAAGAAGTAGCCGTCGTCGAACCCGGGGTCGGTGTTCGCGACCACCGACAGAGGCTGCGGGGTCTGGTGCACCGGAAGCTCGTCGTACGGGGACAGCTGCACTTCCTCGGACATCAGCGGAGGGTCACCAGCCCGGTGGTGCCGACCATGGTTCCTCCGCGGGATGTTCAGAAAAGGTCTAGGCCTATATTATTGAGTACGCGCACTTCTTTCGCCAGACCTGCCCCCGAGAGACTGGCACCGTGGGACACCTCGACGCACTAGGCCCCGACGAGCGCGACATCGTCCGCACCGTCGCCGAGTTCGTCGACCGCGAGGTCCGGCCGGTGGTCCGCGAGCTCGAGCACGCGAACACCTACCCCGAGGCCCTGATCGAGGGAATGAAGCGGCTCGGCATCTACGGCCTCGCGGTCCCGGGAGAGTTCGGCGGCACCGCGGTTTCCATGCAGTGCTACGTCCTGGTCACCGAGGAACTCTCCCGCGGCTGGATGAGCCTGGCCGGCGCGATGGGCGGCCACACCGTGGTGGTGAAGCTGTTGGTGGCCTTCGGGACCGACGAGCAGAAGGCGGCCTTGCTGCCGCGCCTGGCCACCGGCGAGGTCCGGGCCACGATGGCGCTGACCGAGCCTGCCGGCGGCTCGGACCTGCAGGCGATCACGACCACGGCCCGGCTCGACGGCGAGGAGTACGTCGTCGACGGCGCGAAGACCTGGATCAGCAACGCCCGCCGGGCCGGGCTGACCGCGCTGCTGTGCAAAACCGACCCGACGGCGCAGCCGGCTTCCCGCGGGATCTCTGTCCTGCTGGTCGAGCCCGGTCCCGGCCTGACGATCTCCAAGGATTTGCCCAAGTTGGGCTACAAGGGCGTGGAGGCCTGCGAGCTCGTCTTCGACGGCTACCGCGCTCCTGCTTCGAGGCTGCTCGGCGGCGTCCCCGGCCGGGGCTTCGCGCAGATGATGAAGGGCCTGGAGACCGGGCGGCTGCAGGTCGCGGCGCGGGCGCTCGGTGTCGGCCGGGCCGCGTTCGAGGACGCGCTGGCCTACGCGCAGGTCCGGGAGAGCTTCGGCAAGGCGATCTGGAAGCACCAGTCGATCGGCAACTACCTCGCCGACATGGCCACCTCGCTGGAGGCCGCGCGCCAGCTCACCCTCTACGCCGCCCGCGAGTACGACGCGGGGCGCCGGGTGGACATGGAGGCAGGCATGGCCAAGCTGTTCGCGTCCGAGACCGCGATGAAGGTCGCGCTCGACGCGGTGCGCATCCACGGCGGGTACGGCTATTCCACCGAGTTCGACGTGGAGCGGTACTTCCGGGATGCTCCGCTGATGGTCGTCGGTGAGGGCACGAACGAGATCCAGCGCAATGTGATCATGCGTCAGCTGATCGAGAGGAACGGCCGCGATGTCTGACGGTACCGACCGGATGTCCGCGCTGGACGCGTTCTTCTTCTACACCGAGGAGGACGGGCGCAACCACATGCACGTCGGCGGGTTCGCCCTGGTCGACGGCACCGCGCCGAGTGCGGACGAGGTGGTCAAGGCGCTCGCGCCCAAGATCGCGCGGATCCCTCGCTACACCCAGATGGTGCGGCCCGCGCCGCTGCACGTGAACCGCCCGGAGTGGATCCCCGCGCCGGACTTCGACATGCACGACCACGTCCGCGCCGTCACCGCCCCGCGGCCCGGACACCTCGGCCTGCGCGACGCCATCGAGGACCTGATCTCCTTCCAGCTCGACCGGTCCAAGCCGCTGTGGGAGCTCGTGGTCGTCGACGGCCTGTCCGCCGACCAGTTCGCCGTCGCGTGGAAGATCCACCACAGCATGGTCGACGGGGTGTCCGGCACCGAGCTGCTGACGATCCTGTTCGACGCCACTCCCGACGGGGCCCCGCTCGGCGACCAGATGGTGCCGACCCCGGCCCCGTCCGTCGAACGCTCCCGGGTCAAGGCGGTCGCCGGCTCGGTGACCGGGCTCGGCCGCGACGTCGTTCGGCACGCCCGCGGGATCAATCCCGGCACGGTGCGCAGGGCGGCCCGGGTCGGAGCGGCCGGGCTGGCCCTGACCCGGCGCAACCTGGCGCCCGACCTGCGCAGCCCGCTGACCGGATCGGGCGGCACCACCC
>NZ_JACDFE010000208.1:0-4894 GCF_013815995.1 Sporichthya sp.
GCAGCGTCGAGGACCGCGCCATCCGGGCCAACTCCGCGCGCTGCTCACTACTGACCGGCAACGCCGGTGCTGTCTTGATCGGCATGATCAATCATACCGCGCTAATTCACAGACAGACCACTAGCTCCCCGAGCTGACAGCACGAGGCGAAGCGACGGTTGCGGATCAAGGTTGATACAGGAGTGACGACGTTCGTCGCCCGGGACGCCTCGCACGTCCCAACGTTGATCCTCAGCCGACGCTCAACCTCAGAACAGCCGGCTTTCCTTGTCATCAAAGCCGCGCAGCTCGTCGTAGTCGACGACGACGCAGCGGATGCCGCGGTCCTCGGCGAGGACGCGAGCCTGGGGCTTGATCTCCTGCGCGGCGAAGACGCCGGTGACCGGAGCCAGCAGGGGGTCGCGGTTCATCAGGTCCAGATAGCGCGTGAGCTGCTCGACGCCGTCGATGTCCCCGCGGCGCTTGATCTCCACCGCCACCGAGGCTCCCGTCGCGTCCTTGCAGAGCAGGTCGACGGGGCCGATCGAGGTCGGGTACTCGCGGCGCACGACCCGCCAGCCGGTGCCGAAGACCTCGGCGTTCTCGGCGAGCAGGATCTGCAGGTGCGCCTCGACGCCGTCCTTCTGCAGGCCGGGGTCTACGCCCAGCTCGAACTCCGAGTCGCTCAGCACCTCCTCCAGGGTGATCCGCAGCTCCTCGCCGGCCTTGTTGACCACGACCATGGAGCCGTCGGACTCCTTGAGCGTGCAGGGCGGGCTCATCCAGTTCAGCGGCTTGTAGGAGCCGCCGTCGGAGTGCACGAGTACCGAGCCGTCGGCCTTGATCAGCAACAGCCGGGTGGCCAGCGGAAGGTGGGCGGTCAGGCGCCCGACGTAGTCGACGGAGCAGCGGGCAATCACGAGGCGCACGGGCGCAACGGTAACGGGGCCGCTCGGCGCGTGGCCGGGCCGCCCACCGACTCGGCGGGGCCGTCCGTCGCGCGATCGGCCCGCGGGCCCCCCGGTCTGGACGGAGGGCTTTTACCCGGCGGTAACGTGAACCCCGAAGCGGCGGCCCGTCCGGGGGCCGGACGCACGTCGAGGGAGCTTCCATGCCTGCCGAGTTCGCCACCGCCGGAGTCATCGGCCTCGGGACCATGGGGTCCGGCATCGCCGAGGTGCTCGCACGCACCGGCGTCACCGTCATCGGGGTCGAGAAGGACGACGCGACCGCGGAACGCTCGCGGGCCCGGCTCGAGCAGTCCACCGCGCGCGGCGTCGCCGACGGCAAGCTCACCGAGGACGATCGCACCGCGCTGCTGAGCCGGATCAGCATCGGCACCGACATCGCCGCGGTCGCGGACGCCGATTTCGTCGTCGAGGCGGTCTGGGAGGACCTCGACCTCAAGCGCGAGATCTTCGCCCAGTTGGACAAGATCACCCGCACCGACGCGGTGCTCGCCACGAACACCTCCTCGTTGTCGGTCACCGAGATCTCGGTCGCCACCGCCAACCCGCGCCGCGTGCTCGGCGTGCACTTCTTCAACCCGGCCCCGGTCCAGCAGCTCGTCGAGGTCGTGCGCAGCGTGGTCACCGACCCGGCCGCCGTCGACGCCGTCACCGTGCTGGTCGAGAAGCTCGGCAAGACCCCGGTCGTGTGCGGGGACAAGGCGGGCTTCATCGCCAATGCCCTGCTCTTCGGCTACCTCAACCACGCGGTCAAGCTCTACGAGTCGCGCTACGCCAGCCGCGAGGACATCGACGCGGCGATGATGTACGGCTGCGGTTACCCGATGGGCCCGCTGGCGCTGCTCGACCTCATCGGCCTGGACACCACCTACGAGATCCTCAACTCGATGTACCGCCAGGGCCGCAAGCGCGTGCACGCGCCGGCCCCGCTGCTCAAGCAGATGATCACCGCCGGCCTGCGCGGGCGGAAGACCGGTCGCGGCTTCTACACCTACGAGGGCAAAGACTCCCCGACCGTCGTCGCGGACGAGCTCACCCCGGACGCCACCGACAAGCCGGTGCTGCGTCACGACATCCACCGGGTCGGCGTGGTGGGCACCGGCACGATGGCCACCGGCATCGTCGAGGTCATCGCCAAGGCCGGTTACGACGTCGTGTTCGTGGCCCGCAGCGATGAGAAGGTCGCCGGCGTCACCAAGGCCCTGACCAAGTCGCTCGAGAAGGCCGTCCAGCGCGGCAAGCTCACCGAGGAAGCCCGCGACGCCGTGCTCGCGAAGGTCACCGGCACCACCAAGCTCGACGATCTCGCGAACGTGGACCTGGTCGTCGAGGCCGTGGTCGAGGACCTCGCGGTGAAGAAGGCGCTGTTCTCCAACCTGGACGAGATCGTCCGCGACGGCGCGATCCTGGCCACCACCACCTCGAGCCTGCCGGTGATCGAACTGGCCGCGGAGACGCAGCGGCCCGGCGACGTGATCGGCATCCACTTCTTCAACCCGGCCGCGGTGATGAAGTTGGTCGAGGTCGTGCACACCGTCGCCACCAAGCCCGAGGTCATCGAGACCTCACGCGCGCTGTGCTCGAAGATCGGCAAGGTCGCGGTCACCTGCGGGGACCGGGCCGGCTTCATTGTCAACGCGCTGCTGTTCCCGTACCTCAACGACGCGGTCGCGATGCTGGAGGCGCACTACGCCACCGCCGACGACATCGACCTGGCAATGAAGGAGGGCTGCCGGCTCCCGATGGGACCGTTCGCCCTGCTCGACGTCGTCGGCCTCGACGTCTCCCTCGCCATCCAGCGCACGCTGTTCCTGGAGTTCCGCGAGCCGGACTTCGCCCCGGCCCCGCTGCTCGAGCACCTCGTGACGGCCGGCTACCTCGGGCGCAAGACCGGCCGCGGCTTCCGGGACTACTCGGCCTGAGCCCCGGGGCCTGATTCACCCTTGTCCCGGGGACGGCCGGGCGTTGATCAGCGCGCTGGTCGCTGCCCGGGACGGTGCGGACCGTCTCTCCGAGGAGGAGCTCACCTCGATGGTCATGCTGCTCACCGTGGCCGGGCACGAGACGACGGTGAACTTGCTCGGCAACGGGACAGCCGCCCTGCTGTCCCACCCTGATCAGCTCGACCGACTGCGCGCGGAGCCGGAGCTCCTGCCCCGAGCGGTCGAGGAGCTTCTCCGCTACGTGACCCCGATTCAGGCCACCTTCCCCGTCGTCGGGACCGAGGATGTGGAGGTCGAGGGCGTCACCATTGCGGCGGGTGAAGTGATCCTCCCGGCGGTGCTCGCAGCCAACCGCGACCCCGCCTACGTCGAGGATCCGGACACCCTCGACATCACGCGGTCACCGAAACCGCATCTCGGCTTCGGGCCCGGCCCTCACCACTGCCTGGGTGCTTCGTTGGCCCGGTTGGAGGCGCGGATCGGGTTCGCCGCGCTACTGGAGCGATACCCGGACCTGAGCCTGGCCGTCGATCCGTCCGAGCTCACCTGGCAGCCCAACGTGATCTTTCAGGGCCTGGCCGGGCTGCCGGTTCGCGTGGGGAAGCCAGGGTCGCCGCAATAGATCCGTTCATAGCGACCGGCCCCGGCGAGCGCGCGGCGGCCTACGCGACCCTGGCCCGACAGGGGCCGGTGCAGGCGACGAGCGCCTTCGAGACCTTGCTCCGGCGGTTCCCCACCATGCGTCTGGCCGGCTCGCCGGACGAGCTGGGCTGGGCGTCGAGCTTCCTCTCCCACGGGCTGGTGCGCCTGCCCGTGCAACTGACCTGACGGTCAGTCAGTCAGTCGGCAGGACGACTAGCCGCAGCCTCCGCCGCAGCAGCCGCCACCCATCGCGGGCGGGGGAGCGGACGGACGCGGCGCGGAGCCGGCGCCCGCGCCGACGACCGAGACCGTGGAGAGCAACTTCACCGTGTCCGCGTGCCCGTAGGGGCAGGGCGCGGGTGCGCTGGACTCGGCCATCGGCCGGGTCAATTCGAAGGTGTGCTCGCAGTCGCGGCAGCGGTACTCGTATCGGGGCACCGTACAAGTGTAGGCGCCGATCAGATGTTCGACTCCTCCGGCGGAGCCTCGGTCGGGCAGCCGGGGGTCGGTGAGCCGCCGCCGCTCGCCCGGGGATGGACACCGAGCGCGTACGAAGCCATCGACAGCGACCCGTAGGCGCAGCCGCCGACGAACTTGTCGGCGCGCTGGCCGGCTGCGTCGGCGAGCCCGGCCAGGTACAGCGCGGGCAGGAAGTGGTCCGGGGTCGGGACGGCCCCGCCGAAGTCCGGGTGCCCGTCGAGCGCCGCGAACTCGGACGGGTCGGCGCCGGTGAGCGCGTCGCGGGCGGCCTCGTCGAAGCGGCGTGCCCAGTCGTAGCCGGCGTCCGGGCGGGAGAAGTCCAGTGCGCGAAGGTTGTGCACGATGTTGCCGCTGCCGAGGATCAGGACGCCGTCCTCGCGCAACGGAGCCAGTCGGGCCCCGAGCTCAAGGTGGTAGTCCAGCTCGGTGTCCGCCTTCAGGCTGAGCTGGACGACCGGGATGTCCGCGTCCGGGAAGGCGTGGACGAGCACCGACCAGGTGCCGTGGTCGATGCCCCAGGAATCGAGGTCGGCGCCGACCCACATCGGCTTCACCACGTCGGAGATCTCGGCCGCGAGCGCGGGCAGGCCGGGCGCGGGGTAGGAGACCTCGAAGAGCTGCTGAGGGAAGCCGAAGAAGTCGTGGATGGTGCGCGGCCTCGGCATCGCCGTCACCGCGGTGGCGTGGATGTACCAGTGGGCGGAGATCACCAGGATGGCGCGCGGGCGCGGCACCGCAGCCCCGAAGGCCCGCCAGGCCTCGGTGTAGCGATTGGACTCGACCGCGTTCATCGGACTGCCGTGGCCGATGAAGGCCGCGGGCATCATCGTGCTCACGGCGCCCATCGTGCCCCTTGGTCCGGGAAATGGCGAAGGCCGGCCG
>NZ_JACDFE010000208.1:4904-8073 GCF_013815995.1 Sporichthya sp.
GGCCGAGCCGCGCTGAACGCGCGGCCGACCGGCCTTCTGGTTCCCCGAGCGGTTAGACCAGTTCCCAGCTGATGCTGGAGTTCACGCTGACCAGCTGGCTGCCGGCTTCGAGCGGCACGGACCCCTCGGCCTTCGGGGCGGCCGCCATGTCGGCGGCGTAGGGCATCGGCGCACCCTCGTAGGAGGTGTCCTCGCTGATCTGGGTGACGTTGCCCAGCCCGCGGCCGGCCAGCTTGGCGTACTGCTCGGCCTTGGCCTTCGCATCGGCGAAGGCGGCGTCGCGGGCGGCCTGGAGCAGCTTGGCGTTGTCCTCGATGTCGAAGGACACCCCATTGATCCGGGTCGCGTTGCCACCGGCGGCGGCCGCGTCGGAGATCGCCTTCCCGGCCTTGGACAGGTCGCGCAGCTTGACCGTCAGGCCCTGGAAGACCTCGTAGCCGTTGATCTTGCCGTTGTTCTCGTAGTGCGGGTTGATCGAGAGCTGCGAGGTCTGGATGTCCTTGCTGTCGATGTCGTACTTGTCGAGGGCCTTCTTGATCTTGGCCACGTCGCTGTTGGCCGCGTTGAGGGCCTCGTTGACGTCGTTGCCGTTGTGCTGGACCCCCATGTCGAGGCGCAGCACGTCCGGGATGCCGGAGACCTTGCCGGTGCCGGCGACGGAGACGGTGTTCTGGGCCGGCTCGGCGCCGTCGGCGGCCACCCCGGAGCCGGAGCCGTTGCCGAGCAGGAAGCCGGCGACGACGGCGCCGACGATGCCGGCGGCGGCGACCGGGGCGGCAGCCTGGCGGAGCGTGCGCTTCATGGGTTCTCCTTCGAAGGTGGCCCGTGGGCCACCGCGGCGGTCGGCTTCGGCTTCTTCAGGTCGAGGACGGCGCAGGCCCAGGAAACGTTCAGTGCACCGGAGGGACCGAGGCCAAGTCGTGATCATTCGGCCGTCGGGGGCGCCCCGGGGGAGGACAATTGCCGCCATGCCGCGCCGCAAGCCCCGCCCCGATCCGGGGCCTGCCGCCCGGCCGCTGCGAGAGAGCCAGTCCTACGAGGCCGGACCGGACGGGGAGTGGAACGTGCGCCGGCTGACCGGCGCCGCCACCGGGAAGACCTACCGGTGCCCGGGCTGCCAGCAGGAGATCCCGGCCGCCCTGCCGCACGTGGTGGCCTGGCCGGCTGCCGGCGACGGCGAGGACCGCCGGCACTGGCACACGGCCTGCTGGTCCGCCCGTGAGCGGCGTCGTCCGCGCAGCTGACAGGTCAGGACTGACGCACCGTCAGCAGAAAGTCGGCGCGAACCACCCGGTCGGAGCAAGGGCAACCCGGGGTGTGACCGATTTTCACGATTAACGCCGAAGGGCGGCACCGACGCGGTGCCGCCCTTCGAGTTGTTCAGGTCAGGACGCTGCGGTCCCGTTATCGGCCGCCTGCGGCTGCTGCGGGGCGTCCGGGCGCGGGGCCTGGGCGGGCATCGTGCCGGCCTCACCGGCGGGCGCAGCGGCAGCGCCGCCACCGATCAGGGCCGCCGCCGAGCCGGTCAGCGTCGCGAGCATCTCGCGGACGTTGCTCAGCTGGGCGTTGATGCTGTCGCGGCGGTGCGTCAGGGCGGCGAGCTCGCGCTCGGACTCCAGGCGCATCCGCTCGGCCTTCTGGCGAGCGTCGGCGACCAGGTCTTCAGCCTCGCGGCGCGCGGCCTCGAGAAGCTGCTTGGCCCGGCGCTCGGCGTCGTCGCGCATCTTCTGCGCTTCCATGCGCAGCGCGTCGGCCTTCTCGCCGGTCTCCATCAGGCGGCGCTCGGCGACCTCCTGGCGGGTAGCCATGTCGCGCTCGGCCTGCTCGCGACGCTTGGCCAGCTTGGCCTCGACCTCGGTCGCGATCTGGGCCGCCTTGGCGCGGGCCTCCTCGACGATGTTCTCGGCGCTGTTCAGCTTGGCCGAGGACTCGTTCTGCGCCTCGGTCTGGATGCGCTCGACCTCGCCCTTGGCGTGCTCGAGCATCGCCTCGCACTTGGCCTCGGCCTCGGTGCGGCGACGCTCGGCTTCCGCCTCGGCCGATTTGCGGATCGCCTCGGCGTCCTCGGCGGCCTTGAGCCGGAACTGCTCGCTGGAGGAGTCGGCCTCGGCCTTGACGTCGCGAGCCTCCTCCTCAGCCAGGCGCAGGATCTTCTCGACCCGGGCGCCGAGGCTGGCGTAGTTCGGCTCGGCGACGTCGCTGGCCTCGAACTCCGCGCGCACGCGCTGGACCTGCTTCTCCAGGTCCAGCACCTTGCGCTCAGCGCTGACGCGGTCGTTCACCAAGGTCGACAGGTGCTCGTCGACCTGCCGGCGCTCGTAACCGCGCAGCACGATGTCGAAGGCGGGAGGGGTCTCGTTCATCGTCATTGCGACACTTGTCCTCAAGGTCTGCGGTGATCGTCCTGTGGTGATTGTTGACCATCCTCGCAGCCGGTAATGGTGCGACGCGGGATCTGTGCAATCTTCATGGCCCCGCTTTGCCCAGGCCCGACGCGAGCCTGCAGTGATCATCTCTCGAGCGACGTCCCGGCGTCCGCCCCATGGGCAAACAGAGGGACGCGTCGCGCCCGGCCGAAGCGGACTTCTCAGGACTTTCTCGGTCGGATCGCGCCCTACTCGGAAGCTTCGGCGGGTCCGTCCACCCCGAGATCGGCCATCAGATCCAGACTTGCCTGAAGGTTGATCAAGTGGGCACCGATGTCCTGACGCTGAGCCAGAATCGAGTCTCTTTCATTTTCCAGGGAACGAACCTCGGCCCGTCGCGCGGCCAGTTCGTCGGCGATTGCCTCGAGGGCCGCGGTCGCCAGGCCCTCTGCGCGCCGGCGGGAGTCCTCCAGCTTGCGCTGGGCCTCGTCCAGCAGGGCGGCCGCGGCCTCGCGGTCGGCGCTGGCGGCGATGGCCAGCTCGGCAGCGGAAGCGCGCGTCGTGGATGAAAGCTTTTCGGCTTCTGCGTGGGCCCGGGTGGTGATCGAGTCCGCGGTGGCGCGGGCCTGCGTGGTGATCGCCTCGACCTGGCCCCGCGACTTGGCGGTCATGCCGTGCGCCTCGGCCCGGGCGTCGGCGAGTCGCTTGGCCGCCTCGGCCGCGGACGCGGTGGTCAGGGCGTCCGCGGACTCGCGGGCCTCGCGCAGGGTCCGCTCGGCCTCGCCGGTCGAGCTGGCCTCGCG
>NZ_JACDFE010000209.1 GCF_013815995.1 Sporichthya sp.
GTTCGGGGTCGGCGGCGGGCCCTGCGGCGGCGTCGCCTGGGGCGACCCGGCCCCATAGGGCGGCGGCGGCTCGACGGGATCCACGGCTCCTATCCTGCCCCGCGCAGCCCCTCAACCAACCCGTGGGCGGCGGCCCGCGCGCCCCCAATGAGGTTGAATCATGGTTGTGACCACCAGCACCCGCTCCCGCAAGCCCACCGGACCCGACGCCGCGTGCGTCGAAGCCGTCGACCTCGCACGCGCCGCCGCGACCGAGGCCGCCCCTGGCGAGGTCGGTGAGCACCTAGGCGTCGAGGCCGAGGACGAGCGCCTGGTCACCCACCGTTTCGCCACCACCAACCCTGGCTACCTGGGCTGGCACTGGGCCGTCACGGTGACCCGCGCCTCCCGGGCCAAAGAGGTCACGATCGACGAGGTCGTGCTGTTACCCGGCGAGACGGCGGTGCTCGCGCCGCCGTTCGTGCCCTGGGCCGAGCGCCTGCGCCCCGGTGACCTCGGGCCGGGCGACATCCTCCCGCCTCCGGAGAATGACGACCGGCTGCTCCCCGGCTACACCGGCCAGACCGACTCCCCGTACGACCCGGCCGACGGCGACGCCTACGCCGGCGAGGCCGACCTGGTCGCCGACGAGCTCGGCCTCGGCCGGGCCCGGGTGCTGTCCCCGGTGGGCCGCGCGGACGCCACCGACCGCTGGTACTCCGGCGAGCGCGGGCCCGAAGCCCCCATCGCCACCGCGGCCCCCGCGCAGTGCGCTACCTGCGGTTTCCTGCTCGCGATGGCCGGCTCGATGGGCCGGGTGTTCGGGGTCTGCGCCAACGAGTACGCCCCGGACGATGCCAAGGTGGTCTCCTTCGACCACGGCTGCGGCGCCCACTCCGAGGCGGTCGCCACTCCGGGCGGGCTGGCCGAGCGCCCGCCGCTGCTCCTCGACCACGTCGACTACGACCTGGTGGTGCTCGACGACGTTGCCGAGGTCGTCGAGGTGTCCGCGGCGGAGGCCGCCGAGGGGGTGGCCGAGGTCGAGGAGGACGACGTCGAGGCCGTGACGGCCGCCGTGGTCGAGATCGACGATGTGCCCGAGGGGGACCTGCTCGTCGAGGTCGTCACCGAGGACGAGACCGAGGACTTCACCTCGGAGCGTTAGGGGGAATCGTCGGCGGCGCGACGGCGCCGGCGACCCGTGCTCCCCCCGCGGGCCTCGACGCGCTTGCGGACCAGCCACCAGCCCCACAGGCCGAGGCCCAGCCCCGCCGCGGCGGTCCACAGGTACCACTCGTTGCCGTGGTCCTCGAGCCGGCCGTGGAAGACGAAGAGCCCGAGCCAGGCGACGAACCACAGCGCGCTGCCGACCGCGATCACCAGCGACTCGTCGATCTCCATCGGCTCGGGATCCGGGCGTCGCTCGGGTCGGACCCCGCGCGCCCGCCTGCCTGCCATGGCGGTCACCCTATGCCGCGGGCCTCGTGGAACGATGAGGGCGAGCGTCCATCTCGATCACCGGAGCCGAAACCGTGTCTGACCTGCGCGAACGCAGCATCGAGATCGTCAAGACCTACGGCCTGGTGCACCGCGAGGAGCCGTTCCAGCTGGCCTCCGGTGAGCTCTCGCACGACTACATGAACGGCAAGCGGGCGCTCGCGGCCGGCGACCGGCTCAAGACCGCGTGCGAGGCGATCGTCGAGTTGGCCGCCGAGACCGGCATCGAGTACGACGCCGTCGGCGGTCTCACCCTGGGTGCCGACTGCTACGCCTACGGGATCGCGATGCTGACCGGCAAGGACTGGTTCGTCGTCCGCAAGCAGCAGAAGGACCACGGCGCGCAGAAGCGGGTCGAGGGCGCCGAGCTCGGCCCGGGCGTGCGGGTGCTGCTGGTCGACGACGTCGTCACCACCGCCGGCTCGATCCTGCAGGCCCTCGACGTGGTCACCGAGCTCGGCGGCGAGGTCGTGCTCGCGGTCACCCTGGTCGACCGCGGCGACGTCGGCCGGGTGAAATTCGCCGACCGCGGCGTCCCCTACGCCCCCCTGATGACCTACGCCGACCTGGGCATCAAGCCCGTCGGCGGCGCCGCCTCCGCCTGAAAACGGCGACTCTGGTCGCGTGCCCGGGGTATCGCGCGGCGCTGATAGCCCGGCGCGCCCGCCAGAGTGCGGGCTCGGCCGGAATGCGCCCCGCATCAAGTTCGTTAGCCTAAGTAATGAGTTACCCTCGACGCATGACGACGACGCTCTCCGCCGCTGACCTGGAACTGGCGCACAGCGTCCGGATCGCGATCACCCGGCTCTCGCGGCGGCTGCGCAACCAGCGCGCCGACCTGTCCCTGACCGCGAGCCAGCTTTCCGCCCTCGCGGCGCTCGACCAGCACGGCCCGGTCACCCCCGGGGCCCTCGCCGAGCACGAGAAGGTGCAGCCGCCGTCCATGACGCGTGTGCTCGCAGCGCTGGAGGACAAGGGGCTCGTCGCCAGCGCGCCGCACCCGACCGACGGTCGGCAGAAGGTCGTCCAGGTGACGCCCGCCGCGCACGCGATGCTGGTCGCCGACCGGCGCGCCCGCGAGGAGTGGCTGGCTCAGCGGATGGCCGAGCTCAGCCCGGCCGAGGTCGCCGCCCTGCGTGCGGCCACGCCCGTGCTCGAGAAGCTGATCGCGCCGTGAGCGAGCGCAGCGAGCTCACCAATAGGCACAGTGTCCCGGCGAATGCCGGGTGTTCGCGAGCGAAGCGAGCCCCGGTATGAGTCCCACTTTCGCCTCGCTGCACGTCCCCAACTACCGGCGCTACTTCACCGGGATGGCCGTGTCCAACACGGGTTCCTGGATGCAGCGGGTCGCGCAGGACTGGCTGGTGCTGCAGCTCTCCGGCGGCAGCGCCGTCACCCTCGGCGTCACAACGGCGCTGCAGTTCGCGCCGATCGTTCTGCTGTCCTCCGTCGGCGGGATGGTGGCCGACCGCTACGACAAGCGGAAGCTGTTGTTCATCACGAACGCCGCGCTGGGCGCTCTCGCGCTGGTGCTGGGGGTGCTCGTCCTCAGCGACGTCGCCGCGGTGTGGCACGTGTACGTGCTCGCCGCCGCGCTCGGGGTCGTCGCCGCGCTCGACACCCCGGCCCGCCAGGCGTTCGTGGTCGAGATGGTCGGACGCGAGGACCTGCCCAACGCGGTCGGGCTCAACTCCGCCTCGTTCAACGGCGGTCGCATTCTCGGCCCGGCCATCGCCGGTCTGCTGATCGAGGCCTTCGGCGGCGACACCGGCTGGGTGTTCCTGATCAACGCTGTCACCTACCTGGCACCGGTGATCGCGCTACACCGGATGCGGGTCGAGGACCTGCAGCGCAGCGAGCTCGCCCCTCGCGGCCGGGGTCAATTGCGCGAGGGCATCCGCTACGTGCGCGGCCGCCCGGACCTGGTCGCGGTCCTGTGGGTGGTGTTCGCGCTCGGCACCTTCGGGCTGAACTTCCAGATCACCAACGCGCTGATGGCCACCCAGGAATTCGGCAAGGGCGCGGGGGAGTTCGGACTGCTCGGCTCCGCGATCGCCGTCGGATCGTTGGCCGGGGCGTTGCTCGGCGCCCGCCGTGAGCAGGTCCGGGTGCGGCTGGTAATTCTGGGTGGCATCGCGTTCGGGTTGCTGGAGATCGTGGTCGGCCTGATGCCCACCTACGGCTGGTACGCGCTCTCGCTGCCCGCGGTCGGGGTCGCGGCACTGCTGACAACGACGGCCGCGAACTCGGTCATGCAGCTCTCGGTGGCGCCGGCGATGCGCGGGCGGGTGATGGCGCTCTACATCACCGTGCTCTTCGGTGGCACGCCCGTGGGTGCCCCCGTCGTGGGCTGGCTGGCCGAGGAGTACGGCCCCCGCCTGTCCCTGGTGCTGGGCGGGGCGATCACCGCCGCGTCCGCGCTGCTGGCCGGGGTGCTGCTGGCCCGCCGGGCCAACATCACGGTGCGCGCCACGGTCTTCCCGCGGCCGCGGCTCAGCCTGGAGTACGCGGTCAGCGAGCCGGTTCCGTGAGCGAGCGCAGCGAGCTCACCATGAGCATCGATCGCGGCTCCGCGAGGACGACGTCCGTGGCGGTGACGCAGTGAGGCTTTTCGTCTCGATCTCCCCGCCCGCCGAGGCGTTGGATGCGCTCGACGCGGAGCTCGGACCGACTCGCTCCGTCGCCCCGCACGGGCTGCGCTGGACCCGGCCGGAGCAGTGGCACCTCACGCTCGCGTTCCTCGGTGAGGTGCCCGACGCCGACGTGCCGGCGCTGACCGACGGCCTCGCCGCCGCGGTAGGCGAGGCTCCGATCTCGCTGCGCCTGGCCGGCGGCGGCTGTTTCGGTGACCGGGTGCTCTGGGTCGGGTTGGCCGGTGACGTGCACGCGCTGCGCACCCTGGCTGAGTCCACCGGCGGCGCGGCTGCGCAGGCCGGCGTCGCGCTGGAGGACGCCGCGTTCCGACCGCACCTGACGCTCGCCCGAGCGGGCAAGGAGCGGGCCGACCTACGCCCGGCCGCGACCGAGCTCGCCCAGGTCGTCGGTCCCGCGTGGGACGTGCAGGGCGTGCACCTGATGCACAGTCGCCTCGGCGCGGGCCCCGGCGGCAGCGCCGCGCATGAACCGATCGCGACCTGGCCGCGGCGTCAGAGCGGAGGTCGGTAGCGTGGCCGGAGTGGGCGGGCGCAATCGGAAGCTGATCACGGCCGTGCTGATCGTGCTGCTGCTTTCCGTGCTGGCGTCCACCATCGTCGGGATGTTCTGACCGGCAGCGCCCACGCCGCGAACGCCGCGGCGTCGGTCCGGCTGCAGGAGTTCGTCCGGGGCGGATGGGCGCTGGCCCACTCCGCGAACGTCGTGGGGAAAGCCTCGCCGAGCGCGGCCGGCACCTCGGGAGCGGCCCGCTCGATCCCGCGCCGACGCTTGAGCAGCAGGGCGTGGGCCTGGTCCTGGATGCGGCCGGCGTCGAAGCCGGGCGGGGCCGCGCCACCGGCGAGCAGCGCGCGGACCAGCTCTTCCTGGGCAGCAGCCAGATCCTGACGGGCCGTCATGTAGTCTGCACCAGATCCCGGACCCGCCGAATCACGGCCACCTCGGCGGCGATCTCCGCGTCGGTGCCGTAGCGGTCGTCCCACTCGAGCAGCAGCCCGCGTGGACGCAGCTGCTCGCAGGCCCGTCCGAGCAGTTCCAGGACGGGCGGGGCTATCGGGTGGGCGTGGGTGTCGTGGTAGATCCCGTCGTGCTCCACCCCGCCGGCCACGTGCAGATAGGCGACCTGCTCGGCCGGCACGGTGGCCAGGAACTCCGCCGGGTCGGTGCCGGTGTTGCGGGCGTTCGCGTGCAGGTTCGCGACGTCGATCAGCAGCAGGCAGCCGGTCCGCCCGACCAGCTCGGACAGAAACTGAGCCTCCGTCAGCTCGGCGTCCGACCACTGCAGCAGGCACGCGATGTTCTCCAGGGCCAGCGGGACCGGCAGCTCGGCCTGCGCTTCGCGGACGTTGGTCACCAGGACGTCGAGCGCAGCGCGGGTGCGGGGGACCGGCAGCAGGTGCCCGGTGTCCAGACCGCCGGCGTGGGTGAACGCGACGTGGTCGGAGACCAGCGGTGCGTCGAGCGCGGTCGCCACCGCGGCCAGGTGCGCGATCCGTGCCCGGTCCAGCGGTTCGGCGCTGCCGAGGGACAGTGTCACCGCGTGCACGACGGCCGGGACGCCGCGCTCGCGCAGCACGCGCAGCGAGGCCGGCACCGCGGCGGGGTCGATGTGCTCGGCGGTGACCTCGACGAAGTCCACGCCCGCCATCCGCTCGATGGTGAGGTCGATCGCCGACCGCCAGCCGATGCCGATCCCGAGCTCGGGGATCACGAGCCGCCCCCGCAGCCGCCGCCCCCTCCGCAGCCGCTGCTGCTGCCGCACGAGCTGCCGCCGCCACCGCCGACGCCGAACCCGCCGCCGGTCGAGCTGCACCCGACGTAGGGGACGTGGTCCGGTCCGTAGCCTGCGGGTCCGGCGCCGGCGTCGGACCAGGCGTAGCTGCAGGAGACCCCGCCGACTGCGGACGCCTTCCCGGCGAGCAGGGCCCCGGCGACCTCCTCGTCGGGGTAGGCACCGAAGCCGTCGGCGGCGACCACCAACGGCATTGCTCCGACCGCCATCAAAGGCATCAGCCCGGCGCCGGCGAGGCGGTCCTCCAGCATCGACCGGCTCGGCGGGACCGGCCGGCGCAGGCTGAACCCACGGCGCCGCCTCCCGAGGCCGCGCTCCTGCACTGCCACGGCGATCGCCCGGACCGCCGCACCGTCGGACACGGTTCGGATCACCTTCGGCACCGGACGGCTGCTGGTGCCGAGCGCCTCGACGACCTCGGCCTCCAACCGGCTCAATCCGTGCGGCTGCCCGGTCGCGCTCAGCTCACCCTCGCGGCTGATCCGCAGCGCGCCGCGCTCGAGCAGGGCGGCGATCGCCACCTCGACGGCCCGGACCGGGCCGCTCATCACGAAGCCGTACTCCTCCGGGTTCAGAGGCTTGCCGGTCAACCGCGGTCCTCGTGCCATCGGTCAGCTCCCTCCGAAGGGGCAGTGCTTGTTCTGTGTGGCACCTCATTGTGCAGTCCGCAGGTGAATTCAGCTCGTGTGATCTGAACGATTGCGCCGGGCCGCGCGGTTCCCCAGTCCCCAGGACAGTGCGGCGGCCATCGCCGTGAGCGTCGGCGCGAACCACAGCGCCGCCTCGGCGTCCTCGCTCAGGCTGAGCTCGACCGGACGCCCGTTCAGGCTCAAGCCAGACCGTTAGCACACCGAGCGCGGCGATCGGCAACGGCAGGACGAGGTGCGCGGCGCAAGCAGCATCGCCGTGGCCCCGGCGCCGGAGGGGAAGTGGCCGGCGTAGTCGGAGCGGTGCGGGAAGGCGAGCCGGATCAGGAACGCAATCAGGACGATGGCCGCGACGGATCTCCACTGACGGTCCGTCAGTCCGCGCGGCGGGTCAGCGGCACCCGCCCGATCGAGCCCAGCATCGCGACCACCACCGCGAGCAACGGGACCGCGGCCACCGTGAGCAGCAGGTCGCTCCAGGGCACGATCGTCGCGGTGGCGCCGGTGGCCGGTCGGGCCGCTCGGGCGAAGTAGAACCCGAAGCCCAATCCGAGTACGACGCCGATCACCGCGAGCACCAGTGCCTGCGCGCCGGCCAGGCGCCGGCGCCGGCTCGGCGGAGCGCCGATCGCCGAGAGCGTCGCGAGGTCCGGGCGTCCTTCCGCTGCGGAGAGCGCGACGCACATCGCGACCCCTAGCAGAGCGATCAGCGCCGCGGCTCCGGTCAGCCCGACGCGGATGAGGCGGGTGTAGTCCTTCTCCTCGTCCGAGGTGGTCACCGGGATGCCGAGCGCCTGCGCCGCGGCGATCGCCGCGCCGGCCTGCTCGCGCGACTCCGGCGGGTAGCTGAGCAGCGTCGTACTCCGGACGGTGTCCCAGTTCTGCTCCGTCACGAAGGACGGTGGGACGAAGGCGCCCGGCAGCGCGCTGTACGCCTCGTCCCGGGGGAGCGCGACCGCGGGGATCCGCACGGTGTCCTGCTCCCCGGCGTCGCCGACCTGCCCCGTGGCGATCTCGATCGTCCCGTCCGGGCCGAGCGCCTCGGAGTCGAAGACCACCGCCTTGCCGGCATCCAGGGCGGCCTTGGCGGCAGCGGTGTCCGCGACCCGTCCGGAGGCGAGGGCCACCAGGTCGGGGGTCCCGACGGCGACGTCCGGTCCGCTGTCGAGGCCGTAGCCACCCACCAGGAACATCGAGTGCAGGTCGGCGGCCCCGCCCGGCAGGACCGGCCGGTCGACGGGCAGCACCTGCGCGCCGGGAATGGCCTCCTGCACGGCCGCGGTGCCCTGCTCGAGGACTGCCGCGTCCAGGAGGGTGCCCTGGTCGGACAGCGCGATCACGCGGTCCGGGACGGCGTCGGCCTCGAAGCGGTCTTTCCCCTCGCGGTCCGAGGCGATCAGGCAGGAGATCGCGACGGCGCCGCCGACCGCCACCGCGATGGCGGCCGTCGCCGGCCCGGTGCGGTGC
>NZ_JACDFE010000363.1 GCF_013815995.1 Sporichthya sp.
TCGTAGGGCGGCTCGGTGGCGGGCGCGGGCAGGCGGTGCAGGCGGATCGCGGCGGCGGCCACGGTCATGACGAACTCCCCCGGACGGCTCCGGCCCCATGGCGGTGGGTGCCGGGCGACGTCCTGTTCGTGATCATGTGTTTTGCGGTGTGGGCGGATTTGTACCCGCTAAGTTACTGGCGAGTCAAGGTCCGGTCCGGGCCCTGTGGATGAGCGGAATTCAGGAGGTCAGGGGCCGTGCGGGTCTATCTGCCGACGACGTTCCCGAGGCTGGCGGCCGCCGTCGCCGCCGGCTCCTTCGGTCCGCCGCCCCTGCATGCCTACGCGGTCACCCCGGCGCTGCGGGAGTGGTACGCCTCGGGGGACAGCGAGGAACTGGAGTTCGCGGCGATGGCCGATGCCGCCCGCGAGTGCCTGCGCCTGCTGGCCGCCGACCCGGCCGCCCCGCCCCGTCGGGTGGTGGTCGCCGTCGACGTTGCGGACGCCGCGGTCAGCCTCGCGTCCGATCTGCACGAAGCGGCGGTGTTCCTGGCTACGTCGGTCGCGGCGACGGACGTCGCCTCGGTGCTCGTCGACGACCCCGAGGCCGAGGCCGACATCCGGGCCGCGGTGGCCGCCGTGTCGGCCGCCGACGGCGGTGACGCCGATGCGGCATTTGTGGTCGACGGAGCCGAAGATCACGACTTGCACTGGTACGCCACGCAGGAGATTGCGGCGCTACTCGCCGACATGTCCTGATGATCCGTCAGATATGGTACAGCGAGGGCAAACCTGGCGTTCCGGTCAGGGTTACAGGCGCTCGGGCAAGGCTTCGTCAAGCGTTGGTTTGGCAGGGAGCGGCGCAGGGCCCTCGGAGGTCCAAGGACGCAGCACGGGGGCTCAGGGGAAAACGTGGAGGGGTCCGCTATGTCTAGGTCCATTCGTGTCGCGGTGATTGTCGCCATGGCTTCGTTGATCACCGTCCCGGCCGCAGGTGTCGCCGCGGCGGGCGAGATCGGCGAGGGAGTCAGCCGGGGTCCGCAGCCGTACGGGACGCTCGCCATCTGTGCCGGGCGCGGCGACGCTCCCGCCTCGACCATCCAGCTGATCCGCAACGGCAAGGTCGTGAAGTCCTTCAAGCTCTCCGGCTGCACGCTGCTGAGCAAGCGCGATGGCCTGACCAACGGCCGCTACAAGGTCCGCCACACCGCGCCCCAGGGCTACCGGACCACCGGGTGGATCTCGGGCGGCGTCTCGGGCGAGGGTGACCAGCAGGCCAGCAGCATCAGCCGCAGCAGCTTCCGGGTCCAGCCGCGCTCGGCGATGTCGACGGCCGGGTTCCTCTCGGCCAACAGCTCGAACTGGGTGACGTTCAGCCGCACTGTGCGCTGATCACCGAACCACCGGCAGCCGGTCTGCCCGGACCTACTTCAGGTTCGGGCAGATCGGCTGCGTCACGCCGTAGTCGCTGGTGGCCTCGGGGGTGAGGGTGCCGGCGACCGCGGTGGCCACCCGGGCCCGGATCGATTCGACGTTCGGGTCCACGCTGGAGCCGACCACGTCGAGGATCGTCACGCGGTCGATCTGCGCGCTCTTGCGGAACAGGCGGGCCAGGTCCGCGAAGTCGGGCAGCACCTCGGCGGGGATGTTGGTGCGCAGTACCTGCTCCGCAGCGCTGATGAACTCCTGGACGCTGGACAGCAGCGATCCCGGATCGGCCTGGCGGGCGAGCGCGGTCAGCAGGCAGCGCTGGCGGGCCTGACGTTCCTCGTCGCCGCTGGCGAAGCGGGACCGGGCGTACCAGAGCGCGTGGTAGCCATCGAGCTTCTGCCGGCCGAGCGCGATCTCCTCGTGCGGCACGGCCGTGACCGACCCGTCGGCGGCGTGTGAGCCGCCGATCGGGATCGGCTGTCCGTCGCCGGAGCGCACGTTCATCGTGATGCCGCCGAGGGAGTTCACGATCGTGGTGAAGCCCGCCATGTTGACCAGGGCGTAGTAGTCGATGTCGACGCCGGTCAGGTAGGCCGCGGTGTCGGTGATCGCGGCCGCGGCCGCGTTCTCCGCACGGATGTGCGGCATCAGGGCCGGGTTGTCCTCGACCACGGTGTAGATGCCGAACCAGAAATCGGCGAACCCGCTCGGGTAGGCCGTGGCCAGCGGGGTGCCCGGGCGCAGCGGCACGTTCTGCAGGTTGCGCGGCAGGCTGATCAGCGCGGTCCGGCCGGTGCGGGTGTCGATCGAGGCCAGGATCAACGAGTCGGTGCGGATGCCCTTGCGGTCGGACTCCCCGTCGCCGCCGAGCAGCAGCAGGTTCACCCGGTCCTGATCCGCGAACGGCGTCGGGGTCGGGCTCGGCGTCGGGGTCGGGCTCGGCGTTGGGGTCCGGACGGTGGGCTGGGCGCCGGTCGCCTCGATCAGGTCGGAGCGGAACGTGTCGTGCAGGACGTCGCGGGCGGCGTAGACCGTCGACGCGCTCCAGGTCAGCGGCGCCATCACCGCCAGGCAGAGCGCGGTGACCAGGCCGCGGGAGACCAGCGCCTGCGGCCCGGAGGTCCGCGGCGGCTGCGCGGCCCGGTAGGCGGACAGGATGGTGGCGCACCAGGCGAAGCCGACCACCACCATGGCGACGGCGACGCTGAGCAGGACGTTCCCCTTGACGGCCAGGCGCTCGGTCTGGGAGGCGTCGAGC
>NZ_JACDFE010000364.1 GCF_013815995.1 Sporichthya sp.
GGCCACGGCGACCACGAGCATCCGGGGCCGGACCGGCCGGACACCCTGCTCGGCCGGCTGCAGGCCGCCCTGGCCGCGGACGCCGAACCACCCGTCGCCGACCGTCCGGTGCTGGCCGCCGACGACGACTCGGTCGTCGTGCACGCCTGCCACGGCCGGGCCCGTCAGGTCGAGGTGCTGCGCGAGACCGTGCTCGAGCGGCTGGCCAAGGACCCGACGCTTGAGCCGCGGGACATCCTCGTGATGTGCCCGGACATCGAGCAGTTCGCGCCGCTGGTGGCGGCTGCCTTCGCCGAGCGGACCGAGGACGATGCGGCCGGTCATCCCGCGTACCGGTTGCGCGTTCGGCTGGCCGACCGCGCGTTGCGGCAGGCCAACCCGATGTTCGGGACGCTGGCGACCCTGCTGGACCTGGCCCGTGGCCGCGTCACCGCCGCGGACGTCCTCGACCTGGCCGCGACCGCTCCGGTCCGCCGCCGGTTCGGCTTCGACCCCGAGGACGCCGAGCGACTGGCGGGCTGGGTCGCCGACGCCCGGATCTGCTGGGGCATCGACCAGGCGCACCGGGACCGCTACCGGCTGCCAACCTCGCAGGGCACCTGGCGCGAGGGCCTGGACCGCGTGCTGCTCGGGGTGGCGATGGAGGCCGGCCAGACCTGGCTGGGCGACGCCGTCCCGCTCGACGACGTCGACTCGGCGACGATTGCCCTGGCCGGCAGGTTCGCCGAACTCGTGGACCGCCTCGGCCACGCGCTCGCCGAGATCGCCGAGCCGCACCCGGTCGCGGAGTGGGTGGATCTGCTGCGCGACGCGGTGCTCTCGCTGGCCGCGCCGGGGCCGGGTGAGTCCTGGCAGGCGGCTTCGCTGGCCGCCGAGCTGGAGGACCTGCGCGAGGCCGCTGACTCCTCGAGCGTCCCGCTCACCCCGAGCGACGTCGCGGCGCTGCTGGCCGGACGGCTGGCCGGGCGGCCCACCCGGGCCAGCTTCCGGACCGGCACGCTGACGGTCTGCACGATGGTGCCGATGCGCTCGGTGCCGCACCGCGTCATCGCTCTGCTCGGGCTGGACGACGGCACCTTCCCCCGGGCCGGCGTGGTGGACGGCGACGACCTGCTGGCCCGCGCCCCACGACCCGGCGAGCGCGACCCCCGCAGCGAGGACCGCCAACTGCTGCTCGACGCGGTGGGTGCGGCCGGCGATCACCTGATCGTGTTGTACTCCGGCGCCGACGAGCGGTCCGGGGCGAGCGTGCCGCCGGCGGTCCCGGTCGGCGAGCTCCTGGACGCGCTGGACGGCGTGACCCGGACTTCGGACGGCCGCCCGGCCCGCGCGCATGTGACGATCCGTCACCCGTTGCAGTCCTTCGACCCGCGCAACTTCGGGGTCGACCTGCCCGGCACGCCGACCCAGATCCGACGACCCGTCAGTTTTGATGCCGCCGCCCTGGCCGGCGCCCGCGCCCTGCTCCGGCCCCGCACCGACCCGCGGGTCCTGGTGGACGGCGCCCTGCCCGGCCGCGAGGCCGGGCCGGTCGAGCTCGTCGATCTCAAACGGCTGCTGGTCAACCCAGCCCGAGGGTTCCTCCGCCAACGGCTGGAACTCGGGTTCCCGGACGAGGACACCGACCCTCCGGACGCCCTGCCGATCGAGCTCGACGGTCTCGCGGAGTGGGCGGTCGGCGACCGGATCCTGAACGAGCGCCTGCGCGGGGTGCCGATCGACATCTGCTGCCAGCTGGAGCGCCGGCGTGGGGCGTTGCCGCCGGCGGCCCTCGGCACGGCCGTGCTCAGCAGGGTCGGCGCCCGGGTGGACGCGATCACCGACCTGGTCGCCTCCGAACTGGTCGGCGAACCGCAGATCGTCGACATCGATCTGGAGATCGTGGTGGCCGGCGTCCCCCGACGGCTGACCGGAACCGTCGGCGGTGTCCGCGGGACCGACGTGCTGCGGGTGGAGTACTCCACGCTGAAGCCCAAGCAACGGCTCGCGGCCTGGGTCGAACTGCTCGCCCTGGTCGCCATGCATCCGGAGGAGAAGTGGCGGGCCACGGTGGTCGGCCGGCGCGGGAACAAGGCGATCCGCCGGGTCCTCGGGCCGGTCGAGTCCGACACCGGACTCGCGGCCCTCGCCGAGCTGATCGCGCTGCGGGACGAGGGCCTGTGCCGGCCGCTCCCGATGCCGGTGGCGACCGCCGAGCGGTACGCCGCCGCGATCCTCCGGGGCGCAGACCAGCGGATCGCCCTGGACGAGGCCGAGGAGCAGGAGTGGGCCGGCAAGTTCCCGGAGCGGGCCGATGACGCCTACTGCCTGGTCTACGGCCCCGAGGCGGCACTGAGCGCGCTCGGTACCCGCGAGTTCGCCGCGCTGGCCGTCCGGGTGTGGACCCCGCTGCTGGCGGCCGAGAGCTGACGGGGTTCCTGAGATGACTGCAACTGTGGCTGCGCCGTACGAACTGCTGGGCCCGCTGCCGAGCGGGACCACGCTGCTCGAGGCCAGCGCCGGGACCGGCAAGACCTACACGATCGCCGCGCTCGTCACCCGCTATGTGGCCGAGGGCGTCGCGCCGCTCTCGGACCTGCTGGTCGTCACCTTCGGCCGGGCGGCGACCCGCGAGCTGCGGGAGCGGGTGCGCGAACGGCTGACCGGCGCGCGGGACGCACTGGCC
>NZ_JACDFE010000365.1 GCF_013815995.1 Sporichthya sp.
CGCTGCGGCTGCGCGGGCACGAGGTGGTGGCGGTGACGGCGTTGCGTGGGGCGCGGGCCTCGGCCGCGCTGTCCGGGGTCGATGTCTCCGAAGAGGCGCTGCGCTCCGGTGCGGCGCTGGCCGACCCAGCCAATGGGGCCGCTGCCGCGGTGGTGCGCGGGGCGGTGCGGCTGTCCACCGAGATCGGTCTGGTCGCCCCGGTGTGGGCGAAGGCGCCGCTGCAGGCCTTGGCGCGGCTGCACGTGGTGGCCGCCGCTGATTCCTCAGCCGGAGACGAAGCGTTGGGTCGCCCGGCCACGGCGGCGGCCGCCGAGCGCCTGGACCTGCTGGCCGACACCCTGACAGCTCCGACCCGGGCGCCGGCGGTGGTGCTCGCCGCGCTGGTCCATGCCGAGGTGCTGGCGACCGAGGCGTTCGGTCCGTGGTCGGGCCTGGTGGCCAGGGCGGCCGCGCGTTGTGTGCTGATCCAGCGCGGGCTGGATCGCGGTGGCGTGGTCGCGCCCGAGGTGGGTCACGTCCAGCTCGGTCTGACGGAGTATCAGATTGCGCTGACCGGGTACGGGTCGGGAACCCCGGAAGGCGTCGCCGGGTGGGTCACGCACTGCGCCCGCGCGCTCGAGCTCGGTGCGGGCGACGCGCTCAAGGTGTGCGTCCAGTTCCGCTGACCCGAATCGCCTGACGGACCGTCAGTTCCCTGGACGTGCGAACGGCGCCCCTGCTGGAGGGGCGCCGCCGCGAAGGTTGCGTCGACCCGGGCTACCAAGCGTGCACTCATCAAAATCGCCGGACCAGGACCAGCCTGTCACGACGGCCCGTACATGGGCAGATAGTCCGCGTGGGTACCCGAGTGGCGCTGTGATCCAGCTGGATCGAAACCGTCGCGCGACCGGCGTCCGGTCCAACTGTCTCGTGTTCAGGTCTACTCCTGTCGGAGGCTCCACGGAAGGGGTGTCCGGGGTTAAATCCCGGTCCCGTCGGCGTGGCGAGAGTGAACCTCCGCAAGTGTCCGAATTGCGCCGTCGAACCACTAGGCGTGACACGCCTTTCGGTTCGCCCGAGTTACTCGGAGGAACATCGCGTGACCGTCCGGTCGGTCAGGTGCGGCGGCTGATCCAGAGCACCGCGGCGGCCGCGGCGGCGCCGGCTGCGACCGCGGTGGCGGCCACCACCGAGCGGCTCGGGCGCGGGATCGCAGGCATCCGCGAACGCATCGAGACCGGCTTGCTGAACACCAGCACGGGCCAACCGCGGGCCGCGGCCTCCTTGCGCAAGGTGCGGTCAGGATTGACGGCGTGCGGGTGCCCGACCGCCTCCAGCATCGGCACGTCGGTGCCCGAGTCGCTGTAGGCGTAGGAGCGCTCGAGGTCGATGTTCTCGGCCTCAGCCAGTTCGCGGATCGCCGCCGCCTTGTTCTCCGCGTAGGCATAGAACTCGATCTCCCCGGTGTACAGACCGTCGTCATCGACGGCCATTCGGGTGGCGATGACGCGATCCGCCCCGAGCAGTTCACCGATCGGTGTGACGATCTCGGTACCCGACGTGCTGACGATGACCACATCGCGGCCGGCCAGGTGGTGTTCCTCGATCAGGTCCGCCGCCTCGTCGTAGATCAGCGGGTCGATGAGTTCGTGCAGGGTCTCGGCGATGATCTCCCGGACCTGCGTGATGTCCCATCCCACGCACAACTCGGAGAGGTACTTGCGCATCCGCTCCATCTGATCAGCGTCGGCGCCGCCGGCCAGGTAGACGAACTGTGCGTAGGCACTGCGTAGCACGGCGCGACGATTGATCAGGCCGCCGCGATAGAACGGTTTGGAGAACGTCAGCGCGCTCGACTTCGCGATGACGGTCTTGTCGAGATCGAAGAAGGCCGCAGCGCGGACGGGTCCTCGCCACGGCCGCATCTCGGGCAGGGCAGCGGGCACGCGATCGACAATAGAGCGCACGGTGAAGTTTTTACGGACTCGCGCCCGGCGGCTGTTTACGAGACACCTCCAGCGGGTACAACATGTGAGGTGCCGGTCGAAATGACCGTGCCTATCCCGGTTCGGCTCCTCCCCCCCGAGTCGGACTGTGGTGACGGCCCCCGCTCTCCCCCCCGGCGGGGGCCGTCCTTTTTAATCCGTTAGCTCCCGATCTTTTCCACAGGTCGGGAGCTAACGGCTTTTCCTCCACAGGTTCGACGGTCCACGTCCCCGTCGAGGGTTCTGCGGGCCAGGGTCTGGTGCCAGGCACCGATCCTGGGGAGGCCCCGTTGTCCGCCTACATTCCTGAATTCAGTCCTGAGCTCGAGCCGGATGCTCCGCGTCCGCTGGTGCTCACCAACGACCCCCTGTTGCTCGACGACCTGCTCCGACTCGCGGCGGTCGCGGGGGCCGAGCTCGAGGTGGCCGGTGACCCGTGGGCTGTGCGCCGCTCCTGGCGCAACGCGTCCCTGGTCCTGGTCGGCAGCGACTGTGCGTCTGAGGTCGCCCGGCGCGAGCTGCCCCGGCGCCCGGCCACGATCCTGGTCGGCCGCGACCCGGACGACGGGTCGGTGTGGCAGTTGGCGCTCGCCGTCGGTGCCGAGCAGGTGGCGATCCTCCCGGACTGCGAGGGCTGGCTCGGCGAGCGGCTCGCGGACGCCGCCGAGGGTCCGCGGGCGGCCGGCCGGACCGTCTGCG
>NZ_JACDFE010000210.1 GCF_013815995.1 Sporichthya sp.
CGACAGCTGACCCGGGCCCAGTCCGGCAGCAGGGTGATCATCACCCCGGCCAGGTCGAGGGACTCCCACACCGCGACCGCGGGCCGGCCGGCGCCGAGCAGACGGACCAGTTCCTCCCGGGCGGCGGCCGGCCACGGCTCGGGCAGCCGTTTCGTGGTGGCGGCGAAGCGGTCGACGGTGCCGGGCGAGAGGGGGATGCCGGCCTGCGCCGCGGCCGCCGCGGCGCGCAGCACCAGGATCGGGTCCTTGGCCGGATCGGCGTCCCGGGCCAGCACCGCCTCGCCCTCGGACTGCACGACGCCGTCGGCCAGCGGCGTGCGCGGAGCCGGTTTGCCGCCGGTGCCGCGCAGCCGGAACCGCCGGGTGCGGGTCTCCAGAATCTGCTCCACCCGGCGCCAGGTGATGTCCGAGGCATAGCCGATGTTCCGGCCCACCTCCGCCAGCGAACGCATCAGCGCGATCGCGTCGAGCAACCCCAGGGCGCTCGCCACGTTCTCCTGCTCCTGCAGCACCAGTCGGTCGGTGCTGCGGCCGGTGACGGTGTGCAGCGCGTCCCGGACGTCGAGCAGGCGGCCGTGGGCCACGGCGATCCGGGCGTGCGGGACGTCGGCCACCCAGGAGGCCTGGACCGCGCGCAGCGTCACCAGGTCGCGCAGGCCGCCGCGGCTCTCCTTGAGATCGGGCTCGAGCAGGAAGGCGAGCTCGCCGTTGCTGCGGTCGCGCTCGGCGGCCGACTCGCGCAGTTCCGGCAGCCGGTTGGTCGCGGCCGAACGCCAGTCCGCCAGGACCGTGCTGCGCAACTGCTCGGTGAGCCCGACGTCGCCGGCGACGTGCCGCATGTCGAGCATGCCCAGTAACGCCTTGAGATCGTCCGCGGCCACCGACCGCGCCTCGGCCACCGTGCGCACCGAGTGGTCGAGCTTGGTGCCGGAATCCCAGATCGGGTACCAGATCGCGTTGGCGACCTCGTCCATCCCGCGTTTGCGGGAGTGCAGCAGCAGCAGGTCGAGATCGCTGCCGGCCACCATCTCCCGACGGCCGTACCCGCCGACCGCGACCAGCGCGACCCCGGCGTCCTCACCGCTCGTCGCGGCGCGCAGCAGCTCGGTGAGCCAGGTGTCGGCGGCGTCGGAGAGGGCCGCGCGCCGGGCCGGTCCGTAAGGCTCGCCGCGCGCCAGCACAGCGGCCCGCTCCTGCGCGTAGGTCATACCCGGACGCTAAGGGATGCGGGGCGCGGTACTCGGCCGAGGTTCAGAGCGCTTCGATGTCCCGCTCGCCGGTGCGGACCCGGACCACGGCCTCGACCGGGGTCACCCAGACCTTGCCGTCACCGATCTTCCCGGTCTGCGCGGCGGCCGTGATCGCGCCGATCACCGCTTCGACGTCGGCGGAGTCGATCAGCACCTCCAGGCGGACCTTCGGCACCAGATCCACGACGTACTCAGCGCCGCGGTACACCTCGGTGTGACCGCGCTGGCGGCCGTACCCGCTGGCCTCGGTCACGGTCATCCCGTGCACCCCCAGCGTCTCCAGGGCGCTGCGGACGTCGTCGAGCTTGAAGGGCTTGATCACCGCAGTGACGAGCTTCATGGCCCAGTTCTCCTGTCCTTGTCCGCCCGGGCAACCAGATCCACCGGGGGTAAAACCTGATTATTCGTCACCTGGGCCACCGGAGGGCGGCGACGCGGCCATTCGGCCCGTCGACGATCCGGAAACACCGAGCTCGTAGGCCGTCTCGGCGTGCAGCGCGAGGTCGAGACCGCCGACCTCCTCGTCCGGACTGACCCGGAATCCGATGGTCTTGTGGATGAGGATCCCGATGACGTACGTCATCACAAAGGCGTAGGTGAGCGCCGCACCGACGGCCACCGCCTGCTTGCCCAACTGGTCCAGACCGCCGCCGTAGAGCAGGCCGTCGATGCCGTCGCCCGGGTCCTCGGTGAGGATGCCGGTGGCCTGCGAGCTGGCGAGCAATCCGATCAGCAGCAACCCGACAGTCCCGCCGACCATGTGCACGCCGACCACGTCGAGCGAGTCGTCGTAGCCCGCCTTGTACTTCAGGCCGATGGCGAGCGAGCACACGATGCCGGCGATCAGACCCACGGCACCGGCGCCGATCGGGGTGATCGACCCGCACGAGGGGGTGATCGCCACCAGCCCGGCCACCGCACCGGAGGCGGCACCGAACGAGGTGAGCGTCTTGTCGCGGAACTGCTCCACGATCATCCAGCCGATGATCCCGAGCGCACCGGCGATCATCGTGTTGGTCAGCGCCAGAGCCGCCTGCGCGTTCGCTCCGAGGGCCGACCCGGCGTTGAACCCGAACCAGCCGAACCACAGCAGGCCGGCGCCGAGCATGACCAGGGTGAGGTTGTGCGGACGCATCGGATCGCGCTTCCAGCCCTTGCGCTGCCCGATCACCAGGGCGAGCGCGAGGCCGGAGGCGCCCGAACAGATCTCCACCGCGGTGCCGCCGGCGAAGTCGAGCGTCCCCAGATCGACCAACCAGCCCGGATCGATCAGGTCGCCGTTGTCGTCGACGCCCTCGCCGAAGTAGAAGATCCAGTGGGCCATCGGCGCGTAGACCACCGTCGTCCAGAACACGATGAACACGCACCAGGCGCTGAACTTCGCCCGGTCCACGATCGAGCCGCAGACCAGCGCGCAGGTGATGATCGCGAAGGTGAGCTGGAAGGTCGCGAACAGCGGCTTCGGGATCGTGGCGTAGGTCTCGACCATCGTGTTCTTCATGCCGACCTCGTCGAAGCCGCCGACCAGGCCGCCACCGACGTCCTCGCTGAACGCGAGGCTGTAGGCCCAGCCGAACCAGACGACGGTGAGGATGGCGACCGTCGCGACGACCATCATCATCGTGTTGAGCACGTTCTTGGAGCGGACCATCCCGCCGTAGAAGATCGCCAGCCCGAAGGTCATCACCACCACCATCGCGGTGCTAGCAAGGATCCAGGCGGTGTCCGCCCCGTTGATCTCCGGCATGGTGGAGGCCTCCTCGCGTACCGCGTCGCGCGCTGTCGCGCGACGGTTCCGAGGTGGGGTTTCCAAGGCGTGACGGGACTGTTTCTGGATCATCACCAATGTTGCGTCTGCGTTACATCTGTGTTGCGTAACCCGCACGGGCAAGCGAAAAGCCCGGTCCGCATCGGACCGGGCCTCCCGCTGCTGAGTACAAAGGGTCCTAGAGAGCGTCGATGTCCCGCTCGCCGGTGCGGACCCGTACTGCGGTGTCGACAGGGACGACCCAGACCTTGCCGTCACCGATCTTGCCGGTCTGCGCGGACTTGAGTACGACCTCCACCACATCAGCGATGTCGGCGTCGTCGACCAGCACCTCCAGCCGCACCTTGGGCACCAGGTCCACGGTGTACTCCGCGCCCCGGTAGACCTCGGTGTGACCGCGCTGGCGGCCGTACCCGCTGGCCTCGCTGACCGTCATCCCCTGCACCCCGAACTTCTCCAGGGCACTACGGACGTCGTCGAGCTTGAACGGTTTGATGACTGCGGTCAGGAGCTTCATGCGTCCACCCTCGGGGTCGCGCCGGGCATGCCCCCGGCGACTGGCGGCGGTGCGTGCTGGCCGAAGCCGGCGCCACCGCCGGTCGGGCGCGCCATCGGCGTGCCGACCGCGGTGAACTCGTACGCCGCCTCACCGTGCGAGGTGACGTCGATGCCCTCGAGCTCGGAGTCCTCGTCGACCCGGAAGCCCATCGTCTTGTGGAGGATGAACCCGATGATGAGCGTCACGACAAAGGAGTAACCCATCACCGCGAACGCACCCACCGCCTGCCGGCCGAGCTGCTCGGCGTCGCCGCCGTAGAGCAGGCCGTCGACCCCGAACGGGGCGTCGGAGGTGGCGAAGACACCGATCAGCAGGGTGCCGGCGAGGCCACCCACGAGGTGCACGGCGACCACGTCGAGCGAGTCGTCGAAGCCGAGCTTGAACTTCAGCGTCAGCGCCGCGCAGCACAGCGCACCGGCGATGAGGCCGATGGCCATCGCACCGAGCGGGTTGACCGTGTTGCAGGACGGGGTGATCGCGACCAGGCCGGCCACCATGCCGGACGCGGCGCCCAGCGTGGTGAAGTGCCCGTCGCGGATCTTCTCCACGACCAGCCACCCGATCGTGGCGGCCGCGGTGGCCACCTGGGTGTTGAGGAAGGTGACGCCGGCGAGGCCGTTGGAGCCGACCGCGGAACCGGCGTTGAAGCCGAACCAGCCGAACCACAGCAGCGCGGCACCCAGCATCACGAAGGGCACGTTGTGCGGGCGCATCGGGTCACGCCGCCAGCCCTTGCGCTTGCCGATGATCAGCACGAGCGCCAGCGCGGCGGCACCGGCGTTGATGTGCACCGCTGTTCCGCCGGCGAAGTCGTTGACTCCGAAGTCCACGATCCAGCCGGGGGCGCTGGTGTCGGATCCGAAGTAGAAGACCCAGTGCGCGACCGGGACGTAGACCACCGAGACCCAGATGAAGACGAAGACGCACCAGGTGCCGAACTTCGCACGGTCCGCGATCGCGCCGCTGATCAGGGCGACGGTGATGATGGCGAACATCAACTGGAAGGCGACGAACACCGATTCCGGGATGGTCCCGGCAAGCGCGGGGGCGGTGGTGTCGTCACCGAGGAAGATCTGGTCGTTCAGGCCGAAGGCATCGCGGCTGCCGATCAGCCCGCTGCCCTGGTCGTCGGTCAGTGCGAGGCTGTAGCCGTAGAGCACCCAGACGATCGTGACGATCGCCAGAGCGGCGGCGGACATCATCAGCATGTTCAGAACGCTCTTCATGCGGACCATGCCGCCGTAGAAGAACGCCAGGCCCGGCGTCATGAGCAGAACCAGGGCACAACTGATGAGCATCCACGCGGTATCCCCGGTATCCCAGGTGGGAAGTTCTTCGGGCATAGGTGGTCTCTCCCTTCATCACCACGGCACAAGCGGGCCGCGGTCGCGTCCTGGTCCGAAGGGTTCCGCGAATCCGTTTCGCGGGTGCGTGAGAGATGTTTCGTCCAGATCACCGATGCCGCACCGGTGTTACGTCTGTGTGACTCAGGTCGCGCGACGCTCCGGGGCAGGGCTCAAGATCGCCAACCGATGGCAATCAGCGCCCGATCAGCGCCTGACCAGTCCCCGATCAGCCTTCGAGCAGCGCGTCCACGAAGGCGGCCGGGTCGAACGGGGCCAGGTCGTCCGCGCCCTCGCCCAGACCGATCAGCTTGACCGGCACCCCGAGCTCACGCTGGACCGCGATGACGATGCCGCCCTTGGCGGTGCCGTCGAGCTTGCTCAGCACGATCCCGGTGACGGCGACGACCTCGGCGAACACGCGGGCCTGGGTCAGGCCGTTCTGGCCGGTGGTGGCGTCCAGCACGAGCAGCACCTCGTGCACCGGGGACTGCTTCTCCACCACCCGCTTGACCTTGCCCAGCTCGTCCATCAGGCCGGTCTTGGTGTGCAACCGGCCGGCGGTGTCGATCAGGACGGCGTCGACGTCGTCGCCGGCGGCCTGCTTGACCGCCTCGAAGGCCACCGAGGCCGGGTCCCCGCCCTCGGGGCCGCGTACGGTGCGCGCGCCGACCCGGTCCCCCCAGGTCTGCAGCTGGTCGGCCGCGGCGGCGCGAAAGGTGTCCGCGGCGCCGAGCAGCACGGTGCGCCCGTCCGCGACCAGCACCCGGGCCAGCTTGCCGGTGGTGGTGGTCTTGCCGGTCCCGTTGACCCCGACCACGAGGGTCACCGAGGGCCGCTCGTCGGGGCAGCGGATCGCGTGCAGGCTGCGGTCGGTGTCCTCCCCGATCAGGGTGAGCAGTTCGCTCCGCAGCAGGGCGCGGACCTCGTCCGGGGTACGGCTGCCCTGGACCCGGACCTGCGTGCGCAGCCGCTCGACCAGCTCCTGGGTGGGGCCGACGCCGAGGTCGGCGCCGAGCAGGGTCTCCTCGATCTCCTCCCAGGTCGACTCGTCGAGCACGTCGCGGGAGAGCAGGGTGAGCAGGCCCTTGCCGAGGCTGGACTGCGAGCGCGCCAGCCGGGAGCGCAGCCGGGTCAGCCGGCCCGCGGTCGGTTCCGGGACGTCGAGCGCCGGCGCAGCCCGTTCCTCGACCGGTTCCTCGACCGGTGCTTCCGTCGGGGGTACGACGACCTCGGCGGGCGCCGGCGCCGCGATCGTGCCGGGCTCGGGCGCGGGCGGGGTCTTCGGTCGCGTCTTGGAGGGCGCCTGCCGTTTGAGGGCGGGCACCACCAGAGCGACGAAGGCCGCGCAGGCGAGCAGCACGACCACGGTCGTGACGATCAGGACATCCACTACACACCCCGGGTTCGGCGGACGGAACTCGCTCTAGCGGGCAGACAGCGTCTCGACGATTGCACGTAGGCCGGACACGCCGTCAAAGAGGTGCCCGGTCATGCCGATCCGCTCCGCCCCGGCGACCAGCTCCGCGTGCGGGCCGACGTAGGCGCAGCGCGGCGCCGGCACCGCCAGGATCCCGGCCGCGATCTCGTACATCGCCGCGTCCGGCAACGCGATCCCGGTCCGGGCCGAGCTGACGACGGTGTCGACCGCCAAATCCAGCCCGAGCACCACCAGGTCGAGTTCGAGACGGTCGGTGGAGTTCACCACCAGCGCGACCTGCCCCCCGGCCGCCCGGATCCCGGCGACCACCTCAGTGACCTCGGGGTCCACCCGGCCCAGGTTCGCGCTCCAGTCCAGAACGACGTCGACGGCGACGTCCGGCTTCAGGCCGTCCGCCACCAGGGCCCCGACGACGGAGGCCCGCCAGTCGTTGTCGGTGACCTCCCCGAGCAGCGCGGGCCCGTAGCGGTCCAGGTCGTGCGCGATCTCGCCGAGGCGCCCGGGCGGCAGGCCGGCCCGGGCCTCGACGGCCGCCAGGTCCGCGCCGTCCCAGACCCGCAGCACGCCGTCGAGGTCGAACAGGTAGGCCTCGATCGGCTCCGGATCGCGCCTTTCGACGGGCGGCATTACGCGGGCTGTTCCTCGCGCAGGCGCTGGCTGATCACCGTGGTGACGCCGTCGCCGCGCATGGACACGCCGTAGAGCGCATCGGCCACCTCCATCGTGCGCTTCTGGTGCGTGATCACGATCAGCTGGCTGGAGTCCCGCAGCTCTTCCATGATCTGGATGAGCCGGCCCAGGTTGGTGTCGTCCAGGGCCGCCTCCACCTCGTCGAGGACGTAGAACGGGCTCGGCCGGGCCTTGAAGATCGCGACCAGCAGCGCAACCGCGACCAGCGAGCGCTCGCCGCCGGAGAGCAGCGAGAGCCGCTTGACCTTCTTGCCCGGCGGGCGCGCCTCGACGTCGACGCCGGTGGTCAGCATGTTCTCGGGGTCGGTGAGCAAGAGCCGGCCCTCGCCGCCCGGAAACAGCCGCGGGAACATGCCTTCGAACTCCCGCGCGACGTCGGCGTAGGCCTCGGCGAAGACCTGCTGGACCCGGTCGTCGACCTCCTTGATGACCGTCATCAGGTCACGCCGGCTGTTCTTCAGGTCCTCCAGCTGCTCGGAGAGGAACTGGTGGCGCTCCTCCAGGGCAGCGAACTCCTCCAGGGCGAGCGGGTTGACCCGGCCCAGCAGGGCCAAGGCCCGCTCGGCGGTGCGCAGCCGCTTCTCCTGCTCCGGGCGGGCGAACGCCACCGTCGGGAGCGGAACGTCGGGGTCCAGCGGCGGGAGCTGCCCGTCGGGGCCCGGCTCGGGCAGGACCGGCACCGGCTGGTCCGGGCCGTACTCGGCCATCAGCACATCCGGGGCGACGCCGAGCTCCTCCAGGGCGCGCGACTCCAGCACCTCGATGCGCATCCGGTGCTCGGCGCGAGCCACCTCGTCGCGGTGCACCGAGTCGGTGAGCCGCTCAAGCTCGGAGGCGAGTCCCCGCAGCGACCCGCGCTGGGCGGCGAGCGCTGTCTCGGCGGCCGACCGGCGCTGGTCCGCAGCGTCGCGTTCGGCCCCGGCAGCAGCCAGCGAGCCCTCGAGCAGGGT
>NZ_JACDFE010000211.1 GCF_013815995.1 Sporichthya sp.
CTCGTGGAGTCCGACGCCAAGGCCGTCCGGGTTCTGCGCGACAACGTCGCCGCGCTCGGGCTGACAGGGGTCGAGGTGATCCCGCGTTCGGTCACGGCCGCGCTCGCCGCCGCGGCGCCCGAGCCCTTCGACCTGGTGTTCGCCGACCCCCCGTACGCCCTGCCCGCAGCCGAGCTGGCGGCGTTGCTGGCCGGCGCCGGCGAGCGCGGTTGGTTCGCGCCGGAGACGGTGGTGGTGGTCGAACGGGCCACTCGGGACCCGGCGTTCCCCTGGCCGCCGGGGATGGTCGCGGACCGCGACCGCCGCTACGGCGAGGCCACCCTCTGGTACGCCCGGGTAGGGCCCGATTTCCGCTGACCCCGGGTCAGGGGCACACTGAGCCCGTGCGCAGCTGCATCTGCCCCGGGTCCTTCGACCCCGTGACCAATGGCCACCTCGACGTGATCATGCGTGCGGCCAAGCTGGCCGACGAGGTCGTCGTCGGCGTCCTGGTCAACCGCAACAAGCAGGGTCTGTTCACGCTCGAGGAGCGGATGGAGATGCTGCGCCTCGCGCTCAAGGACTACCCGAACGTCCGGATCGACAGCTTCGACGGCCTGCTCGTCGACTACTGCAAACGCCACGGCATCCCGGCGATCGTGAAGGGCCTGCGGGTGGTCGGCGACTTCGACTACGAGCTGCAGATGGCCCAGATGAACCACACGCTCACCGACGTCGAGACCCTGCTGGTCGCGACCAACCCGCTCTACAGCTTCCTGTCTTCCTCGCTGGTCAAGGAGGTCGCCAACAACGGGGCGGACATCACCGGGTTCGTGCCCGACGTGGTGCTCGACCCGCTCCTGCAGCGCCTGGCCGAGCGCCGCCAGGAGCAGGGCCGGTAGGGCATGTCTCCCAATTCCTCTGCGGCGCGGATCGGCGCCAGGACGCCCTCTGGCGGCGTTGTCGTCGTCGCCCGCTGCTCTGCAGCGGGCTCCTCCTCCGCCTTGCCAGAGAACGTCCTGATCACCGCCCGCATCCGCCAGGAATTGAGAGACACGCCCTAATGTCCCGGGGCAAGCCCGTCGACGTCCACGCCAAGCTCGCGGAGCTGCAGGAGCTGGTCGCGAAGGCGAAAGCCATGCCGCTCTCGGCGTCCTGCCTGGTGAACCGGGCCGACGTCCTGGCGCGGATCGCGGAGATCGAGGCGGCCCTGCCGCGACAGCTCTCCCAGGCCGAGAGCGTGCTCGCCGACGCCGACGCGGTGGTCGCGGAGGCCCGCGAGCAGGCCGTTGCGGTGCTCGCCGAGGCCGCGGTCGAGCGCGACCGGCGCCTGGAACTGACCCCGGAAGGTTCGGAAGCGGTCGCCTGGGCCGCCCAGATCCGGGCCGAGGGCGAGGCCGACGCCACCACCCGGACCACCGAGGCCGACGACTACGTCGACTCCCGGCTCGCCCACTTCGAGGTGATCCTCGAAAAGACCCTCGAACTGGCCCGCCGGGCGCCGGAGGACCCCTCCGCCGACCCGACGGCCCACCTCGCGGAACTGTCCAGCTCGCTGGCGCGGACCCTGACCGCGGTGCGCCGGGGTCGGGATCGCCTCGACGGCAAACACCACATGGAGGAACTCGGCGAGCACCTGCGCGAGCTGGAGGAGCACCCGCTCGGCGCCGACGAGGACGCACCGGACCCACTGCGCGACCCGCTGCCCGAGCGCTGACCACGCGGGCGGCGGGCCTGGTTTTTGTCCAGGCCCTTGGCTCGGGTAACCTTCGCGACGGTCTTGATGACCAGGAACCGCCATGCCCGAAGAGACTCAGAGAACCCAGCGCCTCGACCCGCACGATCCACTCGTGCTCGACGTCCACCGGTTAGCCCGGCGGCCGGGGTCGATGCTCAAGGTCGTCCGAACTGTTCCGGCACCGGCGGATCTCGGTCTGGAGGTCATCGGCGTGCCCGCGGGTGCCGACCTCGAGCTGAACCTCAAGCTCGAAGCGGTGGTCGAGGGCGTGCTCGTGTCGGGAACGGCACGGGCGCCGCTGGCGGGTGAATGCGTGCGCTGCCTGGATCCCCTCACCGACGAGGTCGGGGTGGATTTCGCGGAGCTGTTCGTGGCATCCGGCAACGAGGGCGATGACGAGACCCTCTGGTTGCAGGGCGACTTGATCGACCTGGAACCGGTGGTGCGGGACGCGGTGGTGCTCGTTCTACCGCTCCAGCCGCTGTGCGAGGAGGACTGCCCCGGTTTGTGCGCCCAGTGCGGCGCGCGACTGGCGGACGATCCCGAGCACCAGCACACCGACGTCGACCCCCGTTGGGCGGCGCTGGAAGCACTCGTTCAGCCGGACGAGTAGTACCGGACAGGAGATCACGACAGTGGCCGTTCCCAAGCGCAAGATGTCGCGCAGCAACACGCGAGCTCGCCGCGCGAACTGGAAGGCCACGGCGCCGACGCTGGCCACCTGCGACCGATGCCGTGCGCCCAAGCTCCCGCACGTCGCCTGTCCGAGCTGCGGCACCTACAACCGCCGCCAGGTCCGGTTCGCCGACTAGTCAGGCTGCAATGACCTCGACCCCGCAGACGTCCACGGCTGCGTCCAGCCCGGATCTGCTGGAGCACGCGCTGGAGGATCGGCTCGGGGTCACGTTGTCCGAGCCGCTGTTGGTCCGCGCGCTCACCCATCGTTCGTTCGCCTACGAGCACGGCGGGCTGCCGACCAACGAGCGGCTGGAGTTCCTCGGCGACTCCGTGCTCGGTCTGGTGGTCACCGATTCGCTCTACCACCGCCACCCCGACCTGCCCGAGGGGCAGCTGGCCAAGCTGCGCGCGGCCGTGGTCAACATGCGCGCGCTGGCCGACGTCAGCCGCGGCCTGCGACTCGGGGAGTTCCTCAGGCTTGGCCGCGGCGAGGAGGGCACCGGGGGCCGCGACAAGTCCTCGATCCTGGCCGACACCCTCGAGGCGCTGATCGGCGCCGTCTACATCGACCGCGGGCTGGGCGAGGCCTCCGAGCTGGTCCACCGCCTGTTCGACCCGCTGATCGAGTCCTCCTCGCACCTCGGTGCCGGTCTGGACTGGAAGACCAGCCTCCAGGAGCTCACCGCCATGATCGGGCTGGGCGTGCCGGAGTACGTGGTCAGCGAGAGCGGTCCCGACCACGAGAAGACCTTCAAGGCCAACGCGCGGGTGGCCGGCGCCGACTACGGGTCCGGCGGCGGCCGCAGCAAGAAGGAAGCCGAGCAGCAGGCCGCCGAGGCGGCCTGGACCTACCTCAGCGAGGCCTACGCGGCCCAGCTCGCCGGCGAGACGCCGGCCGCCTCGGCCTGACGTATCCGCTGACCCGTGCCTGAGCTGCCCGAGGTCGAGGTGGTCCGCCGCGGCGCCGCCTCGTTCGCCATGGGCCGCACGATCGCCGCCGCGCAGGTGTTCCACCCCCGAGCGGTGCGCCGCCACGTCGCCGGGGCAGCGGACCTGGCCGCCCGGCTGGCGGGGGTCACCGTGACGGGGGCCGAGCGCCGCGGGAAGTTCCTCTGGTTGCCCCTGGACTCCGGGGAGGCCCTGCTGGTGCACCTGGGCATGAGCGGCCAGCTGCGGGTGCAACCGCCGGGAGCGCCACCGGAGAAGCACCTGCGGGTCCGGCTGGCTTTCGCCGACGGTGGCCCTGACCTGCGCTTCGTCGACCAGCGCACCTTCGGGGGGCTCTCCGTCGAGCCGCTGGTGCCCGGCCGCGGCGGGCTGACGGTGCCGGCCTCGGTCGCCCACATCGCCCTCGACCCCCTGGAGCCCGGCTTCGACGCCGGCGCCGTGCGCACCGCGATGCGCGCCAAGCGCACCGGGCTCAAGCGGGCCCTGCTCGACCAGACCCTCATCAGCGGGATCGGCAACATCTACGCCGATGAGGCCCTGTGGCGGGCCCAGGTGCACTACGCGCGCCCGACCGAGACGCTCCGGGCCCCCGAGATCGACCGGGTGCTCGCCGGCGCCGTCGAGGTGATGACCGCCGCGCTGGCCGCCGGCGGCACCTCCTTCGACAGCCTCTACGTCAACGTCAACGGCGAGAGCGGCTACTTCGACCGCTCACTCGACGTGTACGGCAGGGAGGGCCTCGAGTGCGCCCGCTGCGGCTCGGCGATCCGCCGGGACGCCTTCATGAACCGGTCCTCGTTCTCGTGTCCGCGCTGCCAGCCCCGCCCCCGACGGGCGCATTGGTAGGGCAATCGGCGGGCATTTCGGACACGCTCGGTGGCGGCCTGAGGCCGTTCCGGTGGAAATGAGCTTGTTACACATTGAGATTGTTTTTCCGCTTGCGTCCCACCCGTGGCTCGGTCATGATCACGGCACATAACCGTCCCCAGGTGCGGGCAAGGACCTTCGGCCCTTGACTGCAAGGTCTTCTGACCTGCGAAAACGCGCCGTTCGGGTTGACCGGCACCGATGGCTTGACCTCAAGAGGCTCTGGTGCGACCCTGGAGAGACCCCGCCCTGTCAGGCCCACATCCTGGTGCCCGGACGGCGGCGAAAGTATCTGTCGGTTACTAGCTGGTTTCTCAGCGTGGAGGATCCCACGATGGCAAAGGCGCTTTTCGGACACGTTGGCGGTCCGGACCCGCGCATGCTCAACGAAATGCGACGGATGCAGCGGCGTATCGATGAGCTTGAGTCGGAGTTGCTGCGCGTGCGCGCGGAGAACGATGTTCTGGCAGCGGAACTGCACCGGGACGACCTTCTCACGTCGCTCCAGGAGCCGGTTCTCACCTGAGTTCCGCAGCTCCACCCGCAGGGGACGCCTCACGGCGTCCCCTTCTTTTTTGTCCGGCCTCCGCGTGACCTATTTCGCAGTCACTCGTTGAGACCAGCAGAGAGGAGTTGATGGCCACCACGGCATCGACTGCGAGCGGTGGAGGACTTCGGTTCAGGTCCTGCCCCCATTGCGCTGGCGGGCGCGCGGGGAACAGGGCTCACCGTGAAACTCTCTCGCGGCTCTCGTCCTCGGACGGCAGTCGCTGGGCGGTCGGTCGGCGGGCCTGACCGCCCCCAAAGCGCGACGGGGTGCTCGCAGGCGGGCGCGAGCACCCCGTCGCTCATTCTTTCCGGCCTCTTGCTGGGCGCCAGCTGCCCCGAAGGCTGCGGATCAACGTTGTGACTCGTGAGGCGGCCGCCCGGCTCAATCGACCTCACCAGTCACAACGTTGATCCTGGGCCGACGCCGTTCTACGCCGGGGTCGGGGTGAACTTCAAGGGAAGGCTGACGGGGCCGACGAAGCCGCTCAGTTCGGGGCGGTAGACGGGGGTGCCGTCGAGGGCGAGGTCGGGCATGCGGCGGGCCAGGATCGGGAGGGCTTCCACCATTTCTGCTCTCGCGAGGTAGGCGCCGAGGCAGTAGTGGGTGCCATGGCCGAAGGCGAGGTGGGGGTCGCGTTCGGCGGTGATGTCGAAGGGGAGGGGCTTGCCCGGGGTGTCGCACTCGGACTGGGCGAGCGCGGCGAAGAGCCAGATCCGGGTGCCGGCGGCGAGCTGCAGGTCCCGATAGTCGACGTCAGTGGGGGCGATGCGCCACAGGATCGGGTCGACGGGGTTGTAGCGGATCATCTCCTCGACGGCGGCGGCGGCGAGTTCGGGCTTGTCCCGCAGCAGGGCCCACTGGTCCGCGTGGTCGGTGAAGGTGGCCAGCCCGAGCGCGATCTGGTTGCGGGTGCTGTCCTGGCCGCCGAGCACCAGCACGGTCACCATCGCGCGGATCTCGTCCTGGCTGAGCTTGTCCCCGCCGTCACTGGCGGCGACCAGGACCGAGAGCAGGTCGTCGCCGGGGTCGGAGCGGCGCTGCTCGCAGAGTTCGTCGGTGGCGGCGCAGATGCCCTCGATCGCGGCGGCCAGGCGGTCGTGGTTGGCCGCGACGTCGTAGCTCAGCAGCAGGGCGACGTCCTGGCCCCAGCGCAGGAAGTCCGGCTGCATGGCCTCGGGGATGCCGAGCAGGTGGAACATCACGCGGGGCGGGAACAGGTCGGAGAACTGCGACATGAACTCGCAGCGGCCCTCGCCGGCGAAGTCGTCGATGAGGTCCTCGGCGATCTCGCGGATCCGCTCCCGCAGGCGCTCGACCGCGGTCGGGGCGAACGCCGGATTGACCAGCCGGCGCAGGCGGTGGTGGTCCGGGCCCTCGATGTTGAGGACCAGGCGGGCCCACATGTCGGCGACCGGGCCATCACTGATGCCCTGGGCGAGCATGTGCTCGGTGCCACCGGAGTGGTGCAGGCGACGGTCGTTCTGCATCGCGACGCAGTCAGCGGCGGTGAGGATCGCCGGTCCCAGCGGGGTCCGGGCGTACCAGTGCGCGGCGGCGGCGGCGCGGACCTCGTCGGAGAGCACGCGGAAGGTGGGGGAGAGGAGGTCGATGGTGGCGGGACTCGTCATCGGGGGGCCTCACTGGTCGGACTGGTCGGGACTGCTCGGCAGCTGCGCAGGTGGGTGGCCGGACCCTAGACCGTGCCCGGGAGGCGCCGTAACCGCTGCGGCCGACGACAATTCAGCGACCGTTCAGCGCATTCGCACAATCCGGCCCGGGGGCTTCTCCACAGGGCCGTCCCGGGGGCCGCGCGCTGTCCCCAGGCGCAGAGACGGGCCGTCCGGGGCTGCTCCACAGGCTGTCCACCGGGCGTCCACAACCGGGTCCCGGGAGCCCCATCCGCCCCTTGATTACCGGCCGCGCGCGCCGTTCAAAACGGTCCTTCGGGGGCGCTATGGTCAGGCCAATCCAGTGCCTGGGGGCGAGCGCGTGCACCTGAAAACCCTGACGGTCAAAGGCTTCAAGTCCTTTGCGTCGGCGACGACCCTGCGCTTCGAACCGGGCATCACGTGTGTGGTCGGGCCCAACGGCTCGGGCAAGTCCAACGTGGTCGACGCCCTCGCCTGGGTGATGGGCGAGCAGGGCGCGAAGTCGCTGCGCGGCGGCAAGATGGAGGACGTCATCTTCGCCGGCACGGCCGGGCGCCCGCCGCTGGGCCGGGCCGAGGTCGCGCTCACCATCGACAACACCGACGGCGCGCTGCCGATCGACTACACCGAGGTCACGATCTCGCGGACGCTGTTCCGCAACGGCGGTTCCGAGTACGCCATCAACGGCGACTCCTGCCGGCTGCTCGACATCCAGGAACTGCTCTCCGACTCCGGCATCGGCCGCGAGATGCACGTCATCGTCGGCCAGGGGCAGCTCGACGCCGTGCTCACGGCCGACCCCGAGGCCCGGCGGGGGTTCATCGAGGAGGCGGCCGGCGTCCTCAAGCACCGCAAGCGCAAGGAGAAGGCACTGCGGAAGCTGGAGGCGATGCAGGCCAACCTGACCCGCGTCTCCGACCTGATCACCGAGCTGCGCCGCCAGCTCAAGCCACTGGGCAAGCAGGCCGAGGTGGCCCGGCGGGCCCAGGTGGTGCAGGCCGACCTGCGCGACGCCCGGCTCCGGCTGCTGGCCGACGACCTGATCACGCTGCGCGGCTCCCTGGAGGCGGAGGTCGCCGACGAGACCGCTTTGCGGGCCCGTCAGGGCGAGGTCGAGGAGGCGCTGGCCACCGGCCGCGCCGAGGAGTCCCGGTTGGAGGCCGCGCTCGCCGAGGCGGCGCCGGCCTTCACCCGCGCCCAGGAGACCTGGTACCGCCTGTCCGCGCTCCGGGAACGGTTCCGCGGTACAGCCGGCCTGGCCGCCGAGCGCGCCCGGCACCTGGCCGACGAGCCGGAAGAGGCCCGCGCCGGCCGCGACCCGGAGGACCTGGAGCGCGAGGCCGGCGAGGTCCGGTCCCGGGAGGCCGAACTCGGCTCCGTCATCGAGGGCGCCCGCAGCGGCCTGGCGCAGGCCGTCGCGTCCCGCCAGCAGGACGAGGCGGCCCTGGCCGCCGAGGAGAAGCGGTTGGCCTCGGTGGTCCGTGCGGCCGCCGACCGTCGGGAGGGCCTGGCCCGCCTGCAGGGCAAGGTCAACGCGTTGCGCAGCCGGTCCGGAGCCGCCGAGTCCGAGATCGGC
>NZ_JACDFE010000212.1 GCF_013815995.1 Sporichthya sp.
GTATGACGGAACATCAGATCGTGGTGCGGACCCGGCGCGGCGAGGTGTTGCGGCAGGCCCCGCTGATCGTCGTGCCCTGCCTGGTCCGCGACGGCGCGCACTCCTACCCCGACGCCGCCCGCGCCGCGGCCGAGCGCGACATGTTCACCGTGGCCGGCGGCGCCGCCGTGGCGGGCCTGCTGATCGCGCTGGCCGCCGAGGGCCTGGGCTCCTGCTGGGTCTCCGCCACCCTGTTCTGCCCCGACGTCACCCGCGCCGCCCTCGACCTCCCGGCCGGCTGGGACCCCCTCGGCGCCGTCGCCATCGGCGTCCCCGCCGCTCCCCCGTCGCCCCGCCCCGACCTCGACCCCGGGCAGTTCCTCCTGGAGCGCTGATCTCAACGGATGTCATCCGCAGCGCACACAACGGATGTCATCCGCAGCGACAGCGGCATCGCTGACCGCCTGTGGATAAGTCCGGAGGCGAAGTCCCGGTGGGGTGATCATTCGCTGTATGAACCCCGCACTTGGCTGAAGGAGGCCGGGTGGACCGTCATCCGCACCACCTGGGAGGAACTGGTCCACTACCCGGAAGCGCTGGTGGAACGGATTCGCTCCGCGATCGCCGCTTGCGCGCCGGTCTCCACCTGCCTCCACTGCGGATGACATCCGTTGGTCCCCACTGTGGATGACATCCGTTGGTTAGTGGGCGCGGTGGTCCTGGATGGTGATGCGGGGGCCGTAGCGGGGGTTCTTCAGGCCGGACAGCTCGATCAGGCGGGTAACGCGGTAGCGGTGGCCGCGGTAGGGCTCGAGCAGTTCCAGCATCCCGGCGTCGTCGACCCGGCGGCCGATCAGGGCGACGCCGACGAGATGCGGCAGGTGGAAGTCGCCCACGGTGACGGCGTCCGGGTCGCCGTGCGAGCGCTGCCGGCACTCCGCGGAAGTCCACCCCCCGATCCCGGGCACGGCCCGCAGGCGCTGGTCGGCCACCGCGGTCCCCAGCTGGAGGGTCTCCTCCAGCCGGCCGGCGTGCCGACAGGCGTCGATCACCGCCTTTGACTGGCCCGGCTCGACACCGGCCTTGTGCCAGTCCCAGGACGGGATCTGGGCCCAGGTCGCCGGGGCCGGCGGGACTCTCAGGCCGGGTGGGACCGGGCCGGGGGCGGGCTCGCCGTACTGGCGCACCAGCGTCCGCCAGGAGGCGCGGGCCTGCCGTCCGGTCGTCTTCTGCTCGAGAATGCACGGGATGAGCACCTCGACCAGGGCGTCCGAACGGGTGATCCGCCAGCCCGGGTTGCGGGCCAGGGCGTCGGCCAGGAGCGGGTGCGCGGGAACGAAATCCTCCGGTCGGTCGTCGTCACCGCACAGGCGGGGGATCCGGTCGAGCAGCCAGCCCGCTCCAGGTCCCCAGGCCCGTCCCATGACACTCGCCGTCCCGCGACGGAGGGCGAGGCGCATTGTGCCCGGACCGTCCGGGGTGCGCACCGCACGCCAGATCGAGTTGTCCGCCTCGACCCGGTAGGCCGGATCGCCGGCCCCGCGCCGGAGCGGGCCCAGGGTGCGGTGCAGATCCAGCGGACGGCCCGGGCTCCACTCGCGAACTGCCCCGGCACCGTCCGAATCGCCCGACACGCTGTCCGACACACGCCTGAGTCTGCCGGACAAGGCACGCTCCGTAGACTCCGGCAGCAAGCAGGACGACCCGCGACGAACGAGAGAGACCGCACCCACCGTGGCGAAGAAGAAGCAACCTCCCGGAACTGCGGCGGACCGCAAGGCGCGCGTAGAGGCCCTGAAGAAGGAACAGAAGGCGCAGGAGCGGAAGAAGACGCTCCTCTTCGGCGGGGTCGCCGCAGTGATCGTCGCCGTTCTGGTCGGCATCCCGGTGCTCTCGATCATCAACAAGAACAAGAAGGACGATCGCGCCTACGACCAGCTCGGGGTGCCGGTCGGCCTGGCCGGCTGCGACGCGACCGTGCAGACCGACAAGGTCGGCACCGCCGACGGCGAGCACGAGTCCAACCCGACGGTGCGCATCGACTACGCGACCGCGCCGCCCAGCCACGGTCGGCACTTCCAGTCCCCGATCACGGTGAACACGCGCGGCTTCTACGCCACCGACGACGCGCCCCGGGTCGAGGAGCTCGTGCACAACCTGGAGCACGGCTACACCATCGCCTGGTACCTGCCCTCGGTCACCGGCGCCCAGCTCGACGACCTCAAGGCGGTCGCCGGGAAGCTGCGCGACAGCAACGAAACCCGAAAGTTCATCGCGGTTCCGTGGGACCCCTCGCGCGGTGCGTTCCCGACGAACAAGTCGATCGCGCTCACCCACTGGGGTGCACCCACGACCCAGGGCAAGTACGAGACCTCGACCGGCTACCGCCAGTACTGCGGGCAGGTTTCCGGCGGCGCCATCAAGACTTTCGTCGACCAGCACCCCTCGTCGGACGCCCCGGAGCCGAACACCGCCTGAGCCGACCCGCCGTCGCCCGGAAGGTCAATCTTCCCTTCCGGGCAGGTCGTTCCGGCGTACGGTGGAACGTCAGGGTGGGGAAGTAAGCGGGGAGGGGTCACGGTGTCAGACCGGACCACGGGGGAGAAGACGAGCGCGGGCTCAGATGTCCCGTCGGCGCGCGGTCAGGCTGCGTTCGAGGACCGTCGGCAGCGCATCGAGGCTCTGCGGGCGAAGAAGAAGCGCAGCGAGCGATTCCGCTCCACCGCGTTCATGCTCGTCATCGTGATCGGAACCGGGGCATTCTTCGCGAAGCCGGCCTACAACTGGGTCGACAAGAAGCTGAACGACCCGCTGAAGAAGTCGATCTCCTCCTTCGGTGTCCCACTCGGTGACGCCGGCTGCGGGAAGATCACCCAGGACAAGGCCAGTGGCACCCAGGAACACGTCCAGGTCGGCATCCGGGTCACCTATGACTCCATCCCGCCGAGCTCGGGCAAGCACTACTCCAACCCGGTGGCTTTTGCCGCCACCCCGTTCTTCACCACCAAGGACAACCCGCCGGTCGAGAACACCGTGCACAACATGGAGCACGGCTACACGATCCTCTGGTACGACCCCAAGCTCACCGGGGGCGACCTGGACGAGCTCGAGGACATGGCGAGGCGGCTGCGCGACGACGCGGTCTACCAGCAGTTCATCGCCACCCCGTGGGACCCGACCTACGGCGCGTTCCCGGCCGACAAGTTCATCGCCCTGACGCACTGGAGCGCGCCGGATCCGAAGACGGGCATCGGCTACGGCCACCGCCTGTTCTGCGAGCGGACCTCCGGCCAGGCGGTCCAGGACTTCATGGACAAGTACCCGGCCACCGACGCTCCCGAGCGCAACATCCGCTGACCCCGGCGGCCAAGGCAATGCGCACAGTTCTCGGTTAGGTTCATCCGGTGAGTAGCAACGCGCGCGACGAGCCGACGCCGGAGGACCTCGAAGAGCTGCTGCTGATCGCCGAGGACGACGACCTCGGCGACCTGGCGCCCGACGCCCGCGACAGCCCGGTCGTCGCCGACGCGAAGAAGCGCCGGCGGACCGTCCTGCTGCTGCGCAAGGTCGTCATCGCGATCGGCGGCAGCCTCGTGCTGGCCGCAGGTATCGCGATGATCCCGCTGCCCGGCCCCGGCTGGCTGGTGGTCGTGGCCGGCCTGTACATCCTCAGCCTCGAGTTCGCCTGGGCCGATCGCCTGTTCAACCGCATCAAGGACAAGGTCATCGACGCCGCGCACATGGCGGCCGCGAACAAGTGGGGCACCGGGCTCTCGGTGCTCAGCGCACTCAGCCTCGTCGCGGCCGGGATCGTGTGGGCGATGTGGGACGAGCTGCCACTGAGCAGCTGGCCTACGGGCATCGCGTTGTCGGCCAGCGGGGTGCTCGCCCTGGGCACGATCTGGTGGGCGAGCACCGACCTGAAGAAAAAAAGACGAAGAAGCGAGCCCGACACTACCTCCGGTCCGGCGGCGAACGCCGAATCCTGAGGGTCCGTCAGTCCCCAGGCGAGAAACGGATGGTGGCGTCCGGCAACACCGCGGAGGACCACACCCGGGCACCCTCGGCCAGTTCGTTGTCGGCCCCCACCAGGGAGTGGTCACCGAGCACCACGTTGCGCAGCGCCGACCGTTCCCCGACCCGGGCCCCGGTCCCGATCACACTGCCGGTCACGGTGGCCCCGGCCGCGATCCAGACGTCGTCGAAGAGCACCGAGCCCTCGACGACCGCGCCGGAGCCGATCACGCACCCGCGCCCGACGGTGGTGCCGCCGCTGAGCACGGCGTCCTCGGCGACCAACGCATCTCCTCCCACCAACGACTCCCCCGGCCGGGCGACCGCCGGCGAGGCGAGCACCCCGCGCACCAGGTCGGCCGAGCCGCGGACGAAGGCCGCCGGGGTCCCGACGTCGAGCCAGTAGGCGTCCTGGCGGTAGCCCTGCACCACGGCGTCGGCGGCCAGCAGGCCGGGGAAGGTGTCCCGCTCGACCGAGACCGGGACGCCGGCCCGGATGGCGTCGATGACGCCGCGGCGGAACACGTAGCAGCCGGCGTTGATCTGGTCGGTGACCGGCGTCGGGGTCTTCTCCAGGAAGGCCGTCACCCGGCCGTCGCCGTCGGTCGGCACGCAACCGAATGCCCGCGGATCCTCCACCCCGACCAGGTGCAGGGTGACCGCGGCCGCCATCTCGCGGTGCACCTCCAACTGCGCGTTCAGGTCGTGCCCGGACAGCACGTCGCCGTTGAGCACGATCACCGGTGCGTCCGGGCCCCCGGTGAGCCGGTCGGCGACGTTGCGGATCCCGCCGCCGGTGCCCAGCGGCTCGACCTCGGTCACGTAGTCGATCGCCAGCCCCAGCGAGCCGCCGTCGCCGTAGTACGCGGCGAACACCTCAGAGCGGTACGAGGTGGCCAGGACGACGTGCTTGACGCCGACCTCGGACAGCCGCAGGAACTGGTGGGTCAGGAACGGCACGCCGGCGCAGGGCAGCATCGGCTTGGGCGTGGTCAGGGTGAGCGGGCGCAGCCGGCTGCCCTGCCCACCGACGAGGATGATCGCCTCGGGCACTGTTGAGGTGGAGGTGGAGGTCATCAAGCTCTAGCTGCTCGGCGCGACCGCACCGGTCGCACGCGCGTAGGTCTCCAGGTGCACCTGGGCCGAGCTGCTCCAGCTGAACAGCTTGGACCGCTCGTGCGCGGCTTCGGACAGCGAACGCCGGCGCTCCGGGTCCTCCAGCAGTCGCTGGAGGTTCCGGGCGATGCAGTCTGCGTCGGGTTCGGTGTACGCCGCCGCCTCACCGCCGACCTCGGGCAGGGACAGCGCGCGGGCGATCAGGACCGCGGCGCCGCAGGCCATCGCCTCCAGGGTCGGGAAGCCGAAGCCCTCCGACCGGCTGGGGAAGGCCATCACGGTCGCCCCGCCCATGAAGCCGGGCAGGTCGGCGGCCCGCAGGAAGCCCGGGCGGATGAGCCGCAGCCCGGCCGGAACCTCGGCGACCGCGTCCAGGATCACCGGGTCCGCGGTGGAGGACCCGGCCAGGACCAGCGCAGGCGGCTCGGACATCTTCGACGCGGCAATCACCCAGCCGCGGATGAGTTCGGGAATGTTCTTGCGCCGCGACATCTCGCCCAGCGAGCCGACGTAGGCCTGACCGTGCAGGCCGAGGCGCTGGACGACGCGCTCCGCCTCAAGCTCCGTCGGCGGGTGGAACACCGCGGTGTCGATGCCGTGATAGGCCACGTCCACCTTGGCCGGGTCGGCGTCGAGCATGCGGACCAGTTCGTCGCGGGTGGCCCGGGACGGGACGATGAACCTCGCCGCCAGCTCCAGCGAGCTCCGCGTGGCCCGGCGGTAGAACTCCGCCCGCTCGTCGTCGTAGAACTCCGGGTTGTGGAACACCGAGGCGTCGTGGATGGTCACCACGACCGGGACCGATGAGGACGCCGGCATTGTGTAGAACGGGCAGTGGATGACGTCCGCGCCGATCTGCTCGGCGAGAGTGGGCAGACCCTCCTGCTCCCAGGCCAGCCGTTCGGGACGGTGGTTGACGTTGCTGGGGGCCGGCAAGACGGTCGCCGTGGGCGCAAGCCGGGACAGCCGGTCGGCGTCGGCGCGCTGGCAGGCGATTCCCAGATCCGCACCGGCCTCGGACAGCGCGGGCAGCAGACCGTCGATGTACCGGCCCAGCCCGCCCCGGTCGGCCGGAACTGCGGTGGCGTCAACGAGCACGCGGGGCGCCACAGGTACTCCTTGCGGGGGTTGCATGGGGACGGGGACTCGGGACGCCGGCTTGGGGCGGCTCACCCTCGATGTGAAAAGCCCTTCCCCGCAGGTCTTGGCTGAAAGCCTACGCCGCCCTGACGCACCGCGCGGGTTGCGTAGACGTGAATATGCTCCCGAATCGGCGGCTCCACAGGCAGTGCATAGGCTCGTGGGCCCATGACGACACCGGCGGAGCTCCTGCGGGCGGCGGCGCGGCCTGATTCGTCCCGGCCGTTCCTGACCTTTTACGACGACGCGACCGGCGAGCGCGTGGAGCTCTCGTTCACCACGCTGGACAACTGGGTCGCCAAGACCGCGAACATGATCGTCGAGGACCTCGGCGCGCGGCCCGGTGAACGCATCGCACTGTTGCTGCCCAGTCACTGGCAGTCCGTGGTCTGGTACCTGGCGTGCTGGACCGCCGGTGTCGCGGCGGCCCCGGACTCCGATCCGGCCCAAGCTGAGCATGTGGTCACCGACCCGGCGGGGGTGGAACGGGCCGCGACGTGTCCGGGCGAGCGGGTGCTGGTGCCGATGCGGCCGTTCGGCGCCCCCGCGACCGAACTGCCGGCCGGGTTCTACGACTACGCGGCGGAGGTGCCCGCCTACGGCGACCAGTTCGCGCCCTTCTCGCCGGTGACCGGGGATCTCACGGCCCTCGAGCGGGCCGGCGGCTCGGCGACCGGCGCGGAACTGGTCCAGGCGGCCCACGCCGCAGCCGCGCAGTGGGGTTTGGGCAGCGGCGACCGCGTGCTGGTCACCGCCGACCTCGGCACCGCCGAGGGGCTGCTCGCCGGCCTGCTGGCCCCGCTGGCCGTCGGGGCCTCGGTGGTGCTGTGCCGCAACGCCGACGAGGCCGCACTCCCCCGCCGGGCCCAGACCGAGCGCGTCACCCGTCGCCTGCCGGAGGTTCCTGAATGACCGCCTTCGTTCTCGTGCCGGGGGCGGGCGGCGCGGCCTGGTACTGGCATCGCGTCGTCCCCCTGCTGACCGCGGCCGACTGCACCGTCGTCCCGGTCGACCTGCACGGCGAGGACCCCGGCCGCGGCCTGCCCGAGTACGCCGCGACGGTCCGGGCCGCGATGACCGGGCTGTCGGACGTGGTCCTGGTCGGGCAGTCGATGGGCGCGTTCACCGTGCCGATGGCTCTCACCCCGGCAGTCCGCCGAATCGTGCTGCTGAACGGGATGGTTCCGCTCCCCGGCGAGACTCCCGGCGCCTGGTGGGAGGCCACCGGGCAGCCCGCTGCGATGGCCGCGGCGGACGCCGTCGCCGGCCGCACCGGCGGCTTCGACGTCGAGACGCACTTCCTGCACGACGTGCCTGCCGTCGTGGTCGCCGGAGGAGCGGACGAGGTACGGGAGCCGGCCGGCACTCCGTTCGGACAGCCGTGCACCTTCGAGAACTGGCCGGTGCCGGTCCGGTCCGTGGCCGGCCGGGACGACCGCTTCTTCCCCCTCGAGTTCCAGCGCCGGTTGGCGCGCGAGCGGCTCGGGCTCGACCTGGAAGAGGTTCCGGGGGGCCACCTCGCGGCGCTCAGCCACCCCGCGGCGGTGGCTGCGGCGCTGCTCGTCTCCGCCTGACGGCCCCCGCCGGAGCAGCGACTAGTGGTCCGTCTGCGAATTGATCTGGTTGAGGACCTCACGCCCGCGACGGACCTTGGCGATGATCTCCTCCGCGGTCGCCTTCCAGATGAAGGGCTTCGGGTCGGTGTTCCAGTGCTCGGCCCA
>NZ_JACDFE010000366.1 GCF_013815995.1 Sporichthya sp.
GGCAGCGTCGAGGACCGCGCCATCCGGGCCAACTCCGCGCGCTGCTCACTACTGACCGGCAACGCCGGTGCTGTCTTGATCGGCATGATCAATCATACCGCGCTAATTCACAGACAGACCACTAGGCGGGCCTGATCGGGTCGGGCGAGACGAAGCGCCCATTCGGGGCCTGCGCATGAACCCAGCGTGATCCGGTAGAAATTCGGACAAGTCCCGACAGCGGTAGAACTCAGCGAGGAGCCCAACATGCACGAGGTACGCGCGGTCGTCGCCAAGACCAAGGGCGCTCCGGTGTCCGTGGAGACGATCCTCGTTCCCGACCCTGGGCCTGGGGAGGCGCTGGTCAAGGTCGAGGCCTGCGGGGTGTGTCACACCGACCTGCACTACCGCGAGGGCGGCATCAACGATGAGTTCCCGTTCCTGCTCGGCCATGAGGCCGCGGGCACGGTCGAGGCGGTCGGCGCCGGCGTGGTCGGCCTGGCGCCCGGGGACTACGTGATCCTGAACTGGCGCGCGGTGTGCGGGCAGTGCCGGTCCTGCCGGCGCGGTCGGCCCTGGTACTGCTTCTCCACCCACAACGCGACGCAGAAGATGACGCTCGCCGACGGCACGGCGCTCTCCCCGGCCCTGGGCATCGGCGCCTTCGCCGAGAAGACCCTGGTCGCCGCCGGGCAGTGCACCAAGGTCAACCGGGCCGCCCCGGCGGCAGCCGCCGGCCTGCTCGGGTGCGGGGTGATGGCCGGTCTCGGGGCCGCGGTGAACACCGGCAACGTCGGACGCGGGGACACGGTTGCGGTGATCGGCTGCGGCGGGGTCGGCAACGCCGCGATCGCCGGTGCCCGCCTCGCGGGGGCGCGCACGATCGTCGCGGTCGATGTCGATGACCGGAAGCTGGACATGGCGGTCAAGCTCGGCGCCACCCACACCGTGAACTCGAAGACCACCGACGCGGTCGAGGGCATCCGCGCGGCCACCGAGGGCAACGGCGCCGACGTGGTGATCGAGGCGGTCGGGCGCCCGGAGACCTACAAGCAGGCCTTCTTCGCCCGCGACCTGGCCGGCACCGTGGTGCTGGTCGGCGTCCCGACCCCGGACATGACCCTCGAGCTGCCGCTGATCGAGGTGTTCGGCCGGGGCGGTTCGCTCAAGTCCTCCTGGTACGGCGACTGCCTGCCCAGCCGTGACTTCCCGATGCTGATCGACCTGTACCTGCAAAAGCGCTTGGACCTGGATGCGTTCGTGTCCGAGACGATCGGCATCGAGGATGTGGAGAAGGCGTTCGAACGGATGCACCACGGCGACGTCCTGCGCTCAGTCGTGGTGTTCTGATGGCGGCTCAGATTCAGCGGATCGTCACCTCCGGCCAGTTCAGCCTCGACGGTGGCACCTGGGACGTCGACAACAACGTCTGGCTGGTCGGGGACGAACGCGAGGTGGTGGTGATCGACGCTGCCCACGACGCGGCGGCCATCGAAGAAGCGGTCGCCGGGCGCCGACTGGTCGCCATCGTGTGCACCCACGCGCACAACGACCACATCAACGCCGCGGCCGAACTGGCCGACAACACCGGTGCCCCGATCCTGCTGCACCCGGACGACGATGTGCTCTGGCGGATGGTCTACGCCAATCGCCGCCCGGACAAGGCGTTGCACGGCGGTGATGTGATCACCGTCGCCGACACCGTGCTCGAGGTGCTGCACACCCCGGGCCACGCGCCGGGGGCGGTGTGTCTATACGCCCCCGAGATCGGCGCGCTGTTCTCGGGCGACACCCTGTTCCAGGGCGGGCCCGGCGCGACCGGCCGCTCCTACAGCAGCTTCGAGGTGATCATCGACTCGATCCGCGACCGGTTGTTGGTGCTGCCGGGCGACATCGTCGTGCACACCGGGCACGGCGAGGGCACGACGATCGGTGGCGAGGCCAAGCACCTGGACGAGTGGATCGCCCGCGGGCACTGACCCCGCGGGCACTGACCCCGCTGAAATGACAGAGCGTCAGGACACGAGCTTCGCGCGCAGCGCCGCGGCCCGGTCCTTGAGCTGCTGTGCGTCCTCGGGGTTGATGACGCCCTGGCCTTCGAGCTCGCCGATCTTGGCGACCAGATCGTCGACCTTGGCCGCCGCCGCCGGCCGCTTGTTGTTTTCGGCGTCGGATCGGATCGCGGACATGCGGGCCGCCAGGTCATCCTTGGCGGCGGGGTCGGTGTAGGCCGCCGCCTCGATCGCCTGCTGCAAGCCGTTGAGCTCTGCGGTCGGGACCGGCACCGGGGTGGGCGTCGGCGTGGGCGTCGGCAACACGATGATCGGCACGGGGGTGGGGGTCGGTGTCGGGGTCGGGATCGGGGTGGCCAAGGGGTTCGGGGACGGCGGCGGCCCGACGGTGGCCGTCGAACTCGGGGAGGCGCTGGCCGAGGCCAGCGGCGAGACCGTCGGGGTCGGTGTCGGGGTGCCGCCGAAGGGAATCTGGGTGCCGGGGGCGTCGTCGCTCTCCTGGGACAGTGCCCAGCCCACGCCGCCGGCCCCGATCAGCGCGAGTACGCCGAGCACGATCAGCCACGGCCGGGCGCCACCGCCGCGCGGAGCGCCGTGGCTGGCCATGGCCGCCGTGTTGCCGCCGGCCGAGGAGTAGACCGGGGGCGGCTGGGC
>NZ_JACDFE010000213.1 GCF_013815995.1 Sporichthya sp.
CCGCCGGTGCCCGCGCGGTGGTGCTCACCAACGCGGCCGGCAGCCTGCGGCCCGAGTGGCCGCCCGGCACCCCGGTACTGATCGCCGATCACCTCAACCTGACCGGGGCCTCGCCGCTGCGCGGCGCCCGCTTCGTCGACCTGACCGACGCCTACTCCCTCACGCTGCGGGCGCACGCCCGCACCGTGCGTCCGGCCCTGCCCGAAGGCGTGTACGCGCAGTTCGCCGGCCCGCAGTACGAGACGCCCGCCGAGGTGAGGATGGCCGGCACGCTCGGCGCCGACCTGGTCGGGATGTCGACGGCACTGGAGACGATCGCGGCCCGTGAGGCCGGACTGGACGTGCTCGGCCTGTCACTGGTGACCAATGCCGCGGCCGGCACCGGCCCGGACCTGGATCACGCCGACGTCCTCGCCGCCGGTCGCGCGGCGGCCGGTGAACTCGGGGCGCTGCTGGCCGAGATCCTCACCACCTGGCCCGGCTGACCAACGGATGTCATCCGCAGAGGAGACGCCGGTGCGCTTCGGTACCGCCGGTCTACGCGCCCCGATGGGCGACGGGCCGGGCGAGTTCAATGTCGACCTCGTCGCCCGGGCCACCCACGGGCTGGCCGTTTATCTGACGTCCCGTCAGGTACCGGGGCCTGTCGTCGTGGGTTTCGACGCGCGGCACGGCTCGGCCGAGTTCGCCGCGGAGGTGGCCGCCGTCCTCGTCGGGGCCGGCCGGTCCGCGCTGGTGATGCCGAGGCCACTGCCCACGCCGGTGCTGGCTTTCGCGGTGCGTGGCGCCGCGGCCGGGGTGATGATCACGGCCTCGCACAACCCGGCCACCGACAACGGCTACAAGGTCTACCTCGCCGACGGGGCCCAGATCGCACCGCCGGAGGACGCGACCGTCGAGGCGGCGATGGCGCACGCTCCGCCGGCCGCGGAGATTCCCCGCTCGGCCGTGGGGATCGGGCGGTCGGACGACACCGTCGAGATCACGGTGACCGCGAGCCGGGCGTCCGGCCGGGCCCGGATCGCGGTCGTCCCCGAGGCGGTGATCCAGGGCTACCTGACCCGAGCGGTGGGCCTGCTCCAGCCGGGCGGCCCTCGGACGTTGCGCGCGGCCTACACGCCGTTGCACGGGGTCGCCGGCGCGACGTTCCGTCGGGCCTGGGCCGCTGCCGGATTCGACCCCCTCGTCGAGGTGCGCGAGCAGGCCGAGCCCCACCCCGACTTCCCCACCGTCGCCTTCCCCAACCCGGAGGAGCCGGGGGCGCTGGACCTGGTCACCGCCGCCGCGGTCCGCTCCCACGCCGACCTGGTGCTGGCCCACGACCCCGACGGCGACCGGTGCGCGGTGATGGTGCCGGTGGCGGACGGCTTCCGGGCACTGTCGGGCGACGAGGTCGGCGCGTTGCTCGCGTCGCACCTCCTCGAACGGGATCGGATCCCGGCGGACGGGGCGTTGGCCACCACGATCGTGTCGTCGCCGCTGTTGGAGCGGATGGCAGCGGCGCACGGTCGCCGCTGCGTCCGGACGCTGACCGGCTTCAAGTGGCTGGCCCGGGTGCCGGGCCTGGCCTACGCCTACGAGGAGGCGCTCGGCTACTGCACCGATCCGGGGGCGGTGCGGGACAAGGACGGCATCACCGCGGCGCTGCTGGTCGCTGAACTTGCCGCCCACTGCCGCGCCGAGGGCGCGACCCTGCAGGACCGCCTGGACGACCTCGCGCGCCGCTACGGCGTCGCGGACTCTGCGCCGCGCTCGATCCGCACGACCGACGCCGACATCGTCGGCCGTCTTCTCGCCGATCCACCGGCCACGCTGGCCGGACTTGCGGTCGAGCACGTCGAGGACCTGGCCTTCCCCACCTCCGGCCTGCCGGGGACGCCGGGCCTCCGACTCACCGCCGGCCCACTCCGCGCGATCCTGCGTCCGAGCGGCACCGAGCCCAAGCTCAAGCTCTACCTGCACGCTCTGGGTGCGCCCGGGCCCACCGATCTGGGCCTGGAGCGCCACCGACTCGCGGCCCTGCTGGAGACGGCTGCGGCCGAGCTTCTCGCGCGCCTCGGGGCGTGAGGCGCCCCACGCCGGCGGGTAGGCGGCGGCGGGAGGGGTAGGCCTCACCGCATGTGCGGCTTCGCGGGAGAACTACGCCTGGAGGACGGTCGAGCGGACGTGGCCGCGGTGGCCGCCATGACGGCGACCATGGACGACCGCGGGCCCGATGGCGCCGGGGTCTGGTCCAACGGACGGGTGGCCCTCGGGCACCGCCGGCTGCAGATCATCGACCTCACCGAGGCGGGCGCGCAGCCGATGGTGGACCCGGAACTCGGCCTCACCGTCGTGTTCAACGGCTGCATCTACAACTACCCGGAGCTGCGCGGCGAACTGCAGCAGGCCGGGTACCGCTTCTTCTCCACCTCCGACACCGAGGTCATCGCGAAGGCCTACAAGGAGTGGGGTGACGACTTCGTCGACCACCTGCTGGGCATGTTCGCGATCTGCCTCGTGGAGCGCGACAGCGGCCGCGTGGTCCTGGTGCGCGACCGGCTCGGCATCAAGCCGCTCTACCTGACCGAGCGCCCGGGCGCGCTGCGCTTCGCCTCGACGTTGCCCGCGCTGTTGGCCGGCGGCGGCATCGACACCGACATCGACCCGGTCGCGCTGCACCACTACCTGACCTTCCACTCGATCGTGCCGCCTCCGCGCACGATCCTGCGCGGCATCTCCAAGCTGGCTCCGGCGACGATGCTGACGATCGACGCCGACGGCCACCGCACCGAACGGGAGTACTGGCGCCCGAGCCTGGTCCGCGATCCGGCGAAGGCCGCCTGGGACGAGCGCGACTGGGAGGACGCGGTCTTCGAATCGCTCCGGCTGGCGGTGCGCCGGCGCCTGGTGGCGGACGTGCCGGTCGGCGTCCTGCTCTCCGGCGGCCTGGACTCCAGCCTCATCGTCGGCCTGCTCGCCGAGCAGGGCCAGCACGGTCTGGCCACGTTCAGCATCGGGTTCGAGGCGGCCGGCGGCGAGGAGGGCGACGAGTTCAAGTACTCCGACGTCATCGCCCGCGAGTTCGACACCGATCACCATCAGATCCGCGTCGCCACCGAGCGCATGCTGCCCGCGCTCCCGCGCGCGATCGCGGCGATGAGCGAGCCGATGGTCAGCCACGACGCGGTGGCGTTCTTCCTGCTCTCCGAGGAGGTCGCGCGGCACGTCAAGGTCGTGCAGTCCGGTCAGGGCGCGGACGAGGTCTTCGCCGGGTACCACTGGTATCCGCCGATGCGGGGTGCGGGCGACGACCCCGTCGGCACCTACGCGGCCGCCTTCTTCGACCGCGACCTCGACGCCCGCAATGCCGCTGTGTCCCCGCGCTACCGTCTCGACCGCGACGTCAGTCGGGACTTCGTCGCCGCGCACTTCGGTGCTCCCGGCGCCGAGACCGCGGTGGATGCCGCCCTGCGCCTGGACTCGCAGATCATGCTCGTCGACGACCCCGTCAAGCGCGTCGACAACATGACGATGGCCTGGGGGCTGGAAGCCCGCGTCCCGTTCCTCGACCACGAGCTCGTGGAGCTCGCCGCGGCCTGCCCGCCGGAGCTCAAGCTCGCCCAGGAGGGCAAGGGCGTACTCAAGGAGGTTGGCCGCCGGGTGATTCCCGACGCCGTCATCGATCGGCCCAAGGGCTACTTCCCGGTCCCCGCCCTCAAGCACCTGCAAGGGCCGTACCTGGACCTGGTCACCGAGGCCCTGCACGCTCCCGCCGCGCGGGAGCGCGGCCTGTTCGCCGAATCAGAGGTGGCCCGGCTGCTGGCGGAGCCCAACGGGAATCTGACGCCGCTGCGGGGGAATCCGCTGTGGCAGCTGGGCCTGCTCGAGCTGTGGCTGCAGAGCCACGGCCTGTAGACCGGGGGGACCTTGTGAATACGGAGACGACGCAGCCCACGCCAACCGACGAGCGTCGGGAGTGGTGGCAGGCCCAGTCCTGGCGCTCCCCCGACGCCGAGACCGAGGTGGCGCTGGATCTCGGCTGGGGCCGACTGATCCTGGGTCAGACCTTCGCCGACCACGAGCGCCTGCTCGCCGTACTGTCGGACGAGGCCAGCGGTCGCCGGGACATCTGCATGTACGTGACGGAGCCTCAGGTTCTGGTCAGCCTGGCGCCGTTCGCCTTGTTCATCGACCCGTCCGTGACCTACCGGCTCCACTTCTCACCGGGCGACCCGCCGCAGTCCGCGCCGGACGCGTCCGTGCAGATCCGCACGCTGCGCGACCGCCACGACGCGGACGAGATCAACCGGCTCTACGCCTCCTGCGGCATGCTCCCCGCTCCGCCGGCGGTGCTGCTGCGCAATGCCGAGAACAAGGCTTTCCACTATCTGGTGGCCGAGGAGGTGACCGCCGACGGCAGCACGCGCATCCTCGGGACGGTGACCGGCCTGGACCACGGCGCTGCTTTCAACGACCCGCAGCGCGGGTCCAGCCTGTGGTGCCTGGCGGCCGACCCGCAGAGTTCGCGGCCCGGCATCGGCGAGGCCCTCGTTCTCTCCCTCGCCGCCCGCCTGGCGGCCGCCGGTGCGGCCTACGTCGACCTGTCCGTGCTGCACGACAACGCTCCCGCGATCAAGCTCTACGAGAAGCTCGGCTTCATCCGCGAGCCGGTGTTCTGCGTCAAGCGCAAGAACCCGATCAACGAGCGACTGTTCGCGGCCAGCCCGGCCGAGGACCTGGCGCAGCTGAACCCCTACGCCCGCATCGTGGCCGACGAGGCGATCCGCCGGGGCATCCACGTCGAGGTGCTCGACCCCGCCTGGGGTGAGCTGCGGTTGACCCACGGCGGACGCAAGGTCGTCACCCGGGAGTCGCTGTCCGAGCTCACCAGCGCGGTCGCGATGAGCCGGTGCGACGACAAGCATGTGACCCGGCGCGCTCTCGCCCGGGCCGGGCTGTCGGTTCCGCGCGGACGATGCGCCGATGGCAGCGAGGCCGACACCGCCTTTCTCGCCGAGGTCGGTGCCGTCGTCGTGAAGCCGTCCCGCGGCGAACAGGGTCAGGGAATCACGGTCGGCGTCACCGCGCCGGCCGACCTCGAACGAGCCGTGGAGACCGCGCGCCGGTTCAGCTCCGAGGTGCTGCTGGAGGAGCTCGTCCCCGGCGAGGATCTGCGGGTGCTCGTGATCGACCATCGGGTCGTCGCGGCTGCCGTCCGACGGCCGGCCGCGGTGATCGGCAGTGGGGAGCACACCATCCGCGCCCTGATCGAGGCGCAGAGCCGACGACGGGCCGCCGTGACCGGTGGCGAGTCGCAGATCCCGCTCGACGAGCTCACCGCCGAGGTGGTCGCCGAGGCCGGCTACGACCTGGACGACGTCCTCGAGGCCGATGTGGAGCTGGTGGTGCGCCGGACCGCCAATCTGCACACCGGCGGCACGATCCACGACGTCACCGCCGCGCTGCACCCGGAGCTGGCCGCGGCGGCAGAGCTGGCCAGTCAGGTGCTCGACATCCCCGTCGTCGGCATGGACTTCATGGTCCCGTCCGTCGAAGGCCCGGATTATCACGTCATCGAGGCCAACGAACGCCCCGGCCTGGCGAACCACGAACCGCAGCCGACGGCCCAGTGCTTCGTCGACCTGCTCTTCCCCTCGACCCGGCCGCTGCCCACCGCGTGGGGACCCAACGATGCGCCGGCCGACACCGACCACGGGGTGTGAATGCGATGACCGCGATTCCCAAGGTGCTCCCGATCGACGAGAGCTGGACCCGGGACCTGTTGCTCCGGCTCCTGCTCACCCCGAGCCCGACCGGCCGCACCGACCAGATCATGCAGGTGCTCGGCGAGACCCTCACCGAGCTCCGGATCGACTTCGAACTGACCCGGCGCGGGGCGCTGCTCGCGACCCTGCCCGGGGCCCGGCGCTCGCCGTCGCGCGCCGTGGTCGTGCACTCGGACACGATCGGGATGGCGGTACGCCGGCTCAAGCCGAACGGGCGACTGCAGGCGATCCCGATCGGCACCCACAGCGCCCGGTTCTCCGAGGGGGCGCGGGTGACGATCTTCACCGACGACCCGCAGGTCGCCTACTCGGGCACGGTGCTGCCGCTCAAGGCCAGCGGCCACGCCTACGCCGACGAGGTGGACACCCAGGGCGTCGGCTGGGACCAGGTGGAGATCCGGGTCGACGAGTCGGTCAGCACCGAGCGCGACCTGGCCGGCCTGGGCATCCAGGTCGGCGACTTCATCGCCCATCACGCCCTGCCGGAGATCACCCCTGGTGGCTTCGTGAAGTCCCGTCACCTCGACGACAAGGCCGGCATCGCGGCGGCGCTGGCCGCTTTCAAGGCGGTGCGCGAGGCCGAGGTCGAGCTCCCGGTGGCGGCGCATCTGCTGATCACCATCGCCGAGGAGGTCGGGCACGGCGCCAGCCACGGCCTGCACGCCGACGTCGCGGAGATGGTCTCGATCGACTCCGCCATCGTCGCCCCGGTGCAGGAGTCCGTCGAAACCGGAGTCACCGTGGCCATGCAGGACATGACCGGGCCGTTCGACTACCACCTCACCCGCAAGCTGCTCGCGCTGTGCGCCGAGCACGGCATCGAGCACCGGCGCGACGTGTTCAGCCACTACCGCTCCGACGTCGCCGCGGCCATCGAGGCCGGCGCCGAGATGCGGGCGGCCCTGATCGGCTTCGGCACGGACGCGACCCACGGCCACGAGCGCACCACCTTGCACGCGATCCGCAGTACCGCCGAGCTGACCGGGCTGTACCTGCAGTCCGAGCTGACCTTCGCCGAGTGGGACACCACGCGCCGCGGCGAGCTCGCCGACTTCCCGAGCGACGAGCAACCGGCCCCGGCCCAGTCCACGGTCGAGCCCGGCGGACAGGCCTAGCGCGCCCTCCCTTTGCGTCCGACGAAGCGAGCGCTATCACTCACGCCGCTTCAGACGTCCGCTGCTTAGGATCGCGGGGTGCCCCTGACCCGTGAGCGCCTCGACCTGATCCTGCGGCTGACCGACCTGACCAGCCTGGAGCTGACCGACACCCCGGAGTCCATTGCGGCGCTGTGCGCCCGCGCACTCCGGCCCGACCCCTCCGACGCAACCGTGCCGTCCGTCGCCGCGGTGTGCGTGTACCCGCGATGGGTGAAGGTGGCGGCCGCCGAACTCGCCGGCACCGGGATCGCCGTGGTCAGTGTGGTCGGCAACTTCCCGTCCGGTGTCGCGTCGGTGGCGGAGAAGGTCGCGGAGGCCGAGCAGGCGATCGCCGACGGCGCCACCGAGCTGGATCTGATCGTGGATCACGTCGCGTTCGCCGGCGGCGCCGAGCAGGGCCTCTCCGACGAGGTCGCGGCCGTCCGCGCAGCCAGCCCGGGCGTGCGGCTCAAGGTGATCCTGGAGACCGGTGCGCTGGCCGGGCCGGTCCCGGTCCGCCTGGCCGCCGACCTCGCCCTCGAGGCCGGCGCCGACGTGCTCAAGACCTCGACCGGCAAGGGCCATCCCGGCGCCTCCCCCGCCGCCGTCGCCGTCCTGCTCGATGCCGTGAGCGAGTACGCGGTGCGCCACGGCCGGCAGCCCGGGATCAAGGTCTCCGGCGGCGTCCGCACCGTCGAGGGCGCTCTGCTCTACCTCGACCCGGCCGAGCGCGCCCTGCCGGCGCTCACGCCGGCGACGTTCCGCATCGGCGCCTCCGCGCTCGTCACCGCCGTCGTCGAGGCCCGGCGGGCGCTCTAACCTGACGGCCCGTCATCTTGTTTGCCCCGCAGGGTAAAACCTCATCCACAGGGCCTCGTGGGGATTGATCTTGTCGGGCCCATGGACTACACTTCGAACATATGTTCTGCATATCTGCTTGAGTGCAGTACGATTTCGGGTGTGAGCAAGGAACGGCCGCTAGGCGGAGTCGACTACCCGCGCACGTTGCAGGAGTTCCGGGACTGGTTCCCGAACGATG
>NZ_JACDFE010000214.1 GCF_013815995.1 Sporichthya sp.
GGGCCGAGCACTGGAACACCGACCCGAAGCCCTTCATCTGGAAGGCGACCGCGGAGGAGATCATCGCCAAGGTCCGTCGCGGGCGTGAGGTCCTCAACCAGATCAATTCGCAGACGGACCACTAGGCCAGGTGGACGTACTCGTAGTTGAAGGGCTGGCCGTTGATGCCGGTCTTCGGTGGGGCTACCCAGGAGGCGATCTTGCCGGGCTCGTAGACCGGCTGCATCAGCGACTCGACGTGCTTCTTGTCGTCCGCCGTCGGCAGGTAGTCCGTGACCTGCGCATCCCAGGTGGCCTGGTCCACGACCTTGCCGTCGGGGGTGATCCGGTGGCCGGAGAACGTTCCGACAGCCCGGTTGAACCCGACGTGCGGGAGCGAGAACGTGGTGTCGATACCGGCGTCCGCCAGGATCGCGTTCCAGCGCTTCACGCCGTTGGAACAGTCCCCGATGTACTCGTTGCGCAGGTCGACGTTCAGCGCGGTCAGCGCCGGCAGTTCCTTCTCGATCAAGGTGCCGTCGGCCTCGATGAAGGGGATGGTCGAGAAGGCGTCGCGCAACCGGTGGTCGTCAGTGCGCCGTTCCTCGAGCCAACGGCCCTTGAGCCCGGCGGTGTAGTAGTTCGCCACGTTGGTCGAGGCGTCGCCACCGAAGAGGTCGAGCGAGACCGAGTAGTGGAAGTTCATGTACTTCTGCAACACGTCCAGCGGGACGCCGCCGCGGGAGGCGATGTCCTCGGTGTCGTGCTCCTTCATCAGCTCGACGGTGCGAGTGACGACGCGGTCCACGCCGGTGGTGCCCACCATCATGTGGTGGGCCTCCTCCTTGAGCATGAACTCGCACGTGCGCGAGAGCGGGTCGAACGCGCTCTCCTTCAACGTCCCGAGCTGGTACTTGCCGTCCCGGTCGGTGAAGTAGGTGAACATGAAGAAGGACAGCCAGTCCGGGGTCTCCTCGTTGAACGCGCCGAGGATGCGGGGCGCGTCCTCCGAGCCGGAGTTGCGCAGCAGCAGCTGCTCGGCCTCCTCGCGGCCGTTGCGGCCGAAGTAGGCGTGCAGGAGGTAGACCATCGCCCAGAGATGACGGCCCTCCTCGACGTTGACCTGGAACAGGTTGCGCAGGTCGTAGAGCGACGGCGCGGTCATGCCGAGACGACGCTGCTGCTCGACCGAGGCCGGCTCGGTGTCGCCCTGGATGACGATCAGGCGCTGCAGGTCGGCGCGGTGCTCACCGGGCACCTGCTGCCAGGCGTCCTCGCCCTTGTGGTCGCCGAAGGCGATCTTGCGGTTCGGGTCCCGCTCGGAGAGGAAGATGCCCCAGCGGTACTCCGGCAGCGCGACGTGGCCGAAGTGGGCCCAGCCCTCGCGGCCGACGTCGACGGCGGTGCGCAGGTAGACATCCTGGGTCGGCAGCGCCGGACCCATCTCCTGCCACCACTCGAGGAACTTCGGCTGCCAGGACTCCAACGCGCGCTGCAGCTTGCGGTCCGAGGCGAGGTCGACGTTGTTGGGGATGCGCTCGCAGTAGTCAATCGTGGTCATGCGCGGGTCACACTCGCTTCCGGTCGAAGACTGCCTTTTGGCCAGTGCCGTACTTGCGCAGCGCACCCTCGGGGCCGACCGCGTTCGGGCGGATGAAGATCCAGTTCTGCCACGCCGTCAGCCGGGCGAAGATCTTGCTCTCCATCGTCTCGGGGCCGACGAAGCGGTGGTTGGCCTCCATGCCGGTCAGCGCGTCCGGGCTCATCGAGGCCCGCTCCTCCAGCGCTATCCGGACGTCGTCCTCCCAGTCGATGTCGTCGAGGGCGTAGGTGATCAGACCCAGCTCCTCGGCCGCCGACGCGTCGATCAGGTTGCCCTTCTCGGCCCCGACGGCGGCCAGGGCCTCGTCGTCGCCGTAGAAGCGCGACTGAAGCCGCGTCAGACCGTTGGACATCGGGAAGGCGCCGAAGTTGACCTCGGTGACGATCAGCGTCGGCGCCGTCTGGGAGTCGGCGTCCTCGGCGTCGGTGAACGTGCCGTCGAGCATGTACTGCCGGTCGCAGGCGAGCAGCAGTTCCAGCAGCGGGCCGGCGAAGCATGAGCCCGGCTCGACCAGTGCGATCAGCGAGCGGCTGGTGACGTCGAGGCGCTTGAGCACCCGCTTGTAGAACTGCCCGATCTCGTTGACGTACCAGTCGTCGCCGTTGGCGCGGACCAGGTCGGAGTAGGCGAGGACCTTGGCGGCATCCCCGCCCGCGCGGATCACCCAGGTGCCGGCCTCGAGCTCATTGGTGCGCAGCCGCAGGATCGCGTCGTCGAGCTCCCGCGAGACGGCCATCGGGTAGAAGTCCGCGCCCTGGGCGTGGATCGCCGCCACGTCAGCGGGTGGGGCGTCGACCGGACCGCGGACGGTGATGTCCACCTGGCCGGCGTCGCGGTCGATCTTCACCGACACGTGCTGGTACTCCAGCCCGTCCGCCGTGACCTCGCGGTGCAGCGGCGTGAGTGCGATGCCGCGGGCGTCGGCGGGACGGTGGGAACGCTCGGCGAGCTCGAGAGCGCGCTCGTGGACCGCCTCGGCGAACCGGCTGCGCGGAATGGAGGCGTCGACCAGCTTCCAGTCGACCGCGGTCTGGCCGCGGAAGCCCTCGCTCTTGGTGGCGAAGACGTCGGCGCGGTCCTTGCGGACCTTGCGCTTGTCGACGACGCGGGTCAGGCCGCCGGTGCCGGGCAGGACGGCGAGCAGCGGGACCTCGGGCAGCGAGACCGCCGAGGAGCCGTCGTCGATGAGCAGGATCTCCTCGCAGGCCAGGGCGAGCTCGTAACCACCGCCCGCCGCCGTCCCATTGACCGCGGCGATGTAGGTCTGCCCCGAGTTCTCGGTGGCGTCCTCGATGCCGTTGCGGGTCTCATTGGTGAACTTGCAGAAGTTCACCTTCCACGGGTGCCCGGACTGGGCCAGCATCCGGATGTTCGCGCCGGCGCAGAAGACCTTGTCCAGGCCGCCGGTGACGACCACGGTGCGCACCTCGGGGTGCTCGAACCGCAGTCGCTGGATGGCGTCGTGCAGCTCGATGTCGACGCCGAGGTCGTAGGAGTTGAGCTTGAGCTCGTAGCCGGGGACGAGTCCGCCGTCCTCGGCCGTGCGCAGCTCGATGGTGGCGATGGGCCCGTCGAACTTCAGCGCCAGATGGCGGTAGGAGTCGGGGCTGGCGTCGAAAGAGACGACCGGGGGCGGTGTGGCGGTGTCAGACATGGCAATGTCCCTTGGGAGAGGACGAGGGCGTGGACCTATTGTTGACATAGAATCGTCGTCTCGTCAATTCCTTGTAGCATGTTTCGGACGGAGACGACCTTGCGGACCTACGACAAGCTGTACCTCGACGGCGCCTGGGTATCCCCCACCGTCGCAGCCCCGCCGACCGAGGTCTACAGCGCCGCTGACGGCTCCGTGATCGCCACGGTCCCCGCGGGCAGCCCGGCCGACATCGACAACGCCGTGGCCGCCGGCCGCACGGCCTTCGCCACCTGGTCGGTGACCACCCCGGCTGAGCGGGCCGCGCTGATCACCGCGATCGCGGACGCCCTGGAGGCCCGGGCCGACGAGCTGGCGGAGATGACCGCCCTCGAGGTCGGGATGCCGCGCAAGCTGGCCCGCCGGGTGCAGATCGGCGGCCCGGTGATGGTGCTGCGCAGCTTCGCCGAGATGCTCGGCACCTACGAGTTCTCCCGCGAGGTCAACAACTCTCTCGTGGTGCGCGAGGCGGCCGGGGTGGTCGCCGCGATCACGCCGTGGAACTACCCGCTCAACCAGGTCATCGCCAAGGTCGGCCCGGCGCTGGCGGCCGGTTGCACGGTTGTGCTCAAGCCGTCGGACGAAGCTCCTTCGCCTGTCTTCGCCTTTGCAGAATGCTGCAACTCCGCAGGGCTGCCGGCCGGGGTGTTCAACCTGGTCTCCGGCGGCGATGAGGTCGGCAAGGCCCTGGCCGCGCACACCGGCGTCGACGTCGTGTCCTTCACCGGCTCCACCGCCGCGGGCGCGCACGTGGCGCAGGCCGCGGGCAAGAACATCAACCGGGTCGCGCTCGAACTCGGCGGCAAGTCCGCCAACGTCATCCTCGACGACGCCGACCTGGAGAAGGCGGTCACCAGCGGGGTCAACAACGCGATGCTCAACTCCGGGCAGACCTGCGCGGCCTGGACCCGGATGCTGGTGCCCGCGCAGCTGCACGACGAGGCGGTCGCGATCGCGGAGAAGGCGATCGCCAAACTGACGCTGGGTCACCCGTTGGAGGACGGCACCCGGCTCGGCCCGCTCGCCTCGGCCGACCAGCAGGCGCGGGTGCGCTCCTACATCGACATCGGCATCGCCGAGGGCGCGACGCTGGTCGCGGGTGGCTCGGATGTCCCGGCGGACCTGCCCGCCGGCGGCTACTACGTCCGGCCCACGGTGTTCGCCGACGTCAAGCCGTCGATGCGCATCGCCCGCGAGGAGATCTTCGGCCCGGTCCTCTCGATCCTCCCCTACAGCGATGAGGAGGAGGCCGTGGCGATCGCCAACGACACCGACTACGGCCTGCACGGCGCGGTGTGGTCCGGCGACAGCGACCGCGCGATGAAGGTCGCCCGCCGGCTGCGCACCGGTCAGGTCGACGTCAACGGCGGGGCCTGGAATCCGCTCGCGCCCTTCGGCGGGTACAAGAAGTCCGGCCTCGGCCGGGAGTACGGTGAGGCCGCTCTGGAGGAGTACCTGGAGACGAAGTCGATCCAGCGCTGAAGTGAGCTCCCGCCCCGCGAAAGGTCTTGCGTCCGAATGAACGAGCGCTATTGCTCACTTCTCTTCGGACGTCCGCGATGAGCACGACGCCCGGCACTCCGGTGCTGTCCCGCCGGCACAGCGTCAGCCCGCGCAGCGCCCGGTCGCTGCTGCTGACCGTGCTCGGTGAGCTGGTGCTGCCGTCGAAGAATCCGGTGTGGACCTCGGCGCTGCTGCACGTGCTGGCCGGGCTCGAGGTCGAGGAGAAGTCGGCCCGGCAGGCCATCGCGCGCACCGCCTCCGACGGCTGGATCTCCTCCGAGCGCGACGGGCGCCGGGTGCGCTGGGTGCTCGCCCCGCCGGGGCGCAAGTTGCTGAGCGAAGGCGCGCAGCGGATCTACTCGGTCGGTGAGCGGCAGACCTCGTGGGACGGGCGCTGGCTGGTCGTGATCGCCTCGGTACCGGAGACGCAGCGCAAGCTGCGGCACAAGCTGCAGACCCGCCTCGCCTGGGCCGGCCTCGGCAACCCGGTCGGCGGCATGTGGGTCAGCCCGCACCCCGAGCGGGCCGAGGAGGTGCGCCGGATCATCGCCGACCTCGGCCTCGAGGGTTCGGCGCTCTCCTTCGTCGGCCCGTACGGCGAGATCGGCTCCGAGCGCTCGCTGGTCAACCGGGCCTGGGACCTGGCCCAGGTGGGCGACCACTACGAGCAGTTCCTGGCCATGGTCGCCGCCGAGCCCACGCCGGCGGCCGGTGACGCCACGCTCTACGCCCAGGTCCGCCTCGTGCACGAGTGGCGCCGCTTCCCGTTCCTGGACCCGCAGCTGCCCGACACCCTGCTGCCGTCGAAATGGATCGGGCACCGGGCCCGGACCGTTTTCGACGCCAAGCACGACGCCTGGGCCCCCGGCGCCCGCGCCCGCTGGGCGGAGCTCGCCTCCGACTGATTGACCCGTAAGTGAACATGGCCTAGTCTGCAAGTGAATTACCACTAGGAGTGGAGACTGCTGTGACGCACCCGTGGGCCGATGACGAGACCGCCGCGCTGACCGGAATGGCGCGCAAGTTCTTCCTCGCCGAGTCCGTCCCCCATCGGGAGAAGGCCGAAGCCAACAAGCACGTCGACCGCGAGCTGTGGCGTAAGGCCGGCTCCGTCGGGCTGCTCTGCGCTTCGATCCCCGAGGAGTACGGCGGCGGGGGCGGAACCTTCGCGCACGAGGCCGCGATCCAGACCGCGCAGTCCTCGGTCGGCGACACCGGCTTCGGCAACTCGGTCCACAGCGTCATCTGCGCGCACTACATCAACGCCTACGGCACCGACGAGCAGAAGCGGCGATGGCTGCCCGGCATGGCCTCGGGTGACCTGGTCTGCGCCATCGCGATGACCGAGCCCGGCTGCGGGTCGGACCTCAAGGCGCTGCGCACCACCGCGATCCAGAACGGCGACGAGTTCGTCGTCAACGGCAACAAGACGTTCATCACCAACGGCGGCCAGGCCGACCTGGTCATCGTCGTGTGCAAGACCGACCCGGAGGTTCCCGGCGTCCACGGCATCTCCCTTGTCGTGGTCGAGACGCAGAACGCTCCCGGGTACTCCGTCGGCCGGCTGCTGGACAAGATGGGCATGCACGCCTCGGACACCGCGGAGCTGTTCTTCGACAACGTGCGCGTGCCGGTGAACAACCTGCTCGGTGCGCGCGGCAAGGGTTTCATCCAGACCATGACGCAGCTCCCCCAGGAGCGGCTGATCCTCGGCGTCGGCGGCATCGCGGTGATGGAGTACGCCCTCGCGGAGGCCATCGCCTACACGAAGTCGCGCGAGGCCTTCGGCGGCACACTCTTCGACCTGCAGAACACCCGCTTCGTGCTGGCCGAGTGCGCGACGCTGGTGAAGGTGGCCCGGACGTTCGTCGACGACTGCGTCGCCAAGCACATCCAGGGCGAGCTCGACAACGTGACGGCCTCGATGACCAAGTGGTGGGTGTCGGACATCCAGGGCCAAGTCGTCGACAAGTGCCAACAGCTCTTCGGCGGCTACGGCTTCATGTGGGAGTACCCGATCACCCGCATGGCCGCGGACGGCCGCGTGCAGCGCATCTACGGCGGCGCCAACGAGGTCATGAAGGAGCTCATCGCGCGCTCGCTCTGAGTTGTTCGCGGCGGCCTAATCGCCGAGGACGCGGACGATCCAGGTGAAGTCGATGGAGGCTTGGCGCCACTCCCAGAGCTCGGCGACCACGTCCTTGGCCTGGTCGGCGAGGCCGAACTGATTCGCGGCTCGGAGCACCTCTTCGTGCAAGGTGCGCACCTGGAGCCAGTTCAGGACGGTCTCGGTGTGAGGGTCGAGGCCGCGCAGCAAGGCGTAGTCCTTGCCGGGGGCGTCGAGCTCCCGCACCGATGTGCACAGCCGTACGACGAGGGCCTCGGGGTCCGGCAGGAGCCGGCCGCCCTCGTCGTCGCGCAGGTTGCCCAAGGTCACGGTCAGCGCCATGACGACACCTTAGATCCGGTACCTCAGATCCGGCTCCCGCCGCCGCTGACTTCGCGTCCGTGAGTTATCCCCAACCCGCCGCTCAGGCCGCGCTCATCCACAGGCTGAGCCCTTGCAGTACCGCGGGGACGTCAGAACCATCACGATCCCGCGGTGGACGTCGAGACGGCATTGCAATCGCGACATGGCGTGGGGCGTAGAGGGGTCCTGCGCCTCGACGGGGCGACTGACCGCGAACTGGACCGCGCGGTACGTGCCGGGATCGTCCACCGCGTGGGTCGTGGCGGCTATGCGCTGCCCGGCGCGGACCCGGCCTTGGTGGCGGCCGTCGCGGTCTGCGGCGTGGCTTCGCACGCGAGCGCCGCGCGACTGCACGGCCTGGACCTTCACCGCGAGCCCAAGCTCCTGGATGTCACCGTCCCCCGGGGAAACAGGCCGCGCTGGGCCGGCACCCGAATCCACCGTGCCGCGCTCGCACCCGAGGAGTACGGAACGCGCATTCCGGTTACCAGCCTCATGCGGACGCTGGCGGACTGCGGCCGCACCCTGTCCCTCATCGACGCTGTCGTCATCCAGGACAGCGCGTTACGCGACCACCAGGTGACGGCCGAGGGACTCCGGGGCGCTGGCCGGCCCCGCCCGTGGCCCCGGGTCCGGCCAGCTCCGTCGAGCGGTCGCGTACACCGATGCGCTGGCCGGGTCCGCTCT
>NZ_JACDFE010000215.1 GCF_013815995.1 Sporichthya sp.
GCACCGGGCAGGCCCGCGGTCACCGCGAGGAGCAGGGCACCCGCGCCGGCGGCGGCCGCGGTGCGTGAGGCGATCGTGCGTGAAGGCATGGCATCTCCAGATGGCCCCGGGGCCCGGGGGATTGAGGGGGAGACCTGACCGGGTGTAGGTGCGTCAGGGCCGAAATCTGGTGTGTATCGGATATAACCAACACAAGCATGACGTAATTCCCGCTTCGCAACGCCAACCAGCGGAGGAGACCAGTGCGCACTGTCGGCGTCGAAGAAGAACTGCTGATCGTCGATCCGGAGACCGGAGCAGCGCGCGGCCTTGCTGCCGAGGTCATCGCGCTGGCCAACCACGACGGGGCGATCGACGGGGCGGTCGAAGGGGAGCTGCAACAGCAGCAGGTCGAGATCGCCTCATCGCCGCATCACGAGCTTGCGGATCTGGCCGCCGATCTCACCGCGCAACGGGCCGCCGCGATCGAAGCGGCCACCCGGCGCGGGGTGGCCCTGATCGCGCTCGGCACCTACCCGGCAAGCGTGCAGGCGACGCCCAGCCCGGACCGGCGCTACCGGCGTCTCGTGGGTCGCCTCGGGCTACCGGCCCGGGAACAGCTCACCTGTGGCACGCACGTGCACGTGGAGATCGAGGATGCGGCCGAAGGGGTGGCCGTGCTGGACCGGATCCGGCCGTGGTTGCCGATCCTGCTCGCGGTTTCGGCCAACTCCCCTTTCTGGCAGGAGGAGGACACCGGCTTCGCCAGCTTTCGGCACGAGGCGTGGGGCCGCTTTCCTTCCGCCGGCCCGACGGAGATCTTCGGCACGGCCGACGCCTACGAGCGTGCCGTCGAAGCGCTCGTTGCCACGGATGCGCTGCTGGACCGCGGGATGGTCTACTTCGACGCCCGCCTGTCCGCGACGTTCCCCACTGTCGAGATCCGCGTCGCGGACGTCTGCGTGCACGCCGAGGATGCGGTGCTGATCGCGTCCCTCGCCCGGGGCCTCGTGCTGACGGCGGCGCGGGAGTGGCGCGACGGAGTCGGCCCGGATCCGGTGCGCCTGGAGATGCTGCGGGTCGCGCACTGGACCGCCGCCCGCTGGGGCCTGGACGGCGACCTGCTCGACCCGCAGTCCTGGCGTCCCGTGCCCGCCCGCCGGGCCGCCGACCTGCTGCTCTCCCACCTCACCGACGCGCTGAACGAGACCGAGGACCTCCCGCTGGTCCGGGCACTGCTCGACACCGTCCTGACCCGGGGCACCGGCGCGCGGTGGCAGCGCGAGCAACTGGAGGCGGGCAGCGGCTGGGCCGACCTCGTCCGCGCCGCGGCCGCGATGACGGCGAAGCCGATCCGACTGCGGTGACCGCTGGACTACAGGCGCTCCGCTTGCGCTGTGTCGAAAGTCCCGCCCGCCTAGGGACCCACCGAGGACGATCGCGGGCCGTTCGCCCGTCGTGCGAGAGCCCAGAGAAGCCGATGCTTAGGGCATGCCCACCCTCAGCCCGCCCCGTCCGGTCCTCGAGGCGACGGAAGCGACGGTGCCGATGACATCCAAGGCTTCCGTGAGGCCCGGGTGGTCTAGACACCATCCGCCCGGGTAGGTGGCTCGCCGCAGGCACCACAGCGCCGTGGGCCACGAAATAAGGGAGAGCGCGATGTCCGAACACGTCTACCGGGTCACCGAACTCGTGGGTACCTCGCAGGAGAGCATCGAGGACGCCATCCGCAGCGGGATCGGCCGGGCCGGCCAGACCGTGCGAAACATCGACTGGTTCGAGGTCACTGAGATCCGTGGCTACGTCCGCGAAGGCCAGCTCAACCACTACCAGGTCGGCATGAAGCTGGGCTTCCGGCTCGAAGACGTCTAACGGCCGTGCTCGAGGCGCCGGCCTGCGGTGCGAGGCGGCAGGTCGGCGAGCAGGTTGGCCGAGAACCGGTCGCCCATCATGGTCATGGTCCGGCGCATCACCTTGCGCACGGCGGGTCCGGCGGACTTCGGCAGCGGCAGGTCCGCCGTGATGGTGAGTGAGATCGCGAGGTTGACCCCCGTCGGGGAGTCCTGCAGGTCGTAGCGACCCTCCGCCCCGACGCGCTCGCGCACTCCGGGAGCCGGTCGATGCGAGAACACGATCGAGGACTCCGCGTCGAAGGCCATGTGCTCGGTGAACACCGGCGTGATTCCGGTACCCAGGCCCTTGAGTTCGATGAGGTGCCAGGTCCACGTGTCCTCCTCGGCCTCGATCCGGGTGAGCAGCGGGGTCAGGCGGACGAGGGTGTTCGGGTCGGCCAGGCGGACCCAGACTTCGTGACGGTCGGCCTCGACAGCGGCGACGCTGTCCACGGTGACGGAGAAGGTGGTCATGACTGGCACCTTCCGCATCCACGTCGCGGCAACGCGCGAAGCGGTGTGACAACACCGACAGCGCCAGCCGGATTGAGCGGTATACCCGTCGGTAGCTTCCCGGCATGGACATCGTGCTGGCGGGCGGCTCAGGATTTATCGGCCGGCGTCTGATTCCCGTGCTGCGCGCCGCAGGCCACGACGTACGCGCGCTCTCCCGCCATCCCGAACCGGACCTCGCCGACGACGTACCCGGCTGGGGCTCGCTACGGCATGTGGCGGGCGACGTCGCGGACGCGGACACGCTCGGCGAACCCTTCGCACACGCGGACATCCTGATCTATCTGGTCCACAGCCTCGGCGAGGACGACTTCGAACGCCGCGATGCGGAGGCCGCCTGGGCGACCGCGCTGGCGGCGAAGGAGGCGGGGATCTCCCGCATCGTCTACCTCGGTGGGCTGGGCGACGACAACATGGCGCACCTGTCGGCGCACATGCGCAGTCGACGCGAAGTGGAAGGTCTGCTCGGGGCGGCCGGGATCCCGGTGACCGTGCTGCGCGCCGGAATCATCGTCGGGAACGGCAGCATCAGCTGGGAGATCACCCGTCAACTGGTGTGCAATCTGCCGGTCCTCCCCGCCCCGGCCTGGGTGTCCACCCGCAGCCAGCCGATCGCGGTCGAGGACGTGGTCGCCTACCTCGCCGGGGTGGTCGAGGAGCCGGCGACGTCGGGGATGACGTACGAGATCGGCGGTCCCGAGGTGCTCACCTACCGCGAGATGCTCCGCCAGGCCGCGCAGGTGATGGGCCGTCACCCACGTCCGCTGTTCACTGTGCCGTTCCTGACGCCCTGGCTCTCCGGGAAGGGATTGCGGTTCGTGACCGACGTCGACCCCGACGTCGGCGCGGCCCTGGTGGAATCGATGGGCAACGAGGTGGTGGTCCAGGACGACAGCATCACCCGACTGCTGCCGCGTCCGCTGCTGACCTTTGCCGAGGCGGCCCGGCGAGCCCTCGACGAGCGCGAGGCCGAACAGCGGGACGCCGAACAGCGGGACGCCGAATGGCGGGACTCCGACCCGCAGCCGCAGCCGGCATGACGGCCACCGGCCGGGTCCGCGAGGTGCTGGGCGCGACCCCGTTCGTCGGGGCACCGCCGCCGGAGGACGCCACCGACCGTCGGCGGCGCGGCGCCGTGGTCGCAGCGACCACTGTTCTCGGCGCCGTGCTCACTGCCTTCGCCCTGAACGAGCACGGCACCGGACCCCGGTTCTTCCTGCTCACCTCCGCCCTGGCTGCGACCTGGCTGCTCGGGGCGTTGCTGTCCGGGCCGGTGCCCCTGGGGCGCTTGCGCGGGGGCCATGACCTCGCCGGTCCGGCCGCCCTGGCTGCCCTGATCTTCGGGGTCTTCGTCATCGGCGAGTTGATCGTGAGCACCAACCCTTACCTGGCCGACCAGGTGGACGGGATCATCGGCCACGCCAGCGGCCGCGTCGCCCTGCTCGCCGCGCTGGTCGCAGTGGTCAACGGGGTCGGGGAAGAGCTGTTCTTCCGCGGTGCCGCCTGGTCCGCTCTCGCTCGTCACCGCCCCGAGGTGGCCAGCACCGTGCTCTACGTCGTCGTCATCGCGTGCTCGGGGATCCTGATCCTCGTGGTGGCCGGCGTGATCATGGGCGCCGTCTTCGCCCTGCAGCGCCGTGCGACCGCCGGGGTGCTCGCCTCCTGCATCACCCATGTGGTGTGGACGCTGCTGATGATCGCCCTACTCCCCCGCTGACCCCAGACCGAGGTGACGCTCATCCCCATAGGAGGTTCGCAGTCCTGACCAGAAACCCAGGCCGTTGGGGCCTCGAAGGCCTTGACCTGGGTTCTAGCGGAGCCGCCTATCGGAATCGAACCGATGACCTGCTCATTACGAGTGAGCTGCTCTAGCCGACTGAGCTAAGGCGGCGTCGGGGAGCAAGCTCCCCGCCGCTGCGAGTTTAGGGCATACGGAACCCAAACCCGCCAGCGCTCAGCCTTCGGAGCGGGGCAGGCCTGGGTCCCGCAGCCATCCCGATGAAATGGCGCGGCGGGGCGTCCAGGGGCAGGGTCACGGCGGCACAATCGAACACCCGGTAACCATTCGCGTCAAAGAAGTCGAGGGCCAGACCCGTGGGGAACCGTGGCGCACCGAAATCCCCGAGGCCACTGTCGACATGGCGCGGCGGACGGGCCGTCAGAACGATCCTCGTCACCGGCGCCCTGGTGCTGGCCGTCCTCGCCGCCGCCACGACCATCACCGCCGTCCGGGTCGACGGCGTGAGCATGACGCCCACCCTGCGCGACTCCGAACGCGTCCTGCTGCGACCGTTCAGCGGCGGGGACACCCCGGCACGGTTCGCGGTGATCGTGACCCGGTTCAGCAGCGGGCCCACCGTGGTGAAACGCGTTATCGGCCTCCCCGGCGACGGCGTCCGGATCGACACGGTGGAAGGGGTGACCACCGTGGAGGTCCAGCCCGGCGGCCAGGGTCCCTGGCTGGTCGTCGACAACCCGGCCTGGACCGGGTCCTGGGGTTTCGTGCGCTGTTGCCGCCCGGACGGTCAGTCGGGGCCGGCCGACCCGCAGGTCGTCCCCACCGGGATGCTCTTCCTCCTCGGCGACAACCCCGCCGCCTCGCAGGACTCCCGCGCCTTCGGCTGGGCCCCGATCGAAGCGATCGACGGCGTCGTGCGCTGGCGCCTCAAGGCCTGGGTGCTGCCCAGCGGCGTGCACTCGCACGTGCAGTTGCGTGCGCTCTCATGATGGACGACGCCGCCCCATGGCGGCTGGGGTTCGCGGCATCGGCTGACGCACCGTCAGATGCGGTCGTCAGACACGGCTGACCTCGAACTAACCCGCCGGCACCGCCGTCCTGGTTTGCCGCTCCACCGGGTTCGGAGGCACGTAGACCGGCAGGCTCCGGAAGACGTAGATCGAGTAGACGTCGACCGCCAGGTTTCCGATCGCCATCATGATGTAGACCGGCCGGCAGAAGTGGTCGGGGTCGGAGAGCATCATCCACGGCCAGAACCCGGCCGACAGGGTGAGGTAACCCCACAGGATGAACTCGCTCATCCCGCGCTGACTGCCCCGGGACCGCATCATCGAGATGTTGAACGCCGACGCCATGATCACCGTGGTGGTCAGGCCGTAGTACTCCAGCGGGTCATCGGTGATGTCCTGGAACCAGTGGAAGATGCCGTACACGAACACCTGCAGGACGCAGTAGATCGCGATCGCCTTCGCCACCGAGCAGCCTTCGCCGAACAGATCCTCGCGGGCGTAGCGGATGATCTGCGCGATCACCACGAGCTCCAGGATCGAGAAGACGATCAGCCCGAACCAGAAGAGCTTGCAGATCCAGAGCTCATTCTCGTCGTCGAACCAGGAGTCGTAGGACGCGACGTAGGTGGTGTCGTGCGCGAAGTTCCACAGGTTGGTCGCGAGCGGGATGCAGAAGGTCTTGTCCCGCTGGCCACGCGGAATCGCCCCGGCGTACTGCATGTAGCCACCGATGCCGGCAATCGCCATCACGATCAGGATCAGCGCCATCCGCGTTCCGGAGTCGCTGTTGTCGATGACGACCTGTGGGTCGTACCCCTCGTTCATGGCGCTCATCATGCCTGCCGAAGGTCGCGCCCACAATTGCTGACATCTTGACAACTTCGTCAGTGTTGGAGCACTCTCGTTCCGTGGCCGTCCGCACCGATGAGGCACGCCCGGACCGCCCTCCCGGCAAGGAGGCGCGCCCCGTGCGGCGCCCGCTCGCGATCGCCGGTTTCGGCGTCGGTGCCGCCCTGATCCTGATCGTGCTGATCACCGCGGAGAAGGGCCCCGAGGGCCGGATCCTGGTCGACCGCTCGGTCGAGGCGTATCCGCAGCTGTGGGGCTACGACCACTGGATCACCACGGTCCAGGTCGCGACCCTGATCGCCAGCAGCCTGTTCCTGGCCTACTTCGTGCTCGCCTCGCGCCGCAACGGTCGGCTGCACCCGGCGCTGCCCGTGCTGGCTGGGCTGTTCGTGATGGGCGGGTTGACCGACTCGTTGGCGAACTGGGCCAGTTCGGCCGCGATGAACCCGGAGCTGGTGCACTACCCGACGAGTTGGTGGTTCTTCGACGTCTCGCCGACCACCGAGCCGATCATCAACACCGTCGCCTATCCGTACCTGTTCATCTTCCCGGCGCTGGCGGTAACCACGATCCTGGCCCGCCGCGGCGTGCGACCGAGCCGCCCGCTGTGGACCGTCTTCGGCATCACCTTCGCGGTCGCGGTCCCGCTCAACTGGGTGCTGGTCAACCTGTTCATGTGCCGGATCGAGTACTGGACCTACACCCAGGTCCCGGGCTGGGCCGTCATCCGCGGCGAGACGCCGTGGCAGTACTCCTGGACCGACCCGCTCACGCTGTCAGTGCTCACCGGCGTCACCGCGGTGCTGCTCTGGCGGGACGCCGACGGCAACAGCGCCGCCAACCGGATCGCGAACCGCATCGGGGCCCTGCGCCCGCACAAGGTGCTCGGTGAGCTGGTCGTGGTCGTGCTCATCACCGCGATGGCCTACGTGCCCTACAACGCGGTGTGGGCCTCGTTCCGCCTTACCGACAGCGCGGACACCCTCGCTCCCTGGATCTACGAGAACACCAAGGTCTACGACCCCAAGGGCGACTACGCCGAAGCCGGGATTCCCGGTCCGTACTTCGAAGGAAGGTGGCCATGATCGCCACTGAGCGGGACATCTCCCAGATCCCGACGATCTCCGCCGACCGCGCCGACGCGTTCTTCACCGTCTCCGCGATCATGGCCGGGGCATTCCTGCTCTGGGCCCTGGTCGACCTGGTGTGGAAGCGCTCGCCGATCCTCACCCTCTGCCTGGTCGGCAGCGTGCTCTGCAACCTCAACGAGCCGATCTGGGACGCCCTGGGCAAGCTGCGCTTCCACGAGGGCAACCACATCGCCTGGACCCAGTTCCCGGACTTCGCGCAGCCGGTGCACTACCCGTACTGGGCGATGTTCGTCTATACCGGCTTCGGTGGCGTCGCCTGCTACGTCTTCTACAAGGCGTTCGCCTCGCGCAGTTGGACGGTGTTCGCCTACGCCATCGTCGGCCAGGCCGTCATGAACATCATCCTTGAGGGCTTCGTCATCACCAGCGCGTACGACTACTACGGCGAGCAGCCGTGGCGGATCGGCACCGACTTCCCGCTGTGGTGGGTGCCGGTGAACTACGGCGAGATGCTCGGCGGCTTCCTGCTCTGCATCGCGATCCGCAAGTGGGGCGTCGTCCGCGGTGCCCTGACCGCGATCCCGCTCGTGCCGTGCACGTTCTCGGCCTGGCAGCTGTGGGCCGGCTGGCCGACCTACGCCACCATCAACATGGACATCAACGGCGCCTGGCGTGACGTCGCGGCGCTGTCGGGCGTGCTGATCGCCGTTGGCTCGGCGTACCTGATGGGCAAGGTCCTGCTGGACCCGCCCGCCACCGCCGCACCCGCTCCGGCGCAGCAGCCCGAGCGGGAGACCGTGCCGGCCTAGCACCACCTCGAACGCAGAAGCGGCGGCCACCCCCCGGGG
>NZ_JACDFE010000216.1 GCF_013815995.1 Sporichthya sp.
CGCCGAGACCACCGCACCAACTGCTCACGTTCTTCAACGGTGAGCACCAACTCGACTTTGGGGCGTCCGGTTCGCGACATACCCCAGTCTACGACTTATCGACCGAATTTCAGGCGCACGACACTAGGGGAACGGGCGCACCACGGTCGGCATCACGGTCTGCCCGTACCGGGAGGTGGTGACAGTGCCGATCCGCGTGGTGTCCGGCCCCGAGACCGCCTCCAGGATCTTGCCGTCACCCAGGTAGATCCCGATGTGGTTGACCCTCCCGGTGGAGTTGCTCCGGTAGAAGACCAGGTCCCCGCGCTGCCGCTGCGCGAACGGCAGATGCTGCAGCCCCGGGTGCTTGTAGAGCTGCAGGCTCGTCCGGTACGCGGGGCGGACATGCTTGTCGAGCGTGATCGGCTGCGGGTCGAGTCCGGCCCGGTAGAGCGCCTGCAGCACCAGGCCCGAGCAGTCGACGCCGTACTCCCGGGTCCCGGCACCGCCCCAGACGTACTCGCCGCCGAGGTAGGGGCGGGCGAACCGGATCATCGTTCTGATCCGCTGGGCCGAGGTCGCGTCGAGGCCGAGCGCGGGGGTGGCCGTCCAGCGGTCCATGCAGAAGTCCTCGGCGAAGCCCATCGCGGCCCAGGTCTTCGGCCCGACCACACCGTCCACGGTGAGGCCTTTGCGCTTCTGGAAACGTTCCACCTTCGTCCGGGTGGCGGCGTCCATGGTCTCCCACGTCCCCTCGGGCATCCCGAGGCGCTGCTGCACCATCCGCACCTTGACGCCGTTCATGCCCGGGGTCAGGACGACGCAGCCCTCGGGCGGGGTGATCCTCGTGACCGGCTGCAGGCGGGCCGGCTCGGCCGCCCGGCCGACCGGGGCCGAGTTCGCCGCCAGAGCCAGGGCAGAGACCGCCACCACGACAAACCTGCGCATCCGCCCATGGTCACATCCCGATCGCCGATCGGCGGTACATCGCACGGGTGGAGCGCACCCGTGTCCGGGAAAAGTACGAATCCCCCGCCCAGCCCCTGCTCAGGCCCCGGTTTTCCGGTCTCCCACAACTCCGAGACCGTCGTAGGTTCTGCGATTGTCGGAATCCGTCATGTTGTGGAAGCGTGACGAGAGGTCGCGAGACGGGTGTCCCGCCGTGTTTCGCGAGCGTAGCGAGCGAAAAGGTCAGCACTGAGGGCTCCGCGAGGACGACGTCCGAAGCGGAGACCGTGCCGGCCACGAGAGGGCGGATCCGATGGTGGAAGCGAGTCTGCAGCTCGCCGGCGCACTGGGACCGGTCACGGACGCCGCGCAGCGGCTGGCAGGCGACCTGAACGCCAATTCCGACGCCCGCTTCGTCGCCGACCAGTGCATGAAACTGGTCTTCCCCGAGCGGGCCGACGACGACCGCTTCCGCGAGGCGATGCTCTGCAGCTCGTTCGAGAAGATCGACGCGATGTGGCGGATCATCGGCGGCCACGACGAGCTCGAGATGACCACCCCACTGGGGGCGTTCGCCTTCGCCGAGACCGCAGCCGAGATCGGCATCACCCTGCCGGAGTTCGAGCAGGTCTACCGCGTCGGCGCCGGGCTGGTCTGGCTCTGCTGGTACCGGCACGCCCTGGAGCGCGCGGCCATGCACGACGTGCCGGTGGCCGACCTGATCGGCGCGCCCACGTTGCTCATCCACGCCTACATCGACCGCGTCTTCGCCCCCGTCTACGAGCGCTACGACGCCGCCCGCACCGAGCACATGGGCAACAGCGACCACCGCCAGCAGAGCATCCTGCGCCAGGTCCTGGCCGGCACCAAGGCGATGGGCGAGGCCGAGACCGAGCAGGCCCTCGGGGTGTCGCTGGACGGCGAGCACATCGCGTTCGTGATCCGGGGCGACCGCCGGGTGGACCCGACCGAGCTGGCCGTTCGTATCAAGCGGAGCTGCGGCATCAGCGACACCCTGGTCTACCGCCACGACTCCGCCCCGGTGGTCTGGCTCTCCAGCCCCGGCCGCTTCAAGCCGACTCAGCTGCGCCGGGTCCGCGAGGCCCTGGAGCGGGCCGGGGCGCAGATCGCGATGGGCGAGCCCAGCGCCGGCCTGGCCGGGCTCGGCGCGACCGGCCGGGACGCCATGGAAGCTTCCCGGCTGCAGCAGAAGCTCGGCACCGAGGCCACACCGCTGCTCTCCTTCGCCGACGTCCGGCTGGAGTCGCTGTTTCTGTCCGAGCCCGAACGCGCGCGTCGCTTCGTCCAGGACGAGCTCGGCCCGCTCGATTCCGCCGATGCGCGGATGCGCCGGCTACGGGACACCGCGCTGGTGTGGCTGACGGCGGGTTCGCACGTCAGCGCCGCCACCCAGCTCGGGGTCCACGAGCACACCGTGCGGAACCGGGTCGCGCAGATCGAGGAGTTGCTGGGTCGCCCGCTGGCCGGCCGGCGCACCGAGCTTCTGGTCGCGCTGCGCCTCAAGCGCATCCTCGATGACGATGCCCCGCGGGTGGCGGCAACGGGGTCCCCACGAGCCTGACGAGCCCTCAGAAACCGGTTCGTCCGGCCGCCTGGCGGCCGGGCGAATTATCGGTTTCCGTGAGTCCGCTGACGATCACTCACCGCCAGGATGAGCGCCCTCCAGACACTTGACAGATGCCGTCAAGTGGGCCTTGTGACCTGGCTGTTTGTCGCCATTGCGCCTCGTCGGAGGCAGACGTAGCGTCCCTTCAACGCAGCCGCCACGGGCGCCTGCGCCCCCAGCGTGGACCCTGACGGGAGAGCCCCCAAATGCCGGACATCATGGAGAAGGTCACCAGCCCGCTCGTTGAGCGAGCCATTGGGATCCGCGACATCCTGAAACGGGATTCGCTGAAGGCCGATGAGGACCGCCGGCTGACCGACGCCATGGCCGAAGCCATGATCACCAACGACCTCTACAAGATCTGGGTCCCCCAGCGCTACGGCGGCTACGAGGGCACCATCCGCGACCACGTCGACATGTGCGCGGCCGTCTCCCGCGGCAACGCCTCCGCCGGCTGGGTGCTGGCCATGCAGACCGCGGTCTCGTGGATGGCCTGCTGGATGAACGAGGAGGGCCAGGACGACGTCTACAAGAACAACCCCGACGCCCGCCTCGTCGGCATCTTCACCCCGTGCAACGTCCCGGCGAAGCAGGTCGACGGCGGCCTGGTCATCAGCGGCGCCTGGCCGTACGCGACCGGCTGCCTGTGGTCGGACTGGGCCGAGGTCATGGTCCCGCTCATCGACGACCAGGGGAACTTCCTCGACGCCCTGTGGTGCTTCGTCCCGATGTCCGATCTGAGGATCGAGGACACCTGGTACTGCATGGGCATGAAGGCCACCGGGTCGAACACCCTGCACGCCGAGAACCTGTTCGTCCCCGAGCATCGCGTCGTGTCGATGCTCGGCCCGAAGGGCGTGCTGGCGGGCGTGCAGAACAACCCGTACGCCGAGTCCTCGCCGCTCTACCGGATCCCGCTGTCGATGGCGGGCACGATCTGCACGACCGGCTCGGTGATCGGCGCCGCGCAAGCGGCCCTGGACTACGTCCTGGAGAAGACGCCGAAGCGGATGATCTCCTACTCCACCTACATGGTTCAGGCCGAGTACCCGGTCAGCCAGGTGCAGATCGCCGAGGCCGCGACCCAGATCGACGGCGCCCTGCTGCACGCGCACCGCGCGGCCGACGATGCCTGGGAGGCGGGCGTCTCGGGCGAGTGGCCCAGCGAGACGCGGCGCGCCCGCGCCCGCTACGACGCCTCGTACGCGATGCGCCAGAGCAAGCTCGCCGTCGACACCCTGGCCAGCGTCGCCGGCGCCTCCGGCTTCGTCGAGGGCTCCGAGCTCTCGCGGATCTACCGCGACGTCGGCGTCGCGACGCTGCACGGCGTCTTCCGCCCCGACATCACCGCCCAGCTCTACGGCCAGCTCCTGCTCGGCCAGCCGCCGACCTGCTCCCCCATTCTCTGACCGACCTACCTACCTCGGAGACCCGACATGACTTCGATCGATCCGGTGGTTGCCGGTCTACTCGAGCAACTCAGCGCAGCACCCGATTTCGCGGACATGCCCGTGGCCGATGCCCGCGGGTTCGTCCAGGCGTTCATCCAGATGGAAGGAGAGGCCGAGGAGGTCGCGTCGATCACCGACGTGAACATCCCCGGCCCGGACGGCAATGAAATCGCGGCCCGCATCTACACCCCGCACACCGAGGGCTCGCGACCGGTGATCCTGTACTTCCACGGCGGCGGCTATGCCCTCTGCACCCTGGAGATCGCCGACAAGCCCTGCCGTGAGCTGGCGAATCTGACGGGTTGTGTGGTCGTCAACGTCGAGTACCGCCTCGCCCCCGAGGACCGGGCCCCGGCGCAGCTCACCGACTGCTACGCGGTCACCCAGTGGGCGGTGGGGAACATCAGCGAGTTCGGCGGCGACGGCAGCCGCCTCGCGGTCTCCGGCGACAGCGCCGGCGGTGCCCTGGCCGCCGGTGTCGCGCTGATGGCGCGGGACCAGGGCGGCCCGGCGATCGACCTGCAGATCCTGATCTACCCGATCACCGACGTGCAGGACTCGACCTTCCCCTCGCGGACCGAGAACGGCTCTGGCTACCTGCTCACGCAGCGGTCGATGGATTACTTCGCCGACCTGTACCTGACGCCGGATCAGGACCCGAAGGACCCCTACGTGTTCCCGGCCCGGGCCACCGACCTGAGCAACCTCCCGGACGCCGTCGTCATCACGGCGGGCTTCGACCCGCTCCGCGACGAGGGCACGCAATACGCGGAGAAGCTGGCGGCCGCAGGCTCGAAGGTCACCCACCTGCACAACGCCTCGATGATCCACGGCTTCATGTGGATGGGCGGCGTCGTGGCGCAGCAGAAGGTGGCGGTCGGCCAGCTCGCGGACGCGGTGAAGGAGAAGTGGTCCCTGTGACGACCCATTACGACGCAGTCATCGTCGGCGGCGGCTTCGCCGGCGTCCGTTCGCTCTGGGAGACGCGCCAGCTGGGCCTCTCCGCCCGGGTGCTGGAAGCCGGCACCAGCGTCGGCGGCACCTGGTACTGGAACCGCTACCCCGGCGCCCGTACCGACAGCGAGGCCTGGACCTACTGCTTCTCCTTCGACGACAAGCTGTGCCAGGAGTGGAACTGGACCGAGCGCTTCCCGGGCCAGCCCGAGGTGGAGGCGTACTTCAACCACGCCGTCGATAGTCTCGACCTGCGGAAGGACATCCAGTTCACCACCCGGGTGAACGGGTGCACCTACGACGAGGCCTCCAACACCTGGACGGTCAGCACCACCGACGGGGAGACCTTCACCTGCCGGTACCTGATCAGCGCGACGGGCCTGCTGCACCTGGCCCTCAAGCCACCGTTCCCGGGCCTGGACAGTTTCCGCGGCGAGTGGATGATGACGGCGAAGTGGCCGAAGGAGCCGGTGGACTTCGCCGGCAAGAAGGTCGTGCTGATCGGGACCGGCGCGACCGGGGTCCAGCTGATCCCGGTGGTCGCCCGCGACGCCGCGCAGCTGACGGTCCTTCAGCGCACCCCGAACTACGTGGTGCCCACCCGCAACCACGCACTCGAGCCGAACCACCTGGCCGAGATCAAGCGCAACTACGACAAGATCTGGGCCCAGACCGACGTGCAGGTGTTCGCCTTCGCGATGGACGCGGCGAACCGGATGTCGACCGACGTGCCGAAGGACCAGTGGAACCAGGTCTTCGACGCGGGTTGGGAGGCCGGCGGCTTCCGGTTCCTGTTCGAGACCTTCGACGACCTCCTGGTCAACACCGAGGTCAATGAGGCCGCCGCCGAGTACGTCCGCAACAAGATCCGCGCGATCGTGAAGGACCCGGCGACCGCCGACCTGCTCTGCCCGACGTACTACTACGGCGGCAAGCGCCCACCGATGGGCACGCACTACTACGAGAGCTTCAACCGGGAGAATGTGAAGCTGGTGTCGGTGGCGAACAACGCCATCACCGACGTCACCGAGACCGGCGTCAGGCTTGCCGACGGCACCGTGCACGAGGCTGACGTGATCGTCTTCGCGCTCGGCTTCGACGCCATGACCGGTGCTCTCGCGCAAATGAACGTGCGCGGTACCGATGGCCGCACGCTGCAGGAGAAGTGGAACCCGGAACCGGCGACGTTCATGGGCATCACGGTCGACGGGTATCCGAACTTCTTCATGCTCTCCGGGCCGCAGTCACCGTTCGCGAACATCCCGGTGGTCATCGACAAGTCGGTCAAGTTCATCGGTGGCGCGATTCGCAAGGCCCAGTCGGTCGGCGCCGACGTCATCGAACCGACGGCCGAAGCGGCGAGCGCCTACAACGAGCACTGCAAGATGCTGCTCGACTTCAACACCATCATCAAATCCGGAACGAGCCAGCACTCCTGGTTCCTCGGCGCCAACGTCGAGGGCAAGTCCCAGAGCGCGGTCTACTTCTACTTCGGCGGTGCCGCCGGCTTCTTCGGCGAGCTCAACGGCGTGATGGAGAAGGACTTCGAGGGTCTGTCCTTCAGCAAGCACGCCGACAAGGCAGTGGTCTAGCACCACCAGCGCCAGCCACGTTCAGCAGCGCGAAAGCCCCTGCCGGTCACCGGGCCGGCAGGGGCTTTCGTTTGTCCTACCGTTCCCAGTGAGCGACGACCGGTGCGAGCTGGGCGACCGACGGCCCTGGGCAGGACATCTAACAGACGATCGGCGGCTGACCCAGCAGTTCGCGGACCACGTTCTCCACCGGGGCGCACGGCGCGGCGATGCCGGGGACCTCCGGCAGCCCCGGGATCGCGGGTAGGCCCGGGACCGCCGGTGCCGGGCTCGGCGCGGCCTCGGGCGCGGTGGCCGGGGCCGGGGTGAGCGGGCCGGCCACACCCCAGTCGGCCTGGGTGTCGCCGTAGTCGTTCGCGGTCAGCTTGCTGGTCCGCTTGCCGTCGACCGTCATGACGTACAACTCGTCCTCGCCGTCACGGTCGCTGTCGAAGACGATCCGGGTGCCGTCCGGCGAGAAGGACGGAGTGGCGTCGAAGCCCGGGTCGTGGGTGAGCTGGCGTGGGGTGCGCCCGTCGACGCCCATCACCCAGATCTCCGGGTCGCCGGAGATGGTGCTGCTGAAGGCGATCCGGGTGCCGTCCGGGGAGAACGCGGCGTGGGTGTCGAAGGCGAGGGTGTGGGTCAACCGGGTGGCCCTGCCGCCGGCTGCGTCCATCACGTAGACGTCGCCGTTGCCGTCCCGGAGGCTGGTGAAGGCGATCCTCTTCCCGTCCGGGGACCAGGTCGGCTGATACTCGGTCTCGCTCCGGTCGGTGAGTTGTTTGCGGTTCTTCCCGTTGGCGTCCATCACGTAGAGATCGGCATTGCCGGCCTTCAGACCGGTGAACACGATCCGCATGCCGTCGGGTGAGAACGACGGCTCGATCGAGGGCAGGTCGCCGGTGGTCAGCCGGGTCAGCCCGGTGCCGTCGAGGTTGATCACCCAGATGTCGTCGGTACCGGCGCGGTTGCTGCCGAAGACGACGCGGGTGCCGTCGGGCGAGAACGACGGGTGCGCCTCGACGCTGGTCGGGTCGGCGATCAGCCGGACCGGAGCGCCGCCGGCTGCCTCGACCACGAACAGCTCGGCGTTGCCGTCCAGCTCGCCGATGTAGGCGACGCGGCCACCGGCGACCGGAGCGGCGGACGCCGCTCCCGGCAGCACCGTCACGGCGGCACCGATCGCCGCAACGGCGACCAGGGCCGGCCCAGCGGTACCCCAGAACCTGGCCGCCCTCCTCATTCCATGACGGTACGGCACCAATCGGACGCGCGTGCTTATGCTCGCGACATGCGCAGGCCGGTACCCCGTCGACCGAGCGCGGTGCTGACGGTCGGTCTCGTGGCGGCGCTGGCCGGCGCCGGCGCGGCCGAGGCC
>NZ_JACDFE010000021.1 GCF_013815995.1 Sporichthya sp.
CCGCCGCTCAGGCCGCCGCCGCTCAGGTCGCCGCCGCTCAGGCCGCCGCCGCTCAGGTCGCCTCTACCGAGACCCCGCCGGCGGGCTGCGCGATCACCCGGACCGGGGAGTATCCGCGGGCGGCTGCCGAAGCAGTCGGGCTGGACCCGGCCGCCGTGCGCGCCGCCATGGACTACTGGGTCGCCGAGGGTGCGGAGAACCTCAAGGTGTTCCGGCACGGCTGCCTGGTCGCCGAGGGCGCGCTGGACGCCGCGACCGACCGGATCCCGCGCCAGAACTGGAGCCAGACCAAGACCGTCTCCGCGCTGATCGCCGGAGTCGCGGTCCGGCAGGGCCTGATCTCGGTGGATGCCCCCATCGGGCGCTACCTGCCCGATGGCGTGGGCGATGCGCACCACCGGGCGATCACCGTGCGCAGCCTGCTCACCATGACGTCGGGTCTGGAGCTGAACTGGTTCCGTGGGCTGGCGCTGAGCGCGGATGTGGCCGGGCCGCGGCAGGCGATGGCGATGCCGTTGCGACACCGCCAGGGGGAGTACTTCGAGTACGAGCAGACCACGCCGTCGGTACTGAACTGGGTCGTGCAGCACGCGCTGCGGGGGGCCGGTCGGGACGAGGACTATCAGGAGTTCGCGCAGCGCGAGTTCTTCGACAAGCTCGGCATCCCGCTCTCGGCCTACTGGTGGCAGCGGGACCGGTCCGGCACCACGATGGGGCACGCGGGTCTGCTCCTGCGCCCGCTGGAGTTCGGCCGGCTCGGGGAACTGATGCGGGGTCAGGGCGTCTTCGCCGGAGAGCGCCTCATCGACCGGTCCTACCTGAGGATGCTGCACACCGGGACGTCGGCCAACTGTGGCTACGGCTTCCTGGTGTGGCTGAACTCGTGCCGCAGCGGACAGAGCCAGGTGAATGCCTCGATCATGATCCGTCGCGTGATCAGCCCCGCGCGGCCCTGGATCGCGAGCGCCCCGGCGGACATGTACTACAGCTGGGGCAGCCACGGGCAGCACGTCTTCGTGATCCCGAGCCTGGACCTGGTGATCACCCGCAGCGGCGAGCAGGCCCCGGACAGCCACTCGAACGCCGAGCGGCTGGACACCGATCTGTTCTTCGGCGGGATGCAGAAGGGCGGCTACTTCGAGTTCTTCCGGCTGCTGATGTCCGGCGTGGCCGACATGCCGGCGGCCGTCCGGGCGAGCCTGACCGCGGACTACCGCGAGCCGGCCGAGACCTTGGACCCCGTGGGCCTGCTCGGCCCCATGCAGAACGAGCCGGCGCAGGCCGCGGTCGACTGCGCGTCGGCCGGCTGCGACGAGTCGCCCGCTGCCTCGGCGGACTCCCGCGGAGGCCCGTTCCGCACCCTGCCCGGCATTCTCGGGGACGAGGAGCGCCCGCCCGGCTAGTCGTTCGTCTTCTTCTTGCTCAGGCCGAGGATCTTGAACAGCGGGTCGTACTTGCGGTCGACCACGCGCTCCTTGAGCGGGATGATCCCGTTGTCGGTGATCTTGATGTGCTCGGGGCAGACCTCGGTGCAGCACTTGGTGATGTTGCACATGCCCAGGCCGTGCTTCTCCTGCGCGAGCATCTGCCGGTCGTTGGTGTCGAGCGGGTGCATGTCGAGCTCGGCGAGGCGGATGAAGAACCGCGGCCCGGCGAAGGACTTCTTGTTCTCCTCGTGGTCACGGACGACGTGGCAGACGTTCTGGCACATGAAGCATTCGATGCACTTGCGGAACTCCTGGCCCCGCTCGACGTCGATCTGCTGCATCCGGTACGTGCCGTCGGCCTCGCGCGGCTTCGGGGCGAAGGCCGGGATCTGCTTGGCCTTCTCGTAGTTGAACGAGACGTCGGTGACCAGGTCCTTGATCACCGGGAAGGCCCGCATCGGGGTGACCACGACCTCCTCGCCCGGCGGCAGCGCGGACATCCGGGTCATGCACATCAGGCGCGGGCGGCCGTTGATCTCGGCCGAGCACGAGCCGCACTTGCCCGCCTTGCAGTTCCAGCGCACGGCCATGTCGTTGGCCTGGTCGGCCTGAATCCGGAAGATGATGTCGAGGACGACCTCACCGTCGTTGACCTCGACGCTGTAGTCCTGCAGCGCACCGGTCTCGGAGTTGCCCCGCCAGACCTTGAAGTTGGCCTGGTAGCTCTTGGACTTGTCGACGCCCGGCGCAAAGGCCTTGGGGTTGTTGGCCGACTCGGTGATCGTCACTTGGACTCCTCGAACAGGACCTTGAGATCGTCCGGCATGACCGGCAGCGGCTTGTGCACGAGCGAGACCTCGCCGTCCTTCTCGGACAGGATGAGGTTCTTGCTGCCCCACTCCGGGTCGGCCTTCGGGAAGTCGTTGCGGGTGTGCCCGCCGCGACTCTCCTCGCGCTCCAGGGCCGCCTTGGCGACCATCTCCGAACACAGCAGCATGTTGTTCAGGTCGACCGCGAGGTGCCAGCCCGGGTTGAACATCCGGTTGCCCTCGACGGTGACGTTCTTCGCGCGGTCCTTGAACTCCTGAAGCTTGGCCAGGGCGTCGCGCATCTCGTCGGCGTCGCGAATGATGCCGACCAGGAGGTTCATCGTGGTCTGCAGTTCCTGGTGCAGGGCGTAGGGGTTCTCCCCGCCCTCGCGCTCGAACGGCGCGAGCGCCTCCTTCGAGGCCACCTCGATCTGACCGTCCGCCGCCTTGGGTGCGCTGCCCAGGCCCTTCGCGTAGTCGGCGGCGGCGTCGCCGGCCCGCTTGCCGAACACGATCAGGTCCGAGAGCGAGTTGCCGCCGAGGCGGTTCGAGCCGTGCATGCCGCCCGCGACCTCGCCGGCTGCGTACAGGCCCGGCACCATCGCGGCTGCAGTGTCCGGCTCCACCTCGACGCCGCCCATGATGTAGTGGCAGGTCGGGCCGACCTCCATGGGTTCAGCGGTGATGTCGACGTCCGCCAGTTCCTTGAACTGGTGGTACATCGAGGGCAGCCGCTTGCGGATGTACTCCGGGGTGCGGCGGCTGGCGATGTCCAGGAACGCGCCACCGGCGGGGGTGCCGCGGCCGGCCTTGACCTCCGCGTTGATCGCGCGCGCGACCTCGTCGCGGGGGAGCAGCTCCGGTGGGCGGCGGTTGTTCGTCTTGTCCTCGTACCAGCGGTCGGCCTCGGCCTCGGTGTCCGCGGTATCGGCTTTGAAGAACTCCGGGATGTAGTCGAACATGAAGCGCTTGCCGTCGGAGTTCTTCAGGATGCCGCCATCACCACGCACCGACTCGGTGACGAGGATGCCGCGCACCGACGGCGGCCAGACCATTCCGGTCGGGTGGAACTGGATGAACTCCATGTTGAGCAGCGTGCCTCCGACGCGCGCCGCGAGGGCGTGGCCGTCCCCGCTGTACTCCCAGGAGTTCGAGGTGACCTTGAAGGTCTTGCCGATGCCGCCGGTGGCCAGGATGACCGCGGGGGCGTCGAAGGCGACGAAGCGGCCGGTCTCGCGCCAGTAGCCGAACGCGCCGGCGATGTTGCCGCGGTTGGCGCCGTGCGCGGCCTCGCCGGTGCCGTCGGTGAGCAGCCGGGTGATCGTGCACTCCATGTACACATCGATCCCGAGAGCGACGACGCGCTGCTGCAGCGTGCGGATCATCTCCAGGCCGGTGCGGTCACCGACGTGGGCGAGGCGGGCGTAGCGGTGGCCACCGAAGTCGCGCTGGGAGATCAACCCGTCCTTGGTGCGGTCGAACAGCGCGCCCCACTCCTCGAGCTCCCAGACCCGGGAGGGAGCTTCCTGCGCGTGCAACTGGGCCATCCGCCAGTTGTTCAGCATCTTGCCGCCGCGCATGGTGTCCCGGAAGTGGACCTTCCAGTTGTCCTCCGGCCACACGTTGCCCATGGCCGCGGCGATGCCGCCCTCGGCCATGACGGTGTGGGCCTTGCCGAGCAGAGACTTGCAGACCACCGCGGTGCGGGCCCCCGCCTCGTGGGCAGCGATCGCCGCACGCAGACCGGCGCCGCCGGCGCCGATCACGAGGACGTCGTAGCTGTGGCGTTCGAGCTCAGTCATCTCAGGTTCCCTCAGCCGATGTGCGGGTCGCCGAACACATCGGCAGCGACCATCAGGACGTAGAAGTCGGCGAACCAGACGGCGATCAGCGAGATCCACGCCAGCTGCATGTGCTTGCCGTTGAGCTTGGTCACCTGCGTCCAGCCCCAGTAGCGGATCGGATGCTTGGAGAAGTGGTTCAGCCGGCCGCCCATGATGTGCCGGCACGAGTGGCACGAGAGCGAGTAGGCCAGCAACGTGACCGCCGCGACCAGCAGCACCAGGGCGCCGAGGCCGAACTTCCATTCGCCGTCGGCGTAGATCGCGTCGATGCCGTCGTAGCCGATCAGGATCGGGAGCGGCAGCGAGAGCCAGAAGAACCAGCGGTGCGCGTTCTGGAAGATCAGCGGGAACCGGGTCTCGCCGGTGTACTTGGTGTGCGGCTCGGCCACGGCGCAGGCCGGGGGCGAGAGCCAGAAGGCCCGGTAGTAGGCCTTTCGGTAGTAGTAACAGGTCATCCGGAAGCCGAGCGGCAGGATGAGGATCAGCAGCGCCGGCGAGAGCGGGAACCAGTCACCGACCGGGGTGCCCAGGTGCGAGGCGCCCTCGGGACAGTCGTTGGTCAGACACGGCGAGTAGAACGGCGAGAGCAGGTGGTCCTCGGCCGAGTAGATGTTGACGTCCCAGAACGCGCGGATCGTCGAGTAGATGATGAAGGCCGTGAACACCGTGAAGGTGATCGCCGGCTCCAGCCACCATCGATCCCGCCGAAGTGTGCGGGCCTCGATCTTGGCGCGTCCGGGGGAGAAAACTCCGGTGCCAGCCATCGGCGGTACTCCTGATGCAGGGGGTTGCTCGCCCGGCGGGGGACCAGGCCGCTCGGAATCATTGCGCACCGAGCCGCCCGAACTCACGCTGGGTGGACGTGAGGAATTCGCACTTGAAGCCGCGATGACCTGCGCAGATCCGATCTTGACCAGGAGCGCGGGGGCCCGATGAAGTTAGGGTTACCTCATAAGTGCAGGTAGGTCCCCTGTTCGCAACCATAGCTGTGGGTCTGACGCCGGGTCAGCCCGCGACAACGTCGCCAGGCGTTGTGGAAGTTCTCACATCGGCGACACCGGGTGCTCGCCGGGCTGTCATCGAGCAGCCAGCGCCGCCAGGTAGGCCGCGCGGACAGCGAGGACCTGACGCAGATCGCCCAGCACGTCGCCCGTGAACTCGCGCCGGTAGGTCTCATCGGTCAGGGCGGAGATCGCGAACGACAGCCCGGCGAGCCCGCCGATGAAGACCGCGACCTTGACCAGTTCGCCGGAGAGCACGAGGTCGCGGTCGCCCAGGTCGAGGCTCGCCCAGCGGTCCAGGCCGCTGCCGGTCCAGGCCTCGGCTGTCTGCGGGGTGATGGCGAGCATCCCGAAGCCGGCGAAGAACGTTCCGACGGTCACCGCGACCAGCAGCACCTGCAGGCCCTGGGCGAACAGCAGCACCAGTCCGAGGTTGGCCCAGTGCCGGCGCCGCAGCGGTGGGGGCGCCGGGCAGTCGGCTCCATCAGTCCAGCGGTTCGCCAGTTGCTCGGCCGGGGTGCCGGCCAGACGGCGCGCCAGGTCCTCCGGGCCGTCCCAGATTTCCAGTCCGTGCACCTCGCGGGGGATTCGGGCCGCCAGCAGGGCGGCTCCGACCACGACGAACAGCCCGACGGTGGCGACCAGCGACGCGGTGTCCAGCGAGGCCGACATCTGCCAGACCTCGGTGTTGACCACCAGGACGACCCCGAAGACGAGGAGCAGCGGCAGCGCCCGCGCGCTCAGGCTGAGCACGGAGCTCAGCTCGCGGACGAGGTGGATCGCAGCCCACCGGGTCAGCGGGACCGCGCCGTAGCTGATCCCCAGGTAGACCAGCCCGATGGCGGCCAGGTTCGCTGCAGCGGTCAGCGCCGCGGCCCCGGCATGGCCACCGAAGATCAGCGGAAGCAGCGCCGGGGCGATCACGAACAGGGCGAGCTCAGGTGGCCCGACGTCGTCCGGGCGGGCCAGCAGCGGGCGGGCGCGGAACTTGTTGAACCCGGCCCAGAACCCGAGCAGCGCGCCCAGCCCTCCGAGCAGCGCGAGCACATTGCCCCACCACGGCCACTCCAGCTCGGTGGCGCCGAGCACCTCGGCGACGAAGATCAGGCTGAGCACGGGCACCGATCGGGTCAGCACATCGCGGGTGGCGCTGTAGCCGTCGATCAGGTGGGGGACGCCGCGGGCGACGAACCAGTCCTCGATCTCGCCGAGGGCGCCCTCGCGTCCGGTGCGGCGGGGCGCCGGGGTCGCCATGCGCGAACCCTAAGGGAATTGCCCCGCACAGGCGTCACCACGGACACTGTGGCCATGGAACACCCCACCAGCCACGCGCAGCGGGTGGCACGTCTGGTGGAGCAGTTCCAGGCGATCCCGCCCGACGCCCCGGTCCGGCTGGCGAAGAAGACCTCCAACCTGTTCCGTCAGCGCGCGGCCACCACCGCCCCCGGGCTGGACGTCACGTCCTTCACCCACGTCCTGCACGTCGACCCGGTGGCCCGGACCGCCTCGGTCGAGGGCATGGTCACCTACGAGCAGCTCGTCGACGCGACCCTGCCGTACGGGCTGATGCCGCTGGTCGTCCCGCAGCTGAAGACCATCACCCTGGGCGGCGCGGTGACCGGGCTCGGCATCGAGTCCTCGTCCTTCCGCAACGGCTGCCCGCACGAGTCGGTCAGCGAGATGGAGATCCTCACCGGCGACGGCCGGGTGATCGTGGCCCGCGCCGACAATGAGCACGCCGACCTGTTCCACGCCTTCCCGAACTCCTACGGCACGCTCGGCTACGCGCTGCGCCTCGAGATTGAGCTGGAACCGGTCAAGGCGTTCGTCGCGCTGCGGCACCTGCGCTTCCGCGAGCCTGGCCCGCTGTTCGCCGAGATGGCGCGGCTGTGCACGGAGCGGACGCTGGACGGGCGTCCCGTCGACTTCGTCGACGGCACCGTGTTCTCCCGTGACGAGCTGTACCTGACCGTCGGCACCTTCGTCGACGAGGCGACGCACCTCTCCGACTACACCTGGACCGAGATCTACTACCGCTCGCTGCAGAGCAAGGCCGAGGACTTCCTGACCACCCGCGACTACCTGTGGCGCTGGGACACCGACTGGTTCTGGTGCTCGCGGGCGTTCGGGGCGCAGAAGAAGTGGGTGCGCCGGCTCGCCGGCCGCAGGTTCCTGCGCTCGGACGTGTACTGGAAGATCGTCGCCTTCGAGCGACGCACCCACCTCAACGCCCGGATCGAGAAGCTGCGCGGGCTGGCCCCGCGTGAGGACGTCGTGCAGGACATCGAGGTGCCGATCGGGCGCGCCGAGGAGTTCTGCGAGTTCTTCCTACGGGACATCCCGATCGAGCCGTTCTGGATCTGCCCGCTACGTCAGCGCGACCCGGACGCCGAGTGGCCGCTCTACCGCTTCACCGACTCGCTCTACGTCAACTTCGGCTTCTGGTCCACGGTGCCGCTCGCGCCCGGCCAGGCCGACGGGGACCACAACCAACTGATCGAGCGGGTGGTCGACGGCCTCGGGGGACGCAAGTCGCTGTACTCGACGTCCTTCTATTCCGAGGACGAGTTCTGGCGCCTCTACAACGGCCCTGCGTACGAGGTCGTGAAGAAGACTTACGATCCCGAGGCACGGTTGCTCGATCTGTACGCCAAGTGCGTGCGCAACCGGTAACGGTCAGGAGGACGGGCATGAGTCGGCCAGGCATCGCGGAAGTGTTCGCCCGCGTGCTGAGCCCGCGCGTCCCGACGCGGGTGACCGCGTTCGACGGCAGCGTGGGCGGCGACCCGGACGCCGAGGTCACCGTCGACATCACCTCCCGCACCGCGCTGAGCTACCTGTTGAGCTCGCCGGGCGAGCTGGGGCTGGTCCGCGCCTACATCACCGGCCACCTCAAGGTGCACGGCGACCTCTACCTGGCGTTGTACGGCCTGGGCGCCGGCGGCGGCGGAGAGACCCTGTCGACCCGGGCCCGGCTGGAACTGCTGCGCGACTTCGGGATCCAGAACCTGCGCCCGGTCGAGCCGCCGCCGGAGGAGATCCGCCACAAGGGCGGGATCATGCGGCACACCCGGCTCCGTGACAGCCGGGCGATCTCCCACCACTACGACGTGTCCAACCGCTTCTACGAGTGGGTGCTCGGACCGTCGATGTCCTACACCTGCGCGGTCTTCCCGAAGGCGGCCGCCTCGCTGGAGGAGGCGCAGTGGACCAAGCAGGACCTGGTCGCGCGCAAGCTCGGGCTCAAGCCCGGCATGCGCCTGCTCGACGTGGGCTGTGGCTGGGGCGGCATGGTCCGGCACGCGGCCAAGGAGTACGGGGTCCGGGCGCTCGGCGTGACGCTGTCCGCCCAGCAGGCGGCGTGGGCGCAGCACCGGATCAAGGAGGAGGGCCTCGAACACCTCGCCGAGGTCCGGCACCTGGACTACCGCGACGTGCCCGAGGACGGCTTCGACGCGATCTCCTCGATCGGACTCACCGAGCACATCGGCGCCAGGCAGTTGCCGGCCTACTTCACCTTCCTGCGCGGCAAGCTGCGGCCCTACGGGCGGATCCTCAACCACTGCATCACCCGGCCGTCCACCGCGCAGCCCGCGAAGGCCGGCAAGTTCATCGACCGCTACGTCTTCCCGGACGGGGAGCTGGAGGGCGTCGGCGACATCGTCTCGGCCATGCAGGACAACGGCCTCGAGGTGCGCCACCAGGAGAACCTGCGCGAGCACTACGCCATGACGCTCAAGGGCTGGTGCGCGAACCTCGAGTCGAACTGGGACGAGGCCGTCGCCGAGGTCGGCGCCAACCGGGCCCGGATCTGGCTGCTCTACATGGCCGCCTGCCGGGTCGGCTTCGACTGCCGCTTCATCGAGCTGCACCAGGTGCTCGGCGTCCGCTGCGACGACGTCGGCACCGCGAACTTCCCCCTGCGCCCGGACTGGAACAGCTGATGTGTAGAGCCACCACCTGCCGGCAGTGCCAGAAGATCACCTGGTCCGGCTGTGGCGCGCATGTCGAGGCGGTCCGCAGCGGCATCCCGGCGGAGAACTGGTGCGAAGGGCATCCGCGGGAGCCCGGCACCGGACTATTCGCCCGCCTGTTCCGCCGCGGCTAGGACTGACGAAGCGTCAGGCTGTAGATGCAGTAGGGGTTTCTGGGTCTACCGAGGCTGAAGCGAACTGTCAGTGGTGGGTCGTAGGTTGACGGTATGGGTGGGGACCTGATCGAGGCGTACGCGGCGATGAAGGCCGCGACCTCGGCGTTCACCACGTTGCTGAACGAGTCGGCGTGGCAGCTCTCTGATGGCGAGGTCGCGGGTATGACCCGCGGCCACCACGTCGTCGAGGCCCAGCAGACCGCCGCGAGCTTGCGGCTGCTGAGCGAGGTCGAGTCCCGTTCCATCCCGACCACGGTCGGGGCGCCGAATCTGCGCGCCTGGCTGATCCGCATCCTGCACATGTCCCCGCAACTGGCCGGGGAACGCATCCGCATGATGCAGCGCCTCAGCGAGCAGTGCCGCGACACCGGCGCCGCGTTCACCGCCGGCACCGTCTCCTACGAACAGGCCCGCGCCATCACCGGTGTCGTGGCCGGCCTGCCCAAGAAGGCCTCCTTCCAGGCCAAGGCCGACGCCGAGACATTTCTGCTCGCCCAGAGCGGCACCTTCAACGCCCACGACTTGCGCCGGATGGGCAAGCGCATCGATGCCTGCATCGACCCCGACGGCACGCTGGACCGCGAGGAGATCGCCCGGGAACGGCGCGGGTGCAACATCCGGGACAACCACGACGGCACCCAGACCCTGTCCTGGCGCGACACCGACGAGAACATCGCCTTGGTCAAAGCCGCGATGTCGGCGATCTCGGCCCCGCAGCCCGGCCCCGACGGCGCCAAGGACCCCCGCGTCCCCCAGGTCCGCCGCGCCGACGCGATGCTCGACCTGATCGCCCAAGCACTGCGCAAGGGCCGCGGACCCCGGGCCCGCGGGGAACGACCCCGACTGGTCATCACCGCCACCGCCGAGACCCTGCGCACCGGCGCCGGGTTCGGCACCACCGCCTCGGGTGAGGAGCTTTCCGGCCACGCCCTGCAACGGATCGCCTGCGACGCGGACCTGATCGCGGTGATCATGACCAAGGACAAGGCCCCGCTGGAGATGGGCCGCCGGGTCCGCACCGTCACCCCGTCCCAGTGGATCGCCCTGGTCGCCCGCGACACCGGTTGCCAGTTCCACGACTGCACCAGGCCGGCCGAATTCTGCATCGCCCACCACTTCCCATCGTGGGCCGAGGGCGGACGCACCGACGTGGACAAGATGGGCCTGTTCTGCGAGCACCACCATGTCGTGATCCACCGCGACGGCTGGGACGTCGAACTCGGACCAGACCGAAGGCCACAGCTCCGGCCACCGACGTGGATCGACCCGGAGCGCAACTTCCTCACCAACACCTACTGGCGCACCCAGCGGGCGATGAAGGGCGCGCTCGACCCCGATGTGCCCGGTAGGGACTAGCGGATCTCCGAGCCGCTCGACGTCCATCCAGGAGTCAGCGCACCAGCGGGGAGCGGTCGCGGGGGGACGCCGTCGGGCTCGGGCTCGCCGAGGACGGTGCGGACCGGGATCACGCCGGCCCAGACGTCGAGGCCCATGTCCTCCTCGTCGTCCTTCGGGCCGCCGGTGCGGACCTTCGCCGTCGCTTCATGGATGCGCAACGCCACGACCGCGGTGGCGACGAGCTCCCGCGGGTTGGGGCCCCGGGCCTCGCGGGAACGGCCGGGGGACAGCCGCTCGACCAAGGCGTCCAGCGCGGCCAATTTCTCCCGCTCGTCGGTGACCGTGCGCAGCGCCCCGAAGACCATGGCGCAGCGGTAGTTCATCGAGTGGTGGAAGGTCGAGCGCGCCAGCACCAGGCCGTCCACGCAGGTAACGGTCAGGCAGATCTGCTGGCCCTCGAGCCGGCGCAACCAGCTGCCGGTGGAGGCGTGCAGGTAGATCTGGTCGCCGATGCGCACATGCAGAGTGGGCAGAACTGTCGGGCCGTCAGGTCCGGTGAAGCCGACGTGACAGACGGGGCCGGCGTCGAGAACGGCATGCACGCCGGCGACGTCGTCCTGCACCCGTTCCCGGAGTCGGTTCGGGCGGGTGCGCGCGGTGGGCACGAAGCGTTCGGTCACACCGGTGAGGTTACGTGCGGAGGGTGCGCCCCGCCGCGGGATTAGTGGTCTGCGGATTGGACTGCGGGGCTAGTGGTCCGCCTGCGAATTGATTCGGCAGCGTCCGCGGCGCCTACACCGCCTCAATTCGCAGACACACCACTACGTGACCCTTCTCGACATCGCGACGCCGGGCACGAGGACCCCGTCCGGCATCGGCAGTTCCTGCGGCTGTTCGTCGCCGAAGCCCCAGGACCGGTAGAGCTGCAGGCCGGGCATCGTCGCCATCAGGGCCAGCTCGGTGAAGCCCTCCGCGCGGGCGGCGTCCTCGCAGGCCTCCAGGATGCGGGTCCCGAGGCCGCGACGGGTCCAGTCGCCGTGCACGAACATCGCGCGCACCCGGGCCGGCTCGGTGGCCGGGTCGAGCAGCCGGGCCTCGACCCCGGTCACCTGCGCGCCGTTGAACAGCTTGTCTCGCCGGCTCCAGCCGCCGCAGGCGGCCAAGGCTCCGTCCGGCGCCTCGATGAGGAAGTAGGTGCCGTCCTCGACCAGCGTCAGGTCCAGCACGCCGATGTACCGCAGGCCGCTCGCGGTCTGCTCCGGGTCGTAGAACGCGGGGAAGATCGCCGCCACCGAGGCGGTCATCAGGGCCTGGATGGCATCGGCGTCGGCGGGAGCGGCCAGGCGCAGCTGCAGGCCGTCGGGGAGATCCATCACGGCAACATCCTCGCGGCTGCGCCCCCGCCGGATCGATCCGATTTGACGTGCGGCTCCGGTGAGGTCAATATTCATCATATGATGAATTCAGCGGTGGTGATGCGGGACCTCTCGGTGACCCGCGGCGGACGGCGGGTGCTCACCGTCGACGGGCTCGACGTGGCGGCAGGGTCCATCACCGGCCTGCTCGGGCCGAGCGGCTGTGGCAAGACGACCCTGATGCGCACGATCGTCGGGGTGCAGCGCTTCGCCGGCAGCGTGTCCGTGCTCGGGCTGCCGGCGGGCTCGTCGGAGCTGCGGCACCGGGTCGGCTATGTCACCCAGGCGCCGTCGGTCTACGGCGATCTCACCGTGGCCGAGAACGTGCGCTACTTCGGCGCCATGGTGGGCGCCGGGGCTGACGCAGCGTCAGCTGCGCTCGCCGCGGTGGACCTCACCGACCTGGCCGGGCGCCGCGCCGAACAGCTCTCCGGCGGGCAGCGGGCGCGGGTGTCGCTGGCGGCAGCGCTGGTGGGCCGGCCCGCACTGCTCGTCCTCGACGAGCCGACCGTGGGCCTGGATCCGCTGCTGCGCCGACGGCTCTGGGAGTTCTTCGCCGAACTCGCCGCCGGTGGAACGACGCTGTTGGTGTCCAGCCACGTCATGGACGAGGCCGAGCACTGCGACCGCCTGATCTTCCTGCGCGAGGGCGCGGTGCTCGCCGCCGACACCCGCGAGGGAATGCTGGCCGGCACCGGAACCACCTCCGCCGAGGACGCCTTCCTCGCGATGCTCGGGGAGCAGGTGGCGGCATGAACCCCAGGATCACCTTTGCCACGGGGGCGCGGGTGCTGACCCAGCTGCGGCGCGACCATCGCACCGTCGTGATGCTGTTGGTGCTGCCGTCGGTGATCCTCGGCCTGATGTGCTGGATCTACAGCGACATCCCGGGTCGGTTCGACCAGATCGGCCCACGGATGCTCGGCCTCATGCCATTCGTCGTCATGTTCATTGTGACCTCGGTGGCCACCCTGCGGGAACGGCGGACCGGGACGCTGGAGCGGTTGCTGACCACGCCGATGAACAAGCTCGACCTGTTGCTCGGCTACGGATTCGCGTTCGGTCTGGTGGCGATCGTGCAGGCGGGGATCGCGACCGGGCTGACCATGACCTGGTACGGCGTGGACGCCGAGACCCGCGGCGGCTGGGCGATGTTCCTCACCGCGTCGACAGTGGCCGTGTTCGGGGCGGCCGCCGGTCTGTTCGCCAGCGCCTTCGCCCGCACCGAGTTCCAAGCGGTGCAGTTGATGCCCGCGTTCGTCCTGCCCCAGTTCCTGCTGTGCGGGCTGCTCGTGCCGCGCGAGCAACTCAACTCCACCCTCAACGCCATCTCCGATTTCCTGCCCCTGTCCTACGCCGTGGACGCGATGGCCGAGTCGGTCGAGCGAGGGGGGCTGACCGGCCAGATCGGCCGGGACCTCGCCATCATCGGCGGTTCCGCCTTCCTCGCGCTGGCGGCCGGCGCCGCGACGTTGAGTCGGCAGAGCGCGTGAGTGTTGCGGACAAGCCGCGTCGCGGCCGGGGCCGACCCTCCGGCGGTTCGGGTGGGGAGGACACGGCCGCCCTGATCGTGGGGGCGGCGCGGGCGGAGTTCGCCGCACAGGGCTATGACGGCGCGAGCATGCGCGGCATCGCCCGCGCGGCCGGCGTCGACCCGGCCCTGGTGCATCACTACTTCAAGGGCAAGGAGGCCCTGTTCGTCGCCGCGATGCAGCTGCCCTTCAACCCGGCTGACGTGCTTCCCACCGTGCTGGCGGGCGCGGCCGGGCCGGACGAGGTGGCCGATCGGATGATCCGGTTCATCTTCTCGATCTGGCGTGACGCGGACACCCGGGCGCCGTTCCTCGGGCTGTTGCGCTCCGCCACCAACAGTGAGATCGGCGCCGAGATGATGCGGTCGTTCATCTCCACAGCCCTGTTCGCCCGGGTTGCGGAGCACCTGCCGCCGGCGCCGGACCTCGGGCTACGAATCAATCTGGCGGCTGCGCACATCGTCGGTGTCGCCCTGATGCGCTACGTGGTCCGGGTCGAACCGCTGGCCTCCGCGCCGGAGGACGAGGTGATCGCTCGGGTCACGCCGGCGATCCGCGGCTATTTCAGCGGCGCAGGGCCCGGTTGAGCCCGTCCGACGTGTGATCGTGACCACTCCCGCGGGTACGGGACAATGAGGGGTAGTTCGCCGTGTTTCTTTCTGTCAGGAGTTCCGTCGTGCCCGTTCGCTCCGATCTGCGCAACGTGGCAATCGTCGCCCACGTCGACCACGGCAAGACCACGCTGGTCGACGCCATGCTCTGGCAGGCCGGCGCCTTCCGGGAGGGCCAGGACGTCAACAAGTGCGTCATGGACTCCATGGACCTGGAGCGGGAAAAGGGCATCACGATCCTGGCCAAGAACACGGCTGTGCAGTGGGTCTCGGACGCCGGCGACCCGCTGACCATCAACATCATCGACACCCCCGGCCACGCCGACTTCGGCGGCGAGGTGGAGCGCGGCCTGGAGATGATCCACGGCGTCGTGCTGCTCGTCGACGCGTCCGAGGGTGCGCTGCCGGGCACCCGCTTCGTGCTGCGCAAGGCGCTGGAGAAGAAGCTGCCGGTGGTGCTCTGCATCAACAAGGTGGACCGCCCCGACTCCCGCATCGCCGAGGTCGTCGACGAGGTCTACGAGCTGTTCCTGGACCTGGACGCCGACGAGCACCAGATCGAGTTCCCGATCATCTACGCCTCGGCCAAGGCCGGTCTCGCCTCGTTGACCCGCCCGGCCGACGGCACGATGCCCGACGCCACGGACCTGCGCCCGCTGATGAACACGATCATGGAGACCATCCCGGCGCCGGAGTACACCGAGGGCGCACCGCTGCAGGCCCACGTCACCAACCTGGACTCCTCGCCCTACCTGGGCCGCCTCGCGCTGTGCCGGGTGTACGAGGGCGAGATCCGCAAGGGCCAGCAGGTCGCCTGGTGCCGCACCGACGGCACCGTCGAACGGGTCAAGGTCACCGAGCTCTTCCTCACCGAAGCCCTCGAGCGCGTCCCGGCCGAGCGCGCCTGGGCCGGGGACATCATCGCGATCGCCGGTATCCCCGAGATCACCATCGGGGAGACCCTCGCCGACCTGGAGAACCCGGTCCCGCTGCCGCTCATCACCGTGGACGAGCCGTCCATCTCGATGACGATCGGTATCAACACCTCGCCGCTGTCGGGCCAGTCCGGCACGAAACTGACGGCCCGTCTGGTGAAGAACCGGCTCGAGGCCGAGCTCGTCGGCAACGTGTCGATCCGTATGCTGGCGACCGAGCGGCCGGACACCTGGGAGATTCAGGGCCGCGGTGAGCTCCAGCTCGCGATCCTGGTCGAACTGATGCGCCGCGAGGGTTTCGAGATGACCGTCGGCAAGCCGCAGGTCGTCACCAGGGTGATCGACGGCAAGCTCTGCGAGCCGATGGAGCACATGACCATCGACGTCCCCGAGGACTACGTCGGCGTCGTCACCCAGCTGCTCGGCCTGCGCAAGGGCCGCATGGAGCAGATGGTCAACCACGGCACCGGCTGGGTCCGGATGGAGTACCGGGTGCCGGCGCGTGGCCTGATCGGCTTCCGCACCGAGTTCCTCACCGAGACCCGCGGCACCGGCCTGCTGCATCACGTCTTCGACAGGTACGAGCCCTGGCACGGCGAGCTGCGCACGCGCCCCTCGGGCTCCCTGGTGGCCGACCGCAAGGGCCCCGCGACCGGGTTCGCCCTGGCCAATCTGCAGGAGCGCGGCGCGATGTTCGTCGGGCCCGGCACCGAGGTCTACGAGGGCATGATCGTCGGAGAGAACGCGCGCTCCGAGGACATGGACGTGAACATCTGCAAGGAGAAGAAGCTCACCAACATGCGCCAGTCCACCAGCGACGAGCTCGAGCGGCTGGTGCCCGCGCGCCTGTTGTCGCTGGAGCAGGCGCTGGAGTTCTGCCGCGAGGACGAGTGCATCGAGGTCACCCCCGGCTTCGTGCGGCTGCGCAAGGTCGAACTCGACGCCAAGATCCGCGAGCGCACCCGCGGCCGCGCCAGCAAGGCCGCGCAGTACCCCACGTCCTGACGGGCGCTCCCTCGTAGCGTCCGATGCCCCGTGAGCTATAGCGCTCGCATCGTCGGACGTTGTGGGAGAGATCAGGCCGAGCTGAGGTCCACCTTCAGCAGGGGGTTGCCCGCGAGGGTCTGGTAGACGACGCAGTAGCGCTCGGTCAGCTTCAGCAGGGTCGCGAGCTGTTCGGCGTCGGCCTCGGTGTCGACGTCGATGTGCAGCCGGATCGCGGTGAAGCCGACCGCGGCGTCCTTGGCCACGCCGAGCGTGCCGCGGAAGTCGAGGTCACCTTCGGCGCGCAGGGTGCCGCCGGTGATCGGGATCTCCAGCGAGGTGGCCACCGCGCGCAGCGTCACGCCGGCGCAGGCGACCAGTGCCTGCAGCAGCATGTCGCCGGAGCAGGCCTGGAGGCCGTTGCCGCCCGACGCGGGATGCAACCCGGCTTCGACCATGGCCTTGCCGGTCTGCACCGAGCAGGCGATGCCGTCGTCGAGCGTGCCGTCCGCGGACAGGGTGATCAGCGCGGCGTCGGGGGCGTCCCGGTACTGCGCCTTGAGTGGGGCCTGCATCTCCTGGAGCTTCGCCTTGTCCATGGCGGCACAATAGTGGCCGCATGCGCTGCGCCCTGCGACGTCCGACTAGCGAGAGTTAGAGCTCACCCTTGTTCGGACGCAACGCCTAACGCCTTGCGCAGGAAGTCCAGCTGGAACAGCAGCAAATTCTCCGCGACGACCTCCTGCGGGGTCATGTGCGTGACGCCGGAGAGCGGGAGCACCTGGTGCGGCCGGCCCGCCGCGAGCAGGGCGCCGGAGAGTTGCAGGGTGTGCGCGGCGACGACGTTGTCGTCGGCGAGGCCGTGCACCAGCAGCAGGGGCCGCGTCAGGGCGGCGGCGCCGGTAATCAGCGAGGTGCGGGCGTAGGCCTCCGGCGAGGTGTCCGGGTGGCCGAGGTAACGCTCGGTGTAGTGGGTGTCGTAGAGCGCCCAGTCGGTGACCGGGGCGCCGGCGATCGCGGCGTGGAAGATCTCGGGGCGGCGCAGCACGGCGAGGGCGGCCAGGTAGCCGCCGAAGGACCAGCCACGGATGCCGACCCGGCTCAGGTCCAGGTCCGGGCACTCCTTGGCCGCAGCGTGCAGCGCATCGATCTGGTCCTCCAAGATCGGCCCGGCCACGTCGCCGGCGATCGCCTGTTCCCAGGACGTGCCCCGGCCGGGCGTGCCGCGCCCGTCGGCGACCACGACCGCGAAGCCCTGGTCGGCCCACCACTGCGGTTCGTTGAAGGCGTTGCGGGCCGCGGTGACCCGCTGGGCGTGCGGGCCGCCGTAGGGATCCATCAACACCGGCAGCGACGTGCCGGGCACGTGTCCGGTCGGCAGCAGCAAGGCGGTCCGGACGTCCCGGGGCGCCGCGCGCAGCAACTGCGGCGCGGGGGACAGCGGCGGTGTCATGGCGTGCGAGGCGATCTCGCCGATCAGAATCCCATCGCGCAGGATCAACGTCCGCCGCCCGGGCCAGTCCAGTGAGGCGCAGGCCAGCGCGACGACCGGGCCGCCGGCGGTCGCGGTGTGGACGCCGGCGGACTTGGACAGCCGTACCGGCGCGTTCGGCCCGGCCAGGTAGACGTGCACCTCGGTCGGCTCGTCCGCGGAGGCGGCGAACAGCACGTCGCCACCGACGCTGCCCAGCAGCCCGCGCACCTGCAGGTCGCCGGACACCACCCGGCGGCCGAGGTGGAGGCGCCGGACGTCGCCGGAGTCCGCGGCCCGGATCAGCTCTCCGCTCGAGGACCAGGACGGCACCCCGTCGATCAGGTCGATCCAGACCGGGTCGGTCTCGGTGTGCAGCGGCGCCGTCGCCCCGGAGCCGGTCTCGACCTCCAGGATCTGGGTCGTGCGCTGGTCGCGGGTCTGCACCAGCAGCAGCGGATTGCCGTTGCCGGACCAGTGCACGGCGGCCAGGTACTCGAACCGGACGCGGTCCCACTCGAGGTCCACCCGCGTCCTGTCGAGCCGGAGCAGGTGCAGGCTCACCAGGGCGTTGGGCGTTCCGGCTGCCGGGTAGGCGATCTCGGCCGGGGGCTGCCCGGGCTGGGCCGGGTCGGCGATGTGCCAGCGCCGGACCGGGGTGTTGTCGGTCCGGGCGACCAGCAGGGCCTCCCCGTCGGGGGACCACCAGAAGCCGCGGTAGCGCCCCATCTCCTCGGCGGCGATGAACTCCGCGAGCCCCCAGCTCACGTCGACGCCCGCGTCCTGGCCCGCCAGCTCGCGGTCGCCGGTGCCGTCCACGCCGACGACCCGCACCGCTCCGCCCGCCACGTAGGCGATCTGACGTCCCGTCGGGTCCGGCCGCGGGTCGATCACCGGCTCGAGGGTGGACAGCGCGCGCACGCCGCCGCCGGACAGATCCGCGACGTAGAGGGAGCCGGAAAGCCCGAACGCGACGACCGAGACCGCGCCGTCGGTGGCGTACCCGACCACGCCCCCGGCGCCCTCCCGGGCCCGCTCGCGCCGTGCCCGCTCCTGCGCGGAGAGCTCCTCGGTGCCGGAGAACACGTCCCGCGGGTCGGCCACGATCCGCTCGGTCACCGAGTCCGCGCCGACGTCCGCGACCCAGAGCAGCGTGGTGCGGTCGGTGCCAGAAGCCGAGCGCAGGAACACCACGCGGCTGCCGTCGGGGGCGACGGTCAGGTTGCGCGGGGCCCCGAGGGTGAAGCGCTGGGTGCGGGCGGACAGGCGGGGGAAGGACTCGGCGGTCATGGCCGGAATCCAATCAGCCCACGCTGGGAGATCGACGGTGCCCGGTCAGCCGGCCAGGTGACCCCAGCGCTCCGCCAGGTCGGCCCACGGTCCGACCGCCGCCACAGTTCCGTCGGCGAGGACCACGACGACGTCGGCCTGGCGGAGTGCGGCCTGCTTGGAGGTCGCGGAGAGCACGGTTGCACCGCGGTCGCGCAGGGCCGACCACAGCTCCAGTTCGGTGCGGGCGTCCAGGGCACTGGAGGCGTCGTCGGCGAGGACGAGTTCGGCGTCGGCGGCCAGGGCCCGGGCGAAGGCGAGGCGCTGAACCTGTCCGCCGGAGAGCCGGACCCCACGATGTCCGACGACCGCGTCCAGCCCACCGGCCGCGGCGACATCGTCGGTCAGGCGCGAGTCCTCGATCGCCCGGTCCGAGGTGGCGAGGGGATGGTCGAGCCGGACGTTGTCGGCGAACGTCCCGGACAGCACCCGGGAACCTGGGCGATGTAGGAGATCTGACCCGGCTTCAGAAACGTCTGCGGGTCGACGACGTCCGTCCCGTTCCAGCGAATCTGGCCGTCGTGTGCACCAGCCCCGCCAGGGACGCCAGCAGGCTGGACTTGCCCGACCCGACCGATCCGACGAGCATCACCACCTGCCCGCGCTGGATCGTGAAGCTCACCCCGCGCACCCCGATCGTGCCGTCGGGGTGAACCACCGTCAGATCGTCGAGCTGAAGGTGCTTGAGCGGCGTCCGCGTCGGAGCGTCAAGCGCCAGCGTGCTGCCCGCCGGGATGACGAGGTCGATGTCGCGGAGGCCGAAGCTGCCCTGCGGATAGGCGAAGTGCAGACCGCGCACCGACACCCCGACCGGTCCGGGCGGAACGCTGCGTCCGCCGACGGGTTCGGTCTCGGCCTCCAACATCGACCGCAGTCGCTGCAGCGCGCCCAGACCCGCCTGCAGGTCCGACAGCTGCCGGCACACCGAGTCGATCTGGCCGACGAAGGAGGTGCTGTTCACGGGCACCCCTCCGGCGGCGTCACCGGGCTGATGACCGGGCGACGCTACCCCGGGGAGGTGCCTCGGCCCCACCGAAATTTCGGCTCTGACCGGGCGTCCCGCGGTCGCCGCGCCGTGTTGGTGCCGGAGCCGTGAAGCCGACATCCCAGTCGTTACTCCTGAGGTGATCGAGGTGCCTCAGCCGTCACAGGTGTTTCGTAAGGGATGTCGGCTTCACGCTTCCAGCACGGCCACTCACGGCCGCACCGCCGCGGCCGCGAACAGGCCGTCCGGGTCATAGGCGCCGCGGATCTGCGCCAGCCGCGCCGCGGAACTGCCGAAGACCTTGTCTGCGTCGGTGGCGGTGACGTCGCAGAGTTCAGGTACACCCCGCCGTTGGCGAACGGCGCCAGGGCCGCCCGGGACGACCGGGCCCAGCCGATCTCGGGGGCTTGTTCCGCACTCGGTCCCGACGGGCCGAGCGCGACGCCGGGTCACCGGTTCCGCGTTCCGCCCCGGCGGCCTGGCGCTGGCCGTGGCGCCGGGACCCCGGATCGTCCTGATCCCCCGTCAGCGGGACCTCAGAGCGGAAGCGCGGATTCCGGGCAGCCCGCCGGCGGCATCTCCGGCAGGTTGAACGGCGCGTCGACCGGGAACGCGTTCTGGATGTTCCACACGACGCTGAGGTACTCCGCGGCGCCCTTGCTCTTCACCAGGATCGGCCCGGTCGCGACGTCGGCCTCGCCCACGGGCTGTGGGGTGACGTCGGTGCACCCGTGCTGCGTGGTGATCTCCCCGCTGATCGGGACGATCACCGTCGGCCAGTTCGGGGAGTGCCAACCGCTGCTGTAGCCGGCCGCAAGCTTGTGCCGGTAGACCACGATCTGGGTGTGGTCGGTCAGGTCGATGCCCTTCGAGGCGCCCATCACGCCGGAGGCGAGCTGGGTGGTCTCGCCCTCCGCCCCGGCCGGGCATCCGTTGGCCACGGTGACCGGGTCACCGACGCCGCCGGGGTTCGGCTCCTCCCCGGCGATCACGTCACCGGCCTGCGGCGAGGTCGGTTCCCGGTGCAGCTGACCGTCGCTCTGCGGCACCCCGATCGCCTCGGACTTCACGGTGTAGAACTCGATCGGCACGGAGGAGCGGTTCGCGGTGACGCCGGTCAAGGTCCCGGCCTCCTTCGACCGCGCCACGTAGTAGGCGGGATAGGGGCGCCAGGTCTGCTGCGAGCGGCAGTTCGGGAAGTTGGTGAGATCGCCGTCCTCGTTGCCGTGCATGGCCACCACGGTGGACGGGCCGTTCCAGCTGATGATCTCGCCCGGGTCCAGCACGTGCCGCTGGATCGTGATCCGCTTCCCGGCTTCCAGCGGGTAGGTGAACTGGCCGAACGCGACCCCGGCGATGACGATGTTGACGTTGCCGACGGGCTCGGATTCCGCGGCCTGGGCAGGCGCAGCCAGCGGCAGAATTAGGGCGCCCGCCAGGAGCGGGGTGACGGCGGACCGGTGCATGCACGACTCCTGAAGCTGAGGCCGAAACCTGAGAATGGCTTAAACGGTACGTTCCGCCCCGAACCCCGACAAGGTGGTCCGGCTGGGCCGTCAGTCCAGGAGTGACTCCGGGCAGTCGCTGGGTGGCGGCCCGGGAACGGTGTCCGGGAGGGCCACCGGGTACGGGTTCGGGATGCTGAAGATCACCGCGAAGAACTCGGCCGTCTCGGTGCCGGTGTTCACCAGCAGGTGCGGGTCGGCGTCCGCGGAGTGCAGGCGGGCCTGCCCGGGCTGGATCGGGGTGCCCGCCCCGCAGTCCTGCCGCATGGTGACCGTGCCGGAGACCGGGAGAATGAATCCCGGGTCGGGAATGAAGTGCCAGCCGGTCGAGCTTCCAGCCGGAAGGGTGTAGCGGTGCACCGCGACCTGGTCGTGGTCGATGGTCGCGGGCCGGGCGCCGGCGCTGGCGATCCCGCTGACCACCTCGACCGGCGAGGCGGCGGCGCCCTGCGGGCAGCCGGAGGCCGGCTGCGGGTCCGGCTCCGGCGGGCCCTCGCCGCCCTCGCGGTGCAACTGGTCCACCCGCTGCGCCACCCCGGGGACGTCGGAGATGATCGCGACCACCTCGACCGGGGCGTCGGTCTGGTTCGCGGTGACGCCCTCCAGCGACCAGGCGTACTGGGAGCGGGGCAGCCAGTTCGCCTGCCCGGCCGCCATCGGGTACTGCAGATCGCAGGACGGGTAATTGACCAGGTCACCGCCCTGCGGGATGACCACAATGGTGGAGGGCCGCTCGCCCCACCTGATGATCTCGCCAGGCTTGAGCAGGTACCGCTCGACGGTGATCTTCTTGTTGGCCTCGATCGGGTAGTCGTAGGCGCCGAGCGCGACCCCGCCCCCGACCAGGACCCCGCCCAGCCCGCCGATCTGGTTCGGCACCGCCGCGCTCGGCGCGGCCGCCGCGAGCAGCAGCGAACCCGCGAGCAGCGGTACCGCGGCGGTGAAGGGCATGTGACGACTCCGAAATTTAGGCTGACCTAAGACGGTACGTTTCCCCCCTTAACCCGGCAAGTCGCCCTCAGGTTCCTCGCGCCGAGTGGTCGCGGGCGCAGCGTCGACTAGATTCCGGCGCATGCCCGCGCCGACCGCTGACCGCCGCATCCTCTTCGTCCACGCCCACCCGGACGACGAGGTGATCAACAGCGGCATCGTGATGGCCAAGTACGCCGCCGAGGGCGCCCACGTCACGCTCGTGACCTGCACCCTCGGCGAGGAGGGCGAGATCCTCGTGCCCGGCCTGGTCCACCTGGCGGCCGACCAGGATGACGCGCTCGGACCGCAACGGATCAATGAGCTCGCGGCCGCGATGGGTGCCCTCGGGGTGACGGACAACCGGTTCCTGGGTGGCCCCGGCCGCTACCGGGACTCCGGGATGATCGGCACCCCATCGAACGAGCAGGAGACCTGCTTCTGGCGGGCGGACGTCGACGAGGCCTCGGCGCACCTGGTCGAGGTGCTGCGCGAGGTCCGTCCGCAGGTGCTGGTCACCTACGACGAGATCGGCGGTTACGGGCATCCGGACCACATCCAGGCGCACCGGGTGAGCATGCGCGCCGCCGAACTGGCCGCGGACCCGGGCTTCCGCCCGGACCTGGGCGAGGCCTGGTCGGTGGCCAAGATCTACTGGTACGCCCTCCCGTTCTCCTTCCTCCAGGCCGGCATCGACGCGATGCGGGCGGCCGGGGACACCGAGTTCTTCAACGGGGTCGAGAAGGTCGAGGACCTCGGCATGGGCGTGCCCGACGAGCTCATCACCACGCAGGTCGAGGACGAGGCCTACATCGACGCCAAGATGGCCGCCATGCGCGCCCACGAGACCCAGATCACGGTGGACGGCCCGTTCTTCGCGTTGTCGAACAACCTGGGCCAGAAGATCTGGGCCGTGGAGTGCTTCCGCCTCGTCGGAGGCACGCTGTTCGAGGGCGCGACCCCCGCCGGAGCGCTCGAATCAGACTTGTTCGCCCATCTGTGACCGGCCCCGGCCCCAACCCGATAGCCACCGCCCGGCTGCCTCTGGTGGTCGGCGCGGGGGTGGGATTCGTGGCGCTCGGGTTCGTGCTGGGGGCGGGCGGGTCGTTCCTGCAGGCCCGCACCGTCGGGCTGGGGCTGCGCTGGCCGATCGGGTCGGTCTTCGCGTTGGTGGTGCTCGCTGCGGTCACGATCAGCGCGGGCCTGGTGGCGCGGAGCCGCCTCGGGCCCGGCCTGGTCTCGGTGGGCTGGCTGGTGAGCGTGCTGCTCTTCACCTCCGCCCGGGCCGAAGGCGATGTGATCATCGCCGCGGACACCCCCGGCTACCTCTACCTGTTCGGCGGTGCCCTGACGCTCGCCGTCGTGTCCACCCTGCCGTACCCCGCGCTCCAGGCGGCGGGCCCGGCCTAGGCCGCCGCCCGAGTCCGCGGCGCGGCTTCGGCGGGGTTCGCCTGCCCCGTCGGCGGGGCTTTGGTGTACTTGTCCGCGAGGGAACGGCGCGGCGATTGGCCACGCGCCTTGGAGGGGAGCAGATTTCGTGACCGAGTCCACGCCGATCGCCGCGGCTGACGGGTCCGGCGGGCGCCGCACGGCACTGCGCGCGGGGATCATCGCAGGCGGCGTCCTCGCCGCCCTGGGGCTGCTCTACGGCGTCGCCGCCGCTGTCAGCTCCGGAGAGATCCCGCGCGGCACCGAGGTTCTCGGCGTTCCGATCGGTGGCCGCTCCGTCGAGGACGGGCAGGCCCGGCTCGCCGAGGCCCTGCCGGGCAAGCTGCCGGCCGAGATGACCGTGGTCGCGGCCGACAAGCGGCTGACCAAGCCGGTCGGGGACCTCGGTCTGGGCGTGGACTTCGCGGCGACCGCGGAGAAGGCCAAGAGCGGCTGGGCCTCGCCGCTGCGCCTTCTCGGCGGCCTGTTCGGCGGTGGCAAGGACATCGAGCCGGTCCCGACCGTGGACCAGGAGAAGCTCGACGACGCCGTCGAGGCGATGAACGGCGAGGTCCGCCTCGGCTTCGTCGAGGGCGGGCTGACCTTCGACACCGGGGTTCCGGTCGCCGTGACCCCGGTCGCCGGCCGCGGCCTGGACGATGACCAGCTCGGCGCCGAGCTGGTGCGCGCGTTCCTCGCCGGGGACGACGAGATCGAGGCCCAGATCGTCGACGTGCAACCGGAGATCGACCAGGCCGCGGTGGACCGCGCCATCGCCGGCATCGGCGGAAAGGCGATGTCGGCCCCGGTCACGATCACGGTCGCGAAGGACTCCATCGAATTGCAGCCGATCGACTTCGGCCGCTTCCTGTCCACCGAGCCGGACAACGGCGAGCTCAAGCTCGTGGTCGATGGCCCGGGTCTCCTGGACAGCCTCAAGGGCAAGACCGACGAGCTGGGCAAGGAACCGCGCGACGCCAAGTTCAGGTTCTCCGGCGACGACGACGAGGAGGACGGCAGCGGCGGCGACGGCGAGGTCGAGATCCTCCCCAGCCGGTCGGGCGTTTCCCTGAACGCAGATCTGCTCGGTACCCGCCTGGCCGAGGTGCTCGGCACCGACGTCCCGCGAACCCTGGACGCCGGCGCGCGCACCGAGCAGGCGGAGTTCACGACCGAGGACGCCGAGGCCCTCGACATCCACGAGAAGATCTCCAGCTTCAAGACCTTCTACCCGTACGCCGCTTACCGGGTGACGAACATCGGGCGGGCCGCGGAGCTGATCAACGGGACGATCCTCATGCCCGACGACATCTTCAGCCTCAACAAGATCGTCGGGGAGCGCACCGCGGCCAACGGGTTCGTCAAGGGCTTCATCATCAAGAACGGGCAGTTCGCCGAAGACCTCGGGGGTGGGGTCTCGCAGTCCGCGACCACCACCTACAACGCTGCGTTCTTCGCCGGGCTCAAGGACATCGAGCACAACCCGCACAGTCTCTACATCAGCCGTTACCCCGCGGGGCGTGAGGCCACCGTCTCGTTCGGCGAGAAGGATCTGCGCTTCCAGAACGACTCCGGTTACGCCATCTACGTCCAGGCGACGCACAAGGTCGGTTCCATCGCGGTGTCGATGTGGGGCACGAAGGTCTGGGGCGACATCGAGTCGATCAGCGGCCCGAAGCGCAACATCACCTCGCCCAAGTCCATCGAGTCCGAGGTCCCGGACTGCGACGACCAGGCGCCGGCCGACGGCTTCGACATCACCGTCACCCGGGTGTTCCGCAAGGGCGGCGAAGAGGTCAAGCGGGAGAGCTACGACACCCACTACGACGCGACCGACAAGATCACCTGCGTCGAGCCGGGCAACGGCACCAAGTCCCCGACGCCGCAGCCGAGTGGCTCAGCCGCGCCGACCAAGACGCCGAAGCCGTCGAAGTCCCCGACCTCGGGGCCGAGTTCGACGCCGGCTCCGCCGTCGCCCACCCCGAACCCGGCCGTCCCGCCGAACCCGTCGGGTTCTGTTCAGGGCTCCGGCAGGGACTGACCGGGCTGTGACGGTGTCGGACCTGGACCCGCTCGACGCGCAGATCGTCGCGGCGCTGCAGGCCGACGCCCGGACCAGTTACTCCGACATCGGGGACGAGATCGGCCTGTCCGCCCCGGCGGTCAAACGCCGGGTGGACCGGCTCCGGTCCACCGGCGCGATCCGCGGCTTCACCGCCGTCGTCGACCCGGCGGCGCTGGGCTGGACCACCGAGGCCTTCGTGGAGCTGTACTGCGAGGGCCGCACCACCCCGGCCCAGATCCGCGCCGCGGTGGCCAAGTTCCCCGAGGTGGTCTCGGCCTCCACCGTCACCGGGGACGCCGATGCGCTGCTGCACGTGCTCGCCCGCGACATCAAGCACCTGGAGCGGGTGGTCGAGCAGATCGCGGCCGAACGCTTCGTCGCCCGGACCCGGTCGGCGATCGTGATGTCCTCGCTGCTGCGCCGGGCCGAGGCCGGCGGCTTGGCGTAGGAACCATTTGGCGTGACACGCCTCTTGGTTCGGAGCCCGGGGCCCAGCACTGATGGCAACGTCAAAGCTTGGCGCAGAACTCCAGCGCCCGCTGCCAGAAGAGCTCGGCGCCGGCCTCGTCGTACTCGTCCGCTTTGGAGGGGTCGGTGAACACGTGCCCGCCCTTGGGGTAGTCGAACACCTCGACCGCGGCGTTGGCCGCCTGCACCTGGGCGACGAAGTCGAGAATCTGCTGGGGTTCCTTCCACTGGTCCTCCATCGAGTGGTGGACCTGGACCGGGACGTCGGACGGCCAGGCCTGCCCCCCGACCTCGGCGACCTCGACGGCGGTGTTGATCAGCAGGGCGCCGCTGACCGGGCGGTGCAGCGCGACGTACTCGGCCATGACGGCGCCGTTGGAGAACCCGACGACGACGAAGTTGTCCGGCAGGTCCAGCGTCGAGGCCAGGGCCCGGCCCACCAGCTCGTGGTAGCCGATCGTGCGCGCGTACTGGGTGGCGTCCTCGTAGTCGTCGAAGACCTCGCCGTCGTACTGGTCGACGACGCGGACCTCGTGCCCGGCCTCGGTGAAGCGACGGGCCGCATCCAATTCACCGGGCCGCACGCCGAGGATCGAGTGGAATAGGGCGATATGTGCCATGGCCCCATCCTCACACGCAACGAACCGCCGCCCACACGCAACACTTTCGCCTGACGGAGGGCCCCTGCGGTTCCTACCGTCGTAGGTATGACGATGCCTCACACCTCCGGTGCGCAGACCGCCTCGGTTCCGGCCCGGGCGAACCAGGTTGTGCCCGCCACCGTGACGCCGCTGACCGCCCGCGTCGCCCGCCCGCGCCACTACCTGATGTGCCGTCCGAGCTTCTTCGAGGTCACCTACGCGATCAACCCGTGGATGGACCCGAGCGTGCCGGTCGACCTCGACCTGGCGATGCGGCAGTGGGAGGGCCTGCGCGATGCCTACCGCGCGCTGGGGCACACCGTGAGCTTCATCGAGCCGGTGACCGGCCTGCCGGACATGGTCTTCGCCGCCAACGGCGCCCTGATCGTCGACGGCAAGGTGCTCGCGGCGAGCTTCCTGGCGGCCGAGCGGCAGCCCGAGGGCCCGGCCTACACCCGCTGGCTGGCCGAGGCGGACATGTTCTCCGAGTTCGGCACCACCAGCACCGTCAACGAGGGTGAGGGCGACTTCCTCGACCTGGACACGGTGATCCTGGCCGGCACCGGCTTCCGGACCTCGCGCGCGGCCCACGGCGAAGCGCAGGAGTTCTTCGGCAAGCCGGTGGTCTCGCTGCAGCTGATCGACCCGCGGTTCTACCACCTGGACACCGCGGTCGCGATCCTCGGCGAGCACGACATCGCCTACTACCCGGGCGCCTTCTCGGCCGGCAGCAACGCGGTCCTGCGCCGGATGTTCCCGGAGGCCATCACGGTCGACGAGGCCGAGGCCGCTACGTTCTCGATGAACTCGGTCTCCGACGGCCGCAACGTCGTGATCCCGGTCGAGAGCGTGCGCTTCGCGGCGGCCCTACGGGATCGGGGCTACGATCCGATCCCGGTCGAGCTGTCCGAGTTCCGCAAGTCCGGCGGAGGTCCCAAGTGCTGCACCCTGGAACTGCGTTGGTGACCTCCTCGCTGGCGCTCGGAGGTGGCCTGTGACGGTCCCGTCAGCCCGTACCGCCGAGACGGCCGCCCGCGCCGATCTGCGGGACCGGTGCGCGCACAACTACCACCCGCTGCCCGTCGTCGTCCGCGAGGCCGCCGGCTCGTGGGTGACCGACGTCGACGGCAACCGCTACCTGGACTGCCTGGCCGCGTACTCGGCGCTGAACTTCGGGCACGGGCACCCGGCGCTGCTCGACGCCGCCCGCGAGCAACTGGACCGGCTCACCCTGACCAGCCGCGCCTTCGACCACGACGGCCTCTACGAGTTCTGCGCCGAGCTGGGTGACCTGTCCGGCAAGGAAATGGTCCTGCCGATGAACACCGGCGCCGAGGCCGTCGAGACCGCCATCAAGGTCGCCCGCAAGTGGGGCTACGAGGTCAAGGGCGTCGCTGCCGACCAGGCGAACATCATCGTCGCCGCGGACAACTTCCACGGCCGCACGACCACCATCGTGTCCTTCTCCACCGACCCGGACGCGCGCAACAACTTCGGCCCGTTCACCCCCGGCTTCACGGTCGTGCCCTACGGCGCCGCCGCCGCCATCGAGGCCGCCATCGACGCCAACACCGTCGCGGTGCTGATCGAGCCGATCCAGGGCGAGGCCGGCGTGCTGGTCCCGCCGACCGGGTTCCTGCCCGCGGTGCGCGAGATCTGCACCCGCAACAACGTGCTGTTCGTGGCCGATGAGATCCAGTCGGGGCTGGGCCGGACGGGTGCTCTGTTCGCCTGCGACCACGAGAACGTCGTCCCGGACCTGTACCTGCTCGGCAAGGCCCTCGGTGGCGGCATCGTGCCGGTCTCCGCGGTGGTCGCCGACGCCGACGTCCTGGGCGTGCTCAAGCCTGGTCAGCACGGCAGCACCTTCGGCGGCAACCCGCTGGCCTGCGCCGTCGGCCGCGCCGTCGTCCGTCTCCTCGCGACGGGGGAGTTCCAGGAGCGGGCCCGCACCCTCGGCGAGCGCCTGCACGACGGCCTCGGCGAACTGATGCCGATGGGCGTCACCGCGGTCCGGGGCCGTGGCCTGTGGGCGGGCATCGACATCGACCCCTCCGCCGGCACCGGGCGGGCGATCTGCGAGCGTCTGATGCGCCTGGGCGTGCTGGCCAAGGACACCCACGGCTCGACGATTCGCCTGGCCCCGCCGCTGGTCATCACCGGCGACGAGATCGACTGGGCCGTCTCCCGCCTGGCCGAAGCCCTCCGCGGCTGAGACTCCCGATCACCACGGATGTCATCCGTTGAGTGTCGAGTTTGACCATTCAACGGATGTCATCCGCAGGTTCTCGTCGCCAGGACGGCGGCGGCGAGGGCGACACGACTAGCGCCGCCGGCCGACGTCCGCGGCGAGGTCCAGGCCGAGCAGCCGGTCGAGGTGAGCGAAGGCCTCGAACCGCGCGCCCGGGCTGATCGAGGTGTCCGCCGCAAGCTGGTCCAGCGCCACCAGGGCGCCGGGCAGGTCCAGGTCGTCCTCGATCCGCGCGATGACCGGGCCCACCCCCGCCATCGCGGCGCTGGGCTGCTCCGCCCAGTCCGCGACCAGGGCGCGCCAGCGCTTCAGCTCGGCGTCCGCCGCGGCCACGGCGTCCGGGGTGAAC
>NZ_JACDFE010000367.1 GCF_013815995.1 Sporichthya sp.
GGCCCGCATCGTGCTGGTGGGCGGGGGTGACCCCCTGCTGTCCTCGCTGCCGGCCGGCACCTCCAAGCTGCCCGCCTACCCGCGCCGGGCCAGCCTGGTCGACCTGGCCGGCCAGACCGCGCAGGACCTGAGCGCGGCGGGCGTCACCCAGGTCCGGCTGCGCTTCGACGCGGGCGTGTTCAGCGGCCCGGCCGCCTCGCCGAACTGGGAGCGGTCCTACACCGGCGATGTGGTCGGACCGGTGATGGGGCTCTCGGCCGACCAGGCCCGGCTCGGCCCGTTGGACGGCGGCCGCCTGGACGACCCGGCGCTGCACACCGCGCAACTGTTCGCGGCCGAGCTGGAGCGCCGCGGCCTGGACGTGCTGGGTGCGCCGACGCCCGGCACCGCGCCGGAGGGTTCCGAGACCATCGCCGATGTCGCGTCGGCGCCGATGTCGGCGCTCGTCGAGCACATGCTGGTCGAGTCCGACAACGACGTGGCCGAGGCGCTGATCCGCCAGGTCGCGATCGCGCGCGGCCGGCCCGGCAGCTTCGTCGACGGCGCCGCCGCGGCGCTGGCCGAACTGACTGCGCTCGGGATCGACGTCACCGGGGTCACCCTGCACGACGGCAGCGGGCTGTCCCGCGACGACCGGATCCCGCCCCAGGTGATCGCGCACACGCTGGCCGTCGCCGCCGCCGGTCCGCACCCGCAGCTGCGTCCGCTGGTGGCCGGGCTCTCGATCGCCGGCACCAACGGGACGCTGGCCAGCCGTTTCACCGGCTCCGCCGCCGGCGCCCGCGGGCTGCTGCGGGGCAAGAGCGGCTACCTCACCGGCGTGGTCTCCCTCAGCGGCGTGCTGATCGACGCCTCCGGCCGGATGCTCGCCTTCGACGTGGCCGCCGACGCCGTCCGCCCCGGCACCGGCATCGCCGTGCGCACCACCTGGGACCGCGTCGCCGGCGTCCTCGCCCGCTGCGGCTGCACGTAGAGCGCCGCGCCTTTACCGCGCTCAAACTCCCCCGATAGTGCAGTTGAACACCGGTGTTCGGCGTAGAACAGGTGCTCAACTCCACTATCGGGAGAGTGCGGGCACGTCCGAAAACGGCGGCCCGTACCGTTGCCGTCCATGAGCACGGGTGGCGCGATGATCGACTGGGGCATGGCCCGGGCTACCGGACGGCGGCTGATGGCGGCGCCGCCGCGGCGGACCGCGATCGAGATCACGCAGGTGGTCGGGCAGTTGCGGACCCTGGCGCTGGACTCCCGCGCCTACGTCCGGGACTTCACCGGCATGACGCCGCAGGGCGCGGAACCGCCGGTGCTTGTGGTGGACCGCGACCGCTGGCTCGAGGTGAACATCGATTCCTTCAGCGGGCTGATCGCCCCGCTGCTGGACCGGATGGCCGAGGAGCGCACCGGGGCGACCGGCGCTGTGATGAACGGGGTCGGGTCCCGGGTCACCGGGGCCGAACTCGGCGCGCTGCTGGCGTTCGTCGGGTCCCGCGTGCTGGGCCAGTACGAGCCGTTCCTGCCCTCGCCGGAGGCGAAGGAGGGTGAGCGCGGCAGCCTGCTTCTGGTCGCGCCGAACATCGTCGCGGTCGAGCGTGAGCTGCACCTGGACCCGACCGACTTCCGGCTCTGGGTCTGCCTGCACGAGGAGACCCACCGCACCCAGTTCACCGCGGTCCCTTGGCTGGCCGACCACGTCCGCTCGGAGATCGGGGAGTTCCTGGCGGCCACCGACGTCGACCCGGCCGCGATGTTGCGACAGGTGGGACGGGGTCTGCAGGGCCTCGGCGGCATTGCCCGGGGGGAGGGCTCGATCATCGATCTGGTGTCCACGCCGGGGCAGCGCGTCGCCCTGGACCGGATCACCGCCGTGATGAGCCTGCTCGAGGGTCACGCCGACTACGTGATGGACGGCGTCGGGCCCGAGGTGATCCCGTCGGTCTCCGACATCCGGGCGGCCTTCCAACAGCGCCGACAGTCGGCCACCGGGCTGGAGGCGCTGATGCGGCGCCTGCTCGGGCTGGAGGCCAAGCTCAAGCAGTACGCGGACGGCGTGAAGTTCGTCAGCGCCGTCGTCGACGGGGTCGGGATGACGGGGTTCAATAAGGTCTGGGACTCCCCGGAGACCCTGCCGAGCTTGACCGAACTGCACGACCCGGGCGCCTGGATCGCACGGGTCCACCCCGCCCCGCCCGCGGGCGCCTGAGAACCCGAAAGCGCACCATGTCCCTCGCCCGCACCCCCGAAAGCGCAGTACGGCACGCGTTGTCCGCGGCTGAAGGTGCCGTACTGCACTTTCGGGGGTGGCGGGGCGGGGGCTGAGAAGCGATGGGGCCGCACCCGGCGGTCGCGGAGGTCCGCACCGCCGTCCGGGCCGCGCTGGCCGACCTGCCGGCGGGAGACCTGGTGCTCGTCGCCTGCAGCGGGGGAGCGGACTCGCTCGCGCTCGCCTCGGCCCTGGCGTTCGTCGCGCCCCGGGCCGGGCTGCGGGCCGGGGCGGTCTCCGTCGACCACGGCCTGCAGGACGGCTCAGCGGAGCGGGCGGCCGGCGTCGTCGGCCTCCTCAAAGGCTGGGGGCTGGACCCCGCCGAGGCGGCCGCCGTCGACGTCGGCACCGACGGCGGGCCCGAGGCG
>NZ_JACDFE010000022.1 GCF_013815995.1 Sporichthya sp.
AGGCGTTCGAGGCGCCTCAGACGCACCGCACGTTTCGAATGGGATGTCGGCTTCACTCCTCAGATGCGGATGCCGCCGCCGCAGGTGACGGTCTCGCCGGAGACGTAGTCCGACTCGGGGATGCAGAACAGATAGACGGCCCCGGCGGCCTCGTGGGGCTCGCCGCCGCGGCCGAGCGGGATCATCTGCTCCATCGCGGCCTGCAGCTGCGGGTTGACGCCGACCGAGATGGTCTTGCCCTCGACCTCGATCGTCGAGCCACCGTGCGCGGCGGCTTCGGTGAGGCGGGTCTTGATCCAGCCGAAGGCCACCGTGTTGACGGTGACGTTGTACCGGCCCCACTCCTTCGACAGCGTGCGGGTCAGGCCGGTGATGCCGGCCTTCGCCGCGGCGTAGTTGGCCTGGCCGGGGTTGCCGCCCAGGCCGGCGATCGAGGAGATGTTCACGACCTTGCGGCACCGGACCGGGCCGCCGGCGGCCTTCTCGGCCTTGGCGGCGGCGGCGATCACCGGCTGAGCGGCGCGCAGGATCTTGAACGGCGCTTTGAGGTGGACGTCGAGGATCGCGTCCCACTGCTCGTCGGTCATCTTCTGCACGACCGAGTCCCAGGTGTACCCGGCGTTGTTGACGATGATGTCGACGCCGCCGAACTCGTCCACCGCGGTCGCCACGAAGCGCTCGGCGAACCCGGCCTCGGTGACCGAGCCCGAGCACGCGACGGCGCGGGAGTCCAGCGCCTCGACCGTCGCGACGGTGTCCTTGGCGGGCCCGTCGTCGAGGTCGTTGACCACGATCGACGCACCCTCGGAGGCCAACTTCAGCGCGATCTCACGGCCGATGCCGCGGCCGGAACCGGTGACGAGGGCGACGCGCCCGTCCAGCTTGCCCATGCAAGGTGCTCCTAGATCTACAGGGCGACGACAGCGTCGCCGGTGAGGGTGACCGTGCCGTCGGCGAGCGCGACAGACAGGGCGAGAGTGGCCCGGCGTTCGCCGCCGGACTCGTCGATCGAGGTGACGGTGGCCGTGCAGGTCGGCTCGCCCTTCACCGGGGTGATCGCGGCGAACCGCACCCCGTAGGAGCGGAGCCTGTCCGGAGGGAACAGGTCAGTGAGCAACCGGCCCAGGTAGGCCATCGAGAGCATGCCCTGCGCGAAGACGTCGGGCATCCCGGCGGCCTGCGCGATCTCGTGGTCCAGGTGCACCGGGTTGGTGTCGCCCGACGCTCCGGTGAATAGCGCGAGGGTGGTCCGGGAGATCGGGTCGATCTTCAGGGCGGCGAGCTCGGTCCCGACGGCCAGATCGGTCGGAGTGCTCATGACCCCACCCCCGGGTTGCGGACGACGACGTCATGTCCAGATCCGCGACCCCGCGCTCCGGCCTCGTCGCTGATGGCCGTCTTCTTGATGATGAATTCCAGTGCCCCGCCGCGCTTACTGAACACGTCGGTGATGACGGCGTTGGCGGTCAGCCGCTCCCCCGCGTAGGCCACGCGGTGGTAGGTGAAGCGCTGCTCGCCGTGCAGGACGTAGTTGACCTCGACCCCGATGTTGCGGGCCCACCAGAACGGGTCGGCCTGCTCGAGCTCGATCGCGAACAGGAACGTCGGCGGCACCGGGATGTCCCGGTGGCCCGCGTTCTTCGCCGCATCCAGATCCGAGTACGCCGGGTCGGTTGCCCTGGTCACGCGGGCAAAGGCGGCCAGCCGGCCGCGTTCGATGTCCATGCTGATCGGCGGCAGCACCATGCCGACCGCGTCGGGACTGACCGCCATCAGGCGACCTTCTCGTACATGGTGACGACGGCCGCACCACCCAGGCCCAGGTTGTGCTGCAGGGCGACGTTCACGCCGTCGACCTGGCGCGGGCCGGCCTCACCGCGCAGCTGCCAAACCAGCTCGGCGCACTGCGCGAGCCCGGTGGCCCCGAGCGGGTGCCCCTTGGACAGCAGGCCACCGGAAGGGTTGGTGACCACGCGTCCGCCGTAGGTGTTGTCGCCGTCCACGATGAACTTCTCGGCGGTGCCCTCGGGAGTGAGCCGCAGCGCCTCGTAGGTCAGCAGTTCGTTGGTGGTGAAGCAATCGTGCAGTTCGACGACCTTGATGTCCTCGGGCCCGACACCGGAGGCCTCGTAGACCTGATCGACGGCCGCGCGGGCCATGTCGAACCCCACCAGCTTCATCATGTCGGTCTCGAAGGTGGCCGGGGTGTCGGTGGTCATCGCCTGCGCCGCGATCTGCACGTCGGCGCGCAGACCGTGCTTGGCCGCAAACTCCGGCGTGCACAGCACCGCAGCGGCCGCACCACAGGTCGGCGGGCAGCACTGCAGCCGGGTCAGGAAGTCGTAGATCTTCGGCGAACCGAGCACATCGGCCAGGCTGATCGGGTCCCGGAACACCGAGTACGGATTGTTGGCCGCGTGCGAGCGGGCCTTCACCGCGATCCGGGCGAAGACGTCGGTGCTCATGCCGTACTTCTCAGCGTAGGCGGCGCCCGCGCCACCGAAGTACTGCGGCGCCATCGGGGCGTCACTGACGCCCTGCAACTTCTCCACGACCTCACCGAACCGCTCGAACGGCGACGGACGGTCGTCCCAGTGCGAGCCCAGCGCGCCGCGCTGCATCTGCTCGAAACCCAGCGCCAGCACGCACTCGGCCGCACCGGACTCGACCACCTGGCGGGCCAGCCACAGCGCCGAGGAGCCGGTCGAGCAGTTGTTGTTGACGTTGACCACCGGGATCCCGGTCAGCCCGACTCCGTAGAGCGCGTGCTGCCCACTGGTGGAGTCGCCGTAGACGTAGCCCACGTACGCCTGCTGGATCGACGTGTAGTCCAGACCCGCGTCGGTGAGGGCAGCCCGGACCGCCTTGCCGGCCATCAGGTCGTAGCTCTCGGCCTTACTGGGTGTCGCGAAGGGAACCATTCCCACACCAGCGACCCGCGCCTTGCCGGACATCCGTCCTCCTGCTTTCGATCTCCGTGCCTAGTGGGGATTCACTTACTCTGGCACACTAAGTGATCCATGGCTAGTCTTGGGGGCATGTCCGAAGGAGGAGCGCCGCCGCGCGGCACGCGTCCGCGCAACCGGCGTGCGCTGATCCGGGACGCCGCCACCGAACTGTTCGCCGAACGGGGCTATGCCAACGTCTCGGTCTCCGACATCGCGGCGGCGGTCAACGTCGGAGCCTCGGCGGTCTACCGGCACTACGCGGGCAAGGCGGACCTGCTCTTCGACGCGATCGACACCGCCCTCGAAGCCGTGCTGGCCGCCCTGCCCGCGAGCGACGAGGCGGACCTGCCCGAGATCGCGCACGTGCTCGCCGCGGCCGTCCTGGACAACCGGGTGGCCGGGGTCCTGATGCAGCGCGAGTCGCGCAACCTCTCCCCCGACGCGGCCGCGCAGATCCGCAAGAAACGGGTGCAGATCAGCGCGTGGCTCACCACCGAACTCTCGGCCCGGCGACCGGAACTGAGCACCGAGCAGGCCGAACTGCTCAGCGTCTGCGCCTCCGACGCCCTGACCAGCGTCTCCTTCCACCACCTCGATCTGCCGCGGCCGCAGTACGAGCGGTTGCTGGCCGACCTCGGCGTGCGGGTGATGCGCATGGACCCGGTCGACGGAGCGCGGGAGACCAGGCCGCGCCCTCCGAAGCCGGCCACCCGCGCCGAGGAGATCCTCGATGCGGCGGTCGCCCTGTTCGCCGAACACGGCTACACCGAGGTGAGCATCGACGACATCGGTGCGGCCGTCGGCATCGCCGGGCCGAGCGTCTACAACCACTTCCCGAGTAAGCAGGACATCCTCGTCGACGCCATGGTGCGCGGGCATGCCGGCATGCGGGCGGGCATGGCCAGCGCCTCCGCCGAGGGTCGCGACCCCGCCGACGTCCTGCGCCACCTGAGCGACCACTACGTCGATCTGACGCTGGATCACCCCTCGATGGTGGTGACGATGATCAGCGAGCTCGTTCAGCTCAAGGGCGAGGCCCGCGGCCAGGACATGCGCGAGATGATGCGCGGATACGTCCAGGACTGGGTCACGATCGCCCGGGCCCACCATCCCTCCGACGACGCGGTCGTGACGCGGATCAAGGTGCAGGCCGCGCAGATGATGGCCAACGACGTCGCCCGCACGCCGCGCCTGCGCCGCATCCCCGGCCTCCGCCCGACCGTCCGCGAGGCGGCCTGGCTACTGCAGCAGTAGTTCTTCGGACGCCAGGACCTCCTCGGCAACTGCCTGCGCATCGACGGCCCGCAGAAGCACCGTCGTCATCACCACGAACCAGACGCCGAAGACGGTCAGCGGGATCCACCACACGAACACCCCGCGCCAGGCGAAGGGGCCGTCGTCGAAGAAGTAGCAGGCGATGCCGGGGACGAAGAGCAGGGCCGCCCAGACGTTGAAGTAGCCGGCCCAGCGCGGGAACACCGGCTCCGGCGCCGTGTCCTGCAGGATCGCGACGGTGATCGCCAGGTTCTGGATGACCGCGAAGACCGGCGTCCCGCAGAAGAACAGCCAGGCGAAGTAGTAGCAGGTCTCCGCGACGTCCGGATTGAGGTTCTCCGGCTTGTAGGCCAGCGCCTGGATCATGATCATCGGCGTCAGGAACAGGAACGCCCCGAGCGCGCCGGAGGCGAGCTGGGTGGAGGCCATCGGCGTGTGCTGGCCCTCGATCCGCCGCAGCTGCACGGAGATCACCGAGATCCACGGGAACAGCAGCGCCGAGCCGAAGATCATCACGATCCCGCCGGCCTGGATCCGGCCCTGGTCCGCCTGGAACATCGCGACGATCTCCTCGCCGGACAGGCGCGGATCCGGCGGCGGCAGGAAGCCCATGATGAGGAACGCGGCCAGCAGGGTCACCGCCATCAGCGGTCCGGACCACACACAGAGCTTCTGGCTGAAGGCGTTGGTCTTCACGGCGATCGCTTCCGGCTGGGGGATGGCGGGGCGCAACCAAACGCTGATAGGTTATGCCCGAGCGAGAGGGCCCGCAAGGACTCGCAGGCCCTGCGGGAGCGCTTCGAGCACCCCATGGTGCGCGGCGCGCTCGCGATGCTGGCCAACTTCGGCTCACCCGTCACCACCGACGGGTCCGGGGTGAACCTCATGGTGCTGCCGCTGATCTGCCGGGCCGGGATGAGCCGTCCGCTGGGCGGCCTCGGTGCCTTGACGGCCGCGCTCGCCGCCGATCTCACCGAGCACCGCGGCGCGATCCGCACCGGAGCGCGGGTGCAGGAGCTCGTCGTGCGCGGCGGGAACGTGACGGGGGTTCAGCTCAGCACCGGCGAGACGATCGACGCGTCGACCGTCCTGACGGCCTGCGACCCGCGCACCGCCCTGCGGGACCTGCTGCCGACCGGCACGTTGCCGCGGCCCTTGGCGGCGCGAGCCGGTGCCATCCCGGTGATGAACGACGGCTGCACGCACTTCCGCGTCGACCTCGCCCTCGACGGTAAACTCACCCTCCCCCGGCACGCCGCCTGGCGCGCCGACGGCCTCGACCTGCGCAAGCCCTCGCACATGCTCGGCGACCTGGACGAGATCTGTGACGCGATCGCCGAGTCCCGCAGCGGCCGGGTGCCGGACCCGCTGTCGATGGTCAACATCATCGCCTCCTCGACCGACCCGGACTGCGCGCCGTCGACCGGCGACGTGCTCTCGGTGTGGAGCGGGTGGACCCCGCACTACCCAAACGCCGGCTGGGACGCGCTGCGCGAACCGGTCGCCGACCACATCGTCGAGCGGGCGTGCGAGTACTACGGCGGGATCAAGGAGCACACCGTCGTGCGGACGGTGGAGGCCTGGCCGGACATCACCGCGCGGACCAACGTGCCCGAGGGCAACGTCTACCACGTCGACATGTCGCCGTTCCGGACCGGCGGACTGCGCCCCGCGCGCGGGTTCGGCGGCTACCGGACTCCCGTGCCCGGTCTGTTCCTCACCGGCGCGGGCACCCACCCGGGCCCGTCGGTGTCCGGCATCCCGGGCCAGCAGGCGGCCCGGGTGATCCTGCGCCAGAAGTAGCTTCCTGACCTGCAGCAACGAGGTTTCTTGCATTTGGCTGGCATAGCCGTTATTCGCCCGGGTAGTGCTCCCGGCGTGAGCGCGCCCGCTCACCCACTCACCGGGAGGGGACCTTCATGGGCCTCGGAACCAGCATCTTCCTGATTGCTGTCGGCGCCATCCTGAAGTTCGCGGTCGACGTGCAGAACGAGAACGTCGACATCGAGACGATCGGCGCGATTCTCATGGTCGTCGGCATCATCGGTGCCGTGCTCTCCATGTTTTTCTGGAGCACCTGGGGTGGCATCGGTGGCGGTGGCAGCCGCAGTCGACGGACCACCGTCATTGACGACGCCGGTGCGGGGCCGGTCGCGCCGGGCTCCACCGACGGCTCTTCCCGTCGCGTGGTCCGCGAGGAAGTGCGTGACGACGGCTACTGATCGTCCGTCATAAGCTCAAGCAGCCGCTGGGGTTATCCCCAGCGGCTGCTGCCGATTTAGCCCAGAGACGCGTGAAAGCCCCGAACCAGAGCCGCGAACTCCTCAGGCCGCTCGATCTGCGGCATGTGTCCGGCGGCCGGGAACAGGTGTGCCTTCGCCAGCGGGAAAGTGTACTTCGCGACGTCGAAGTGTTTCGGCGGGAGGATTCTGTCCTTCTCACCCCAGATGATGAGCATCGGCTTGTGCACCTGGCGGGCGGCGTCGAGCAATGAGCGGCGCCACGGCTCCTTCGCCCCGCGCAGGGTCCCGAGCCCGGTCGCGATCTCGGCCATGAAGTCGGCCGCGCCCGGCTCGCGGCCGAGCTTGAGGGCGTGCGCGACCCGCTCCGGGGTGGCGTGGGCCTTGGACGCGTACAGCGCGCGTTCGCTGTGCCGGCTGCCGAGGCGGGTCGGCCGGCGCAGCGCCAGCTTGCCCAGGCCGGGGAGGGCGAGCATCCGCAGCAGGTAGGTCACCTCGGAGCCCGGTCACCTGCATCCTTACCGCGTACGCCTACTCGGTCCAGTCGTAGAAGCCCTTGCCGGACTTCTTGCCCAGCTCCCCCGCAGCGACCTTGTCGATCAGGATCTGCGGCGGGTTGAACCGCGGGCCGAGGTCCTTGGACAGGTTGCGCGCGATGTCCAGACGCACGTCCAGACCGACCAGGTCGGTCAGGCGCAGCGGACCCATCGGGTGCCGGTAGCCCAACTCCATCGCCTTGTCGATGTCCGCGGCCGAGGCGACGCCCTCCTCGAGCATCCGCATGCCCTCCAGGCCGATCGCCACCCCCAACCGCGAGGTCGCGAAGCCGGGCATGTTCTTGACCACGATCGGGTCCTTGCCGATCCGGATCGCCAACGCGCGCGCGGCCTCCAGCACCGCCGGGTCGGTCTGCGCGCCTTTGACGATCTCCAGCAGCGACATCACCCAGACCGGGTTGAAGAAGTGCAGACCCACGAAGCGCTCCGGGCGCTCCAGCACCGTCGCCAGTTCATCGATGGACAGGCCACTGGTGTTGGAGGCCAGGATCGCCGGCGCGCAGTGCTTCTCGATCGCCGGCAGCAGCGCCTTCTTCAACTCTATGCGCTCCGGGACGGCCTCGACGACCAGGTTCGCGCCCTCGGTCGGCAGCGCCTCCACCGCGTCGACGACGGAGATGCGCTCGATCAGCTCCTTGGCCGCGGTCTCCTCCAGCTTGCCCCGCTTGACCGCGGACTGCGCGACCCCGGTCAACGTCCCGATCGCCTCGGCGCCGCGACCGGCGTCCGGCTCGACCAGGATCGCGGTGTCCCCCGCCGCAGCCAGGACATAGGCGATGCCCAGCCCCATCGTTCCGGCACCGATCACCGCGCTGTACTGAGCCATCAGGCCGCACTCCCAGTCGTGGAGGAACTCTCGGACACACTCAACCGGACGTGGCCGGTTGAGTGCCAATCGGACACAGTATCTGATCACGATGTCCGAGCTTCCCTCAGGCTCAGGTCCCGAACGCGGGCGGCGCGGTGCCGAAGTCCGACGGGGTCGGATCGAAGGTCGTCGGACCGCCGGCGCAGCCAATGGTGATCTGCTCGATCCGGGACTGCACGTCGGCCGGCATCGGCTCGTCCCGGTTGATGCTCAGCGCCTTGATGTCGTCCTCGGAGAGCCCGGTCCGCATTCCGAGCACGATGCACTCGGTGATGGCCGGCGGCAGCTGCGCGCTTTCCCGGAAGCCCTTCTCGAACAGCGCCCGCAGCGCGGACACGCCCGCGGTGTCGCTCGGGCACTCGGACATGAATCCGAGCAGCTTCTCCACGCTGTCGTCGCTGTTGCGGAACAGCTTGTAGGCGGTGTCGAGGAAGGCCAGGTCATCCTGGCCGAGCAGCTTCTCCTTGACGCACCCGCGCACGTCCTCATCGGCGAACGGGTCGTCCGGGCCGTCGGAGTCGTACGTGTCGCCGAAGGTCCGCTCGAAGCTGGAGCGCAGGTAGTCCGCGCGCCAGTCCGAGACCCGCCAGTTCTCGTCGTCGCCCTTGAGGAAGGCCCAGGTGCCGGTCGCGCCGTCGGTGTCGCCACCGATGACAGTGACCAGCCCGGTGGCGGTGTCCTTCTCGATCTTGATGTTGGTGACCGTCGCTCCGGTCGCGTCCGCGGAGTCGTCGTCGGAATCGTCGTCGTCGTTCTCACAGGTCGCCACGTCACCGAAGACGGTGGTGACGAACTTTTCGGTGAGATGGCTGGTGCAGACGTCCTTGCCGTCGTCGACCGTGGTGACGTAGTTGACCAGCGCGGTGATCTCTTCCTTGTCCTTGCCGTCGTCACCGCCACCCAGCAACACGACCGCACCGGCCGCGATCGCTGCCACCACCACGACGACCCCGACGATCGCGAGCGGCAGCTTGCGTGAGCGCCTCTGCTTCGGCACGGCCCCGACGGGCGGAGCCGCGTGCCAACCGGCCGGCGGCGCAGCGCCGAACACCGGCGCGGTCTCCTGCTCGCCGACGGCCGGCGCGGGAGCGGACGGCGTCGGCTCCCAGGGCGCGGGGGTCGGGCTCGCGGTCTCCCAGGGCATCAGCACCGGCGGCGGTGGCGGTGGCGGTGGCGCGGTGGCCGGGAACCACTCCCACTTGCCGACCTCGGTCCCCGACCCGCCGACCACGTGCCACTGGCCGGGGCCGCCGTCGGGCGACGGCGGCTGCTCGACCGGGACGTAGTCCCAACGGTCGGGCTCACCCGGATTCGTGACCGCGACCCACTCGCCGCCAGGGGTAGTCATTGCGTCATCCTCACTTGCGCTCAACCGATCCGCACGTACCGGCCAGGCCAGGGACCTTCTCCGGTGAACCCCACCATCATCAGCAACCCGAGGCCGCCGGCCAGCAGCACCCCACCGAGGGCCAGCGTCGGCAGCGTATTGCCACCGCTGACCGGCAGCGGTTTACGCGGTACCTGCGCCCCCACCGCAGCGGGCTGCTCTGCGCCGGACCCCTCTTCCCCCGAGCGCGTCGTCGAGGTACCGGCGGCGGCCGCGGCGCCGGCCGCTGCGGCACCGAGCGGAATCGGTTCCGGGGGGCCCGCAGTCGGGACGAAGGTGGCGCGGTCGGGGGTGATCGCCGAAGCGATCATCGGCAACGAGTTGATCATCAGCATGAAGGCGGCGACGGTAACGATCGCGCCCAGCCACGGCGGCATCCCGGAGGTCGGCCGCCGCCACTTCGCACCGGCGCCGATCACCGGAACACCTCGTACCGGGCCGGCACCGGATACGGCGGGAACCACCCCACCGGCAGCCCGACCGCGAACGCCGCGGCCTGCAGGTCCCGGCAGAGCTCGAGGCGCGGCTGGACGGTACGCACCAGGGCTTCGACCTCGGCCCGGGCCAGGGCGATCTCGGCGGGTTCGGAGACCGCGGCCGTGACGAACACCGACCGGACCCGCTCGCGTGGACCCGGCCACTCGACCAGAGTGACCCGGCGCGGGTGGCGGCCCGGACGCAGCAGCGCCGGGATCGCCTCGGCCCGCGGGTGTTGCCCGGGCGGGACGTGCAAGGCCCAGCTCACCGACCCGTACCGCTCGTGCCGGTAGACCCCCGGCAGCTCGGTCTCGGTGTCCGGAGCGAGCTCGCCCCAGGCGATCGGTTCGGCGTCGGCGACGGGCCGACAATGCGGCTCGAAGGCCGCCCGGGTGATCCGGGCCAGGTCGGCCGGGGTGGCGGGCCGCAGCTCGGCCAACCCCGCGGCGCAGACATCGAGTCCGCGCAGCACCTGGCCGGTCAGGGCAGCGGCCTGTGCGACCGAGCCGACCGGTCCGCGGGCGGCCGGGTCAACGGTGAGCGTGAGCCGGACCGGGTGCTGCTCACCGCTGGGCAGGACGTCCACGGTGATCGCGGCCGCCTGGATCTCCGGTCGCGCACAGGCGGTCTCCAGCAGGGCCCACCAGCAGGCGGCGTAGGCCTCGGCGACGGCCGGTTCGCGCAACGCGGTCGGACACGGCGTCAGCAGGGCGGTGGCCGACATCAGACCGGTGGGACGGTGCCACACCACCCCGCAGCGGTCCGTGTCCAGCAGTTCGGTGCCGGCCAGCGGGCTCGGCAGCCTCGCCACGTGCGGCCACGGACGCAGGCCGCCTGACGTGCGGTCAGCTCTCTGGTGCGCCCGGGCGCGGCCGACGACTCCCCCGGCCGGCAGCGCGAGCACCAGCCCGACGACCGGGCCGGCGAACACCACGACCAGCCCGATCAGGGCGAGGCCGAGGAAGGCCGCCCGCAGCCGCGGGTCGGGGCGGTCGGGCTCGGCCGCGATCGGGGGCATGGCCGGGTACGTGAACGGCGTTTCCGCCTCGCCTGTGTCGACGCAACGGTCGACCCCCATGTGCCCCCACACAGTCCCCCAGTCTCTGTTGATCTTGCTCGCGACAGAGACAAGCGGTGGTTAGAGCTTGATCAAGATCAGCCGTGTCGGTCCATCAGCTGCTGGGCAGCCCAGGCGCTGGTCCAGGTGGAGACGGCGAGGGTGACGGTATCGGCGCGCAGGCCGCGGCGCAGGGTCTCGACGCCGATGATGTCCTCGGGCGCGACGTTGCCGAGGTTGGCGGTCGCACCGAGGCGCTCGATGAACCAGGCCTGCTGGGCCTTGGTCGGGGTCTCGAAGATGATCCGAGCGGCCGGCACGGCGGCAAGGAGGGTCTCGACCAGGTCCTCGCGCGGAGTGCCCATGGCGTCGTACAGCCCGACGGTGCCGGACTCGCGGCCCTCGGCGATCACGTAGGTCGCGCCGGCGTCGAGGTCGGCGAGCATCGCCTCCGCCCACACCGCGGGATCGACGTCGGCCGCGGTGTCCTTGCACCCGACCTCGGACACCACCCGGAAATCCTGGGACAGCTCGCGGATCAACGCGATCCGCCGGGCCTGGCCGAGATCGACCGTGCCGTCGGAGATCTCGATGGTGTCGAAGCCGACCTCGCCGCACCAGGCCGCGAACTCCGAGGTCCGACCCTGGGAGACCGCGAGCTCGAACAACGTCCCGCCGGGCGAGATGTGCACCCCCGCGGCCTTGCAGCGGGCGGCCTTCGCGGCCACAACCTGAGGTGGCGTCACATAAGCGGTGCCCCAGCCGAGCTTGACGATGTCGATGTGGGCGCCGGCGATCTCCAGCACCGAGGCGAGCATCGCCTCCGGCAGGCCCTTGTCGAGCATGTGGGTCAGCCCGCTCGTGCGCGGTTTGGCCTCGCGCGGCGGCAGGTTCAGGAACGAGGGGAGATCGCTCATGCCGCAGCCCCGGCCAGCTCCTCACGCACGGTCCGGGCCCCTTCCACCAGAGCCATCAGCTTGCCACGCGCGACGTCGCGCGGCAGCTTGACCAGCCCACAGGAGGTGGTCAGCGCGAGCCGCTGCGCCGGGACGACCCGCAGCAGTTCGCGCACCCGGGCGGCGACCGTCTCCGCGGCTTCGGCCTTCTCGTCGCGCACGTCGATCACCCCCGCCGCCAGGTCGCCGGTCCACGGCGCGGCCCGGAACCCGGCCAGGTCCTCGGCGTCGAGGGCTTCGAAATCGAGCAGCTGCACCTGGGCATCCAACACGGCCGGCCAGAGGGCGTCGAGCGGTCCGGCCTCGTCCCCACCCGCAGGAGCCTCGTCGCCCAGGACGTAGCGCTTGAAGCCGTGCCGTCCGCCCTCGACCAGCAGCGGCCGCGGCCGGTTGGTCGCCCCGCGGCAGACGTGCACCCAGAACTGCACGTCGATGCCGGACACCGCGCGGTTGAGCAGCTCGATCTCCCAGTCGCTGACGCCGTGCGACCACAGGAACTCGTCGATCTGGATGATGTCGACGCCGGCGTCGGCCAGGCGCGCAAAATCCTCCCGCATGGCTGCGGCCAGGGCCGCGCCGAGGTCGCGCTGCGCGCCGTAGTGCTCGTCGTTGGCGAACAGCGTCAGCACCTGCAGGCCGGTGTAGGAGACCTTGATCGGCCGCGAGGTCGCGCGGCGCACCGCGGCGAGGGTCTCGGCGTGGAAGGAGCACCGTGGCGAGACCGGGCCGGTGCAGCGCGGGGAGACCATACCGGTGCCGGCGGGCAGCTCGAAGCCGGTGAGGCGTTCGTAGTAGTGGAACAGGATCTGCGCGTAGTCGCTGGTGCCGCCGTACACGCGGCCGTCGGCGATCACGTCCAGGCCGGCGTCCTCCTGGTCGTGCACGAGCGCGGCCACCGCGTCGAAGAAGGCCTCGCGGGGCAGGCCCTCCGGGTCGAGCGCGGGGGCGTGCCCGGGACGACCACGCCCCCCGCCCGCGCCGGCGATGTCGGGGAAAACCGCCCACGGCTGGTCGACGTACCAGGTCGGGTTCGGGTAGTTGCCCACCATCGTGGTGGGCAACAGGATGTCGCGGTTGCCGATGCGCATAGAAGATCCGGGCGCTAGATGGTCGTCGACATCGCGCCGTCGGCCAACAGGTTCATGCCGTTGAGGTAGGCAGCACCGGGTGAGGCGAGGAAGAGCACCATCTCGGCGATCTCGTCCGGGGTGCAGACCCGGCCCAGCGGGATCTTGGCCAGCATCGGCGCGGCCAGCTCCGGGTCCTCCAGGCGCCAGCGGATGAAGGGGGTGTCCATCCAGCCCGGGCCGATCGCGTTGACCCGGATCCCCTGGCCCGCGTACTCGGCGGCGAGCACCTTGGTCATCTGGATCAGGCCGGCCTTGGTCACGCAGTACGGCCCACGCCCGCGCAGCGCGAGGACGCCACCGACCGAGGCCACGTTGACGATCACGCCGTCCTGGCGCTCCAGCATCCCGGGCGAGACCGCGCGGGCCATCAGCCAGGGGCCGGTCAGGTTCACCCCGAGGACGGCATTCCACTCCTCCAGGGACGTGCCCAGGAACGGTTTGGGGTCCCCGACGCCGGAGATGCCGGCGTTGTTCACCAGGACGTCGATGCGCCCCAGGTGCTCCAGCGCGGCGGCGACCCCGGCCTCGACGGCGGCGGGATCGGCGACGTCGAGGTCGACGCCGTAGACGCCGATCTCCTTGCCGACCTCGGCGGAGTTGCGCAGGTCAGCGATGCACACGGTCGCCCCGGAGGCCAGCGCCTGCTCGGCGATCGCCCTCCCGAGGCCCTGCGCGCCGCCGGTGACGAGAACGGTCCGTCCGGACAAGTCATAGGTGTTGGCCACTCTTGGACGGTAAGCGTGCGCCCCCCGTGTTTCCTGCTGCGGTGGCCAGGAAGAACCTCCGGGGTTCTCCTGTGAAACAGCGGACGCAACCTGCTGGTTACGCGCATCACAGTCAACGCTCACGAACAGTTGCTGGAAAGGCTGGACGGACGTTGATCGCTCGTAGCAAACTTGGTGTAGAAACGGTAAACACTGGCGAGTAACAAGACGTCGGTGATCATGGACCGCGGAGGTCCCTCCCGATTGTGAGCCGGGAGGGGCCTCCGCTTTTTCTGGACGCCGCCCGGATACCGTCGCCCCGTGCAGCAGATGCGGACGCATGCAGCGGCGGGCGTGATCCTGGCCGGGGGACGCTCGTCCCGGATGGGGACCCCGAAGTTCGACCTGGACTGGCACGGCACCTCCCTGCTCTACCGGATGGCGGCGCTGATGAAGCGGTCGGTCTTCGGGCAGGTCGTCGTGGTGGGCGCGCCGGGCCAGAACCTGACCGACCTGCCCGAGGGCGTCCAGGTCGTCCACGACCCGACCGAGGGCCTGGGTCCGTTGCAAGGTCTCGCGGCCGGCCTGACTGCGGTCGCCGACAGCCGGACGATCGCCTTCGTCTGCTCCGTCGACATGCCCTTCCTGCACCCGGTCTTCGTCCGTCAGGTGCTGGCCGCCATGGACGAGGTGGACGTCGCGCTGCCGGTCGTGCACGGCTACCGCCAGCCGCTGGCCGCGGGCTACCGCACCGAGCTCGGGGAGCGGATCACCGCGATGCTCGCGGAGGGCGCGCGTAAGCCGGGCGAGCTGTTCGAGAAGGTCAGGCTGCGCGAGCTCTCGGCGGAGGATCTGCTGGCCGATCCCGACGTGGCCCGCCTCGACCCGAACCTGGACTCGGTGCGCAACCTGAACACCCCCGAGGAGTACGAACAGGCGCTGAGCGAGATGCCGCCGGAGGTCGCGATCTCCGTCCACGGCACCTGGATGGATCAGGGTCAGCGCCGCGAGGCCACGTTGGCCGCGCCCAACCTGGGCGGTGCCGCGATGGCGATCGGTCTGGACCTCGGCGCCACGTTGATGGTGACCGTCAACGCCGAGCGGATCGGCCGCGAGCCGGAGTTCCCGTTGGTCCGCGGGGACGCCCTGTCCATCCTGTCCGCCAATGTCCCTCGCTGAACCGGCCCGCGGGCTGCCGGCCACCGAGGCCCTCGAGGTTTGGCGCACCGCCTGCGCGGACTCCGGCTGCGCGACGCGGACCGGCAGCGAGACTCGCACGCTGGCCGACGCGGTCGGACGCGTCACCGCCGAGCCGGTGCTCGCGATGCGCTCCTGCCCCGCGTTCACCTCCGCCGCGATGGACGGCATCGCCGTGCACGCCGTCGAAACCGGCGAGGGCGCTGTGCTCACCGACTTCGTCGTCATCGACACCGGCGACCCGATGCCGGAGGGCTACGACGCAGTCGTCATGCGCGAGTACGTGACCCACACCGACGGCAAGGCCGAAGTCTCGGTCGCCGCCCGGGTGCATCAGCACGTGCGCCGGATCGGCGAGGACATCACCGCCGGCGAGCAGTTGCTGCCGGCCGGACACCGGCTGCGACCCTTCGACGTGGCCGCCGCCGCCGCGGCCGGGCACGAGAACCTGACGGTGCATCAGGCACCGCGGGTCACGATCATCCCGACCGGCGACGAGATCCGCCCGATCGGGTCGGAGCTGCAGCCCGGCGAGATCCTCGACACCAACTCCCTGATGCTCGCGGCTCAGGCCCGCGAGCTCGGCTGCCTGGCCCGGACCACCGAGGTCGTCCCGGACGACCCGAAGCTCCTGCTCGCCGCTGTGCAGGACGCCGCCACCACCGCTGACCTGGTGGTGCTGATCGCCGGCTCCAGTGCGGGGCGGGAGGACCACACCGCCTCGGTGGTGGCGCGCGCCGGCCGGCTTTGCGTCCACGGGGTGGCGGTGCGGCCGGGGCATCCGGTCGTGCTCGGCGTGGCCGGTCGGACCCCCGTCCTCGGCGCACCGGGCTACCCGGTCTCGGCCGCGCTCACCTTCGAGATCTTCGCCGCGCCGCTGTTGGCCGGCCTGCAGGGCACGACTCCCCCGGTGCGCCCCACCGTCACCGCGCGGTTGAGCCTCAACGTCACGTCGGCGGTGGCCGGCGAGGACTGGATCCGGGTGCGGCTCGACCGGGACGGCGAGGAACTGGTCGCCACCCCGATGGACCGCCGCGCCGGGGTGCTCACCTCGCTGGTCCACGCCGACGGGCTGCTCGTGGTGGCGGCCGGGGTCGCCGGCCACGCGGCCGGCGAGCGCGTCCAGGTCCGTCTGCTCGGCAGCTGACCGCTACTACGCTTGCCCCCGGCCGCGCACGGTCGCCCACGAGCAAGGAGAGTCCCGCGATGGACCAGAACGTCACCCCTGACGCGATCATGGAGCTCGGCTTCGCGTTCTGGGGTTCGAAGACCTTGCTCAGCGCCATCGAGCTCGGCCTGTTCACCGCGTTGGCCGACGGACCCAAGCCGCTGACCGTGATCGGCGCCGAGTTCGGCCTGCACCCGCGCTCGGCCGTCGACTTCCTCGACGCCCTGGTCTCCCTGGGCATGCTCGAGCGCAGCGAGGCGGGCTACGGCAACACCCCGGCCACCGACGCCTTCCTGGACAAGAACAAGCCCGGCTACATGGGCGGCATGCTCGAGATGACCAACGCGCGGCTGTATCCGTTCTGGGGCGGCCTCACCGAGGCCCTGAAGACCGGCGAGGTGCAGAACGAGGCCAAGGGCGGCGGGGCGGACCCGTTCGAGATTCTCTACGCCGACCCCGACCGCCTCGAGCAGTTCCTCAAGGGGATGACCGGCATCAGCCTCGGCGCGGCGCTGGCCATGGCCGAGGCGTTCCCGTGGAAGGACTACTCCAGCTTCATCGACATCGGCTGTGCGCAGGGCGCACTGCCGGTGGAGGTCGCCAAGGCCCACCCGCACCTGACCGCCGCCGGCTTCGACCTGGCTCCGGTCGGACCGATCTTCAACGCCTACGTCGCCGAGCACGGGCTGTCGGACCGGGTGACCTTCCACACGGGCGACTTCTTCAACGACCCGATGCCGTCGGCCGACGTGCTCGTGATGGGCCACGTCCTGCACGACTGGAACTTCGAGCAGAAGTTCGAGCTGCTCGGCAAGGCCTATGACGCGCTTCCCGAGGGCGGTGCGCTGATCGTCTACGAGGCCCTGATCGACGACGACCGCCGGACCAACACCTTCGGCCTGCTGATGAGCCTGAACATGCTCATCGAGACCCCCGGCGGCTTCGACTACACCGGCAAGGACTGCCAGGGCTGGATGAGCCTGGTCGGGTTCTCCGAGACCCGCGTCCAGCACCTGGTCGGCCCCGACTCGATGGTCATCGGCATCAAGTAGCCGTCTGCACCGCCTCCGCGAGTCGGCACAGCTCGTGGGCCCAGCCCTCGGCGTGGTCGTCGCCGTACCGCGCGGGGATACCGCTGTGACGCAGCGTCAGAACGGTGTCACCGCCGTCGGCGACCAGTGTCACCTCGACCCGGCTGGAACCGACCGCGATCTCCGGCAGGCCCTCGGCCGGCTCCCAGCCGAAGCTGAACCCCATCCCTCGGCATTCACAACGGATGTCATCCGCAGTGTGTCGCTGCGGGTGACATCCGTTGTGGCTTAACGGGCGAGGCCCGCCGTCGTGTCCGGGATGCACGCGACGACGGGCCTCAGTTCTGGGGTGGGTCAGCCGTCCGAGCGGAACTCGATCAGCTCGTAGGGGAGCAGGTTCAGCTCGCCGAGGGTCGACTCGGGGTCGAGCTTGGCGCCGTCGGAGAAGCGGTACGCCGACACGTCGCCGGCCAATTTCACGTACAGCGAGCGGGGCGCCTTCTTGGTGAAGAACTTCACCGTCCAGTCCGGCGGCGGGTTCATCAGCAACGGCGGCGTCGAGCCACCGATCGCGCGGGCGTAGACGAGCAGCGACTCCTCCTCGATTTCCTGCGCCATGGCGATCAGATGTCCTTGTCCGCAGTGAGCAGGCCGCCGGTGCCCGGTGTCAGCCGCATCGCCGACCGGATCTCCGGCACGCTCAGGCCGTTGAGGGTCTTCTCCATGGTGACGCGGGCGGCGTATCGGTAGGGCTCGTGGTCGAAGATGTACTTGCAGCCGTTCGAGCAGAACCAGAAAGCCTTGCCGTCATACATCGAGCACTGGACGTTGGCCCGTTCAGGCACCGGGAACACACACGGCAGCCCGCACATCTGGCACAGCATCGCAAGCTGCGGCAGGTCCTTGGGGTCACCGTTGCGCACCTCGTCCCAGAACTGGCCGTGGTTGGCCTCGAAGGTCGGGTAGTTCGAGGTGAAGAACTCCATGTCCTCGTCGGTGGGCACGAACATCTGGTTGAACAGCACGTTCTTGTACTGGAACAGCGTCCGGTAGAGCGTGTGTGAGTAGTCCGGCAGCTCGGCCTTGGCGTCCTCCAGGAAGCGCGGCTGCTTGAGGCCGAACTCGGCCAGGTCATCGACCATCCCAGCGATGAAGTTGTCGATCACATATCGCTGGTACATCTGTTGGTAGGAGATGTACTTGCGCTTGGCGAAGTAGTCCGGGATCATCCCGATCGGCCCGGCGACCGCCCGGTGCTGGAGCCAGAACCACTTGTCCAGCCAGTACTGCAACTGCTCGACGTTGCGCTCGTCGCGCAGCAGAGTCCGCAGCGTCGACTGACCGATCGCCATGTGCCGGGTCTCATCCGACTGGGTGGTGAGCATCTCCTGGGCCATCGCCGTGTCGCCGTTGAGCGCACCCACCGAGGGAATCCCGACGAAGATCAGGTTGGTGAAGACCACCTCGACGCAGATGTTCAGCGCCATGATCGTCTCGAAGACGTTGTCGGCGTTCATCAGGTCTTCGAAGATGTAGCGCGCCGGGCCCATGGCGAAGTGGTGATCCCGCCAGGCGGCCCAGTTATCGAAACCGCTGTCGGCCTGGGTGTAGGTACGCAGTTCGTAGGTGTGGTTCTGGAAGTGCCGCATCTCGTCGATGGACTGGTAGAAGGCCGCCGCGCGCAACGCCGGCGCCGGGGCGTAACGCGCCGTACGGGCGTGCGCACGGCCGGCCGCGACCTCGGCGGTCTGCAGGTACGGGAAGACCAGCTTCATTCCGTCGTACCAGCGTGCGGGCACGTGCTGGTCGCCCTTGTACCGCTCGAAGGATTCGCGGACCGGGTGGTAACCGACCTCTTTCTTCGCCTGCACATCGATGTACTGGCGGTAGGAGAGGTTGAACGGATCGTCCCACTTGTCCCAGTCGTCGAACTGAATGCCGGCCGAGGCGAGCGGCGGGTACATCGCGTCCAGGTCGACGTAGGAGGGCTTCCAGTACAGCTGCTTGGCGCGGCTCTTGGTCTTCATCCCGTTTCCCATCATTCCTGGTCCGTGTGGACAGCGAGCGCTGCGGCCACATTGTCGGTCATCGTGACGTTCATGTTGGTTAGCCTGGCCCGGCACTCCGCGCGGGCTGTTGCCGCCGCGCGGGCGGCGACGCCGCCGCTGGGGTACGCCTCGGCCAGGGCTGCGACCGCGGCTGCCGCCAGCGGAACGTACTCGTCGACCCAACCCGAGATTACCTTGGCGTTGGCCTCGTCGGCGTTGCACTGCTTCAGAAAGGCGTCGGTCCAGGCGACCTGGCGGGTCGCGTCCACACCCAGGTGGGATCCCAGCGCCGCGGTCGTGAAATCCCCGTGTGCCCGCCCGCCCTGCACATACAGCTCGCGCAAGAAGGGGTCGAGCAGACCCGCGATGGCCACGTTCGTCGCGACTGTCACCTGGCCCCAGTCCGCCTCGATGAGAACCTCTTCCACGTAGCGGTGCAAGGGTGCTAGGGCCGGGTCCGTGTCCCAGACACTCGCCAGGGCGTTCTCCGGCGCCTCGGGGTTGAGCATCTCGAACCACTCCACACTGCGTTCGGCAGCCCGCAACTTGTCCATGATCTGCAACTGCACCGCGCAGGCCACACCCCCGGACAGCGTGTAGCGCATGACGTGTTGCATGGCCATCGACATGCCCCAGTGCGCGAAACCCATCGCGCCGACCAGCGGGGTCAGCGACTCACGCCATTGCGGGTCGATCGCCGAGATGAAGTCCGCGCTGGACGCGAGGGCGTACACCGAGTCCAACTGCTTCTCGGCCGAATCCTGGCCGATGACGTAGTTGCGGTAGTACATGGCGGCTGGGTCGCGGACGGCGTTCCAGTCGGTGGACAGCAGGGTGTTGTCCTGACGCCACTGCCCATTCTCGGTGCGGGAGACCGGCAGGCCGTCCCACTGAATCCCGGTGGACAGCTCCTCATACTCACTCGGCGGGCGCTTGCGTCCCGAGAGCCAGACGAACGTCTTGCGTGCCATCAGAATTCCTTCAATCCATCCTGGCCGGTGGGCTCCGGTCGTGAAATGACGGTAAGTCAGACAGTACCCGGCATGATGCCGGCGTCGAGCACGATGAAGATCAGGTTCTTGGTGATGGTGTCGGTGTCGCGAGTGAGCGCCTCGACGATCTCGCCGCCCATAAGGTGCTCGACAGCGATCGTGTCAACATCCTCGGGTTGCACACCCGCGTACCAGACCCGATCTTCGACGACCACGACGTTCGGGCCCTTCTCACACGCCGAGAAGCACAGATAGTCGCGCACCTCGACCTCCAGGTCGTTGCGCTCCACGGCGTCGTGCAACCTGTCGAGAACCTGTTCGGACCCGCGATCAGCACAGTCGACGTTCGTGCACACCAGAACCGTCTTGCCCATCGCTCAGGCCCCCTTACGCAACCACTCCAGGACGATCCGCTCGTCGTCGAGCTGGGTGATCATCCCGAAGTAGCTGGCCATGATCACCTGGATGTCAGGGCCGGTCCAGTCCTCGCGGCCGAGGTGCTCGCGCACCACCGCCGGATCGATTTCGAGCCGCCCGGGGGCGGAAATGATCAGGACCGCCGGGTTGGTGGTGGTGACCACCAGGTTGTCCTGCGCCTCCAGCGCCGCCTCCAGTACGGCGTCGGCCTCCGGCCCGGGCATCAATTCGATCCCGACCATCGGTCGGGGCGTGGCCTCTACTGTCATGCGACCACCCCGGCGTCGGCGGCCTGCTTGGCCTTGATCTCTTCGCGCACGATCTTGGCGCCCTCGACCAGCGCGCGCAGCTTCCCGAAGGCGACGATGCGCGGCAGGTTGATCAGGCCGCAGTCGGTGGTGACGCCGAGCTTCTCGGGCGCGACGTACTCCAGGCAGGCGCGGATCCGCTCGGCCACCGCGGTGGCCGTCTCGATCTCGACGCTGCGGACGTCGATGACGCCGGCCACGAAGTTGCCGTCGTACTTGGCCTTGCCGAGGGGCTTGAGCTCACCCGGACCGGTGTTGGCGGTCTCGAAGTTCAGCGCGTGCAGGTGCTCCAGCTTGGTCGCCCGCGGGAAGCAGGCTTTGCTGCGGGCCGTGAAGCCCTCCTCGTCGCGCAGCGCCATGATGTATTCGCTGCCCTCGCGCTCCGGGTTGTCCCCGTGCATCGGTCCCGAGGGTAGGTAGCCCTTGGTGCCGAGGTAGTTGCCCCAGCACACGTGCGCGACGAACTGCGCGTCGACGCCCTCGGTCATCGCGTTGAAGTGCTCGATCTCGAAGTCACCCAGCGAGAGGCCGTAGTGCCAGCCGAACTCGTCGATCTGGATGATGTCGGCGCCGGCTTCGGCAACCTGCTTGAACTCCTCGTTGAAGGCCTTGGCCAGCGCGGCCGAGACCTCCTTGATCTCCGAGTAGTGCAGGTTGTTCGAGCCCATCGTGAGCACGTTCAGCCCGGGGTACTGCAACTTGATCGGCTTGTCGGTGAACTTCTTCACCGCGCGCAGCTGCTTGAGCAGCAACGGCACCTTGCGGGTGATCGGCCCGTTGATCGTCGGCGAGTACATCGTCGAGTAGATCGGCAGCTGCAGCGGCGGACCGTACTTGTCGTAGCCGAGACGCTCGACGAAGTACTCGACGATCTGCGCGTAAGGACTGTCGCCGCCGAGCACGCGCGCGTCGGAGATGACGTCGAGACCGGCCCGCTCCTGGTCGTTGACCATCGCGGCGATGCAGTCCTCGAAGGTCTCGAAGGAGATCGAGTCGGGCAGATACTCACCGAAGGGCACCGCGGCGTTCGGGTTACCGGAGAACCAGCGGGGCTTCGGGTAGTTCCCGACCATCATGGTCGGGATCAGGATGTCTTGCGAACCAACGCGCATCGCGCACCTTCTCTCGGGACGTCAGGGACGACGGAGCGTCAGTTACTTCTTCTCGTAGTCGCCGTCGTAGGCGTCGGTGATGCTCCGGGACAGCTCGTAGAAGCGGTCGACACCGGGCACGAACATCGCGATATAGGAGGTCTTGCCGGCGCGCAGCAGGATCGACTGGTCGAGCAGGCTGGCGACCAGGCCCTTGGTCCGCTCGTTGACCGCGTGCCAGTCGGCGTAGGTGCCCTCGATGATGTAGTCCGCGCTCGGGTCCTCGTTGGTGTCGCCGGCCCAGAGCTTGGTCATCTGCGGCGCGTTGAAGCCCACGAAGCGGTCCTTCTCCACACCCCGGTCGGGGTCGGCGAGGATGTGCATGGTCACCGAGCGGTCGAAGCCCTCGGACTCCTCCACGAACTCCTCGTCCGTGTGGCAGAGCTTGGCCAGCTCCTCGACCCACTCCTTGGTGAACGCGTGCGCCATGGTGAGCTCCTCAGTTTGTTGACAGATCCTCTACGGGAATCCGTCGGTCTGACGGGAATTGTCGAAAGTCGTCGGACTACTTCGCGTCCGGCGGCACGGCCAGGACCTTGAGCACCCGGATCGAGACGATCGGGTGGAGCAGCAGGCCCTTGACCACGATGGTCCGGTTGGCCAGCAGCTTGGTGACCTCCCAGCCACCGCCCTTGTAGAGCGCGGGGAGGTTCAGCGGGCCCTGCGGGATCTTCAGCAGATTGTAGAACTTCTTCTGCGGCAGCTTGACCGTGACGTGCGGCTTGGGCTCGTGGTTCTGCACCGCGAGCTCGCCTTTCTCCGTCTTGAAGATCATCGTGCTGTCGTTCTCGCGGTCGATGAAGTGCACGCAGACGACCTTGCGGCCGATGCCGGCGAGGGTCCGCTCCTTCCACGGCGCTTCTTCGATCTTCTCGTTCAGCACCGTGTGGATGATCCGCGCTGATCCCATCGGCTCGCCCAGCAGGGCGACGGGCTCGGCCTCGCTCAAGGGTGACTCCTGCTCGGTCGGGAGGAACAGCGCGTGTGACCCTCATGTTGCCTGGATCACGTCCAAGGTCGTTCAATGAAACCGACGGAACTTGCCTACCCAGGCTCGTACGTGTCATAGGAACGCACCTCAGGTGCCTTCGATCCGGAGGGAGCGTCGCCGATGGACCAGCCCGCACTGCCCGCCGGCCAGATGCGTGGCGAAGTCGTCCGCGAACACCGTCCGGGCCGTGGTCAGCGGCGCGAGCGGGAAACCGGGCAGGCTGCAGTCCGTCGCGGGGCGGATCTGAGCGATCAGCGTGGGCGCGGTGTCCAGCTGGGCGACTTGGCCCTTCCCGTCCAGCACCGCGAGCGTGGCGCGGTGGATGAACTGGGTGGCCATCCGGCACGGCGGGCACTTGCCGCACTGCTCCCGGTTGAAGAACTCGCTGGTGGAGACCACGGCGTCGACCGCGCAGTGGTCCTTGGCCAGGACGCGCAGCGCCCCGCAGCCGAGCGTGGAGCCCGCCGCGGCCACCGAATCCGGGTCCAGCGCGACGTGCAGGTCGGTCAGCCAGCCGCTGGCCGGGCCGCCGACCTGGACCCCGCGGGCCGGGCCGGCCACGAAACCCTTGCCGTTGTTAGCGAGCACGGTGTCGAGGTAGGTGCCGATCACGACCTCGTAGACACCGGGGGCGACGCACTCCTCGGGGATCGTTATGAGCATGGTCCCTGGGCAGGATTCGGTACCGAAGCTGCGGTAGAGCGCCGGACCGTCCCTGCCGACCAAGGCCAGGTGGGCCAGCGTCTCGACGTTGGACACGACCGTCGGACGACCGTCCAGCCCCTCGGCCGCCGGGTACGGCGGCTTGGTGCGGGGCTGGGCGACGCCCGAGGCGAGGAACTCGGTGGCGGCCGAGTCCTCGCCGGCGACGTAGGTCGCCGGGGCGCGGACGATGGTGATGTCCACGCCGTGGGTGAGGCCCGCAGCGGTGGCCTCGGCGAGCGCGCCCTGCAGGGCCGCGACGGCGGCCGGCGCGTGCTCGTTGACGTAGAGCCGGACGGTGTCCGCGCCGAGCGCGGCGGCGCTCAGCAGCGCGCCGTCCAGCACCAGGTGCGGACTGTGCGCCATCAGGTGGCGGTCCTTGCGGCTGCCCGGCTCGTCCTCCGCGCCGTTGGCGATCACGACCCGCGGGCCGGGGTTCTCCAGCGCGACCTGCCACTTGCGGGTCAGCGGGAACCAGGCTCCCCCGCGCCCGCGCAGGCCGGCCGAGGCGACGTCGGCCTGCAGGGACCTAGGCGTGCGGGTGCCCTTCTGCAGCTCGTCGAGCGCGCGGTACCCGCCGGCGGCGCGGTAGGCGTCGAGGGCCGCGGCGGGCGTGTCCAACAGCCGGTTCACACGTGCACCCATGACGGGGTCTCCTGTGAAAAGGGCTCCCGGTGTGGGGGCGGTTCCCTGGGGTGCCAGGAGGCTAAGGCGCATAGTGGTCTGAGCCGTTCCGTCGTCCCGCAGGAGACTTGGGGGTCTTTTCCCTGCGCAGTTCAGGAACCGCCCCTTCCGGGCGGCAGCCACCATTCCGAGTGCCGCGGGACCCCCGCTCGCGGCGGCAGGTGAGGACGCGCCATGGCGATGCAGGCCCGCCACCGGCAGCCGGACCCGACCGGTGCTGCCGGGGGTTTCGCGTGGCTGCTCGACGTCGTGCACGAGATGGCGCACGCCCACTCCGGGCCGGACACCGCCTGCCTGTACCTGGACGCCGACGGCGGTGAGCCGGTGGAGATCTGCCCGGCGATGTGCCGGGACACCGCGGCCGGCATGCGCGAGGCACTCGCCGACCAGGGCGTCGAGGTCGCCGAGCAGGTGGAGCCGTCCCGACTCTATTTCCCCGCCCTCGCCGGGCGGGAGCACGCCCTGGTGCTGCCGTTGACCTGGCAGGACGGCATCGCCGGGGTGCTCGTCGTCGCCGCTCCGGCGCCGCCGCTGGGGGCGAGCCTCGGACGGGTGGTGGAGCTGGTCGGCAGCGGCCTGGGCTGGGTGCGCGGCGCCGCTGACGACGCCCGCTCCCTCGCCACGGTCTCCTCCGAGCGGGCCCGCTTGGACGTGGAACTCGGCCAGACCCGGATGTTCCTCGAACTGCAGGAGATGCTCGTCGGGGCCCGCACCACCGCCGAGGTGGTCTCCGCGCTGGCGGCCTGGCTGCAGGCGCCGGTCGCGGTCCAGATGCCGAACCTGATCGTCTCCGAGGCGGCCGGCGACGGCTCCCGCGACCTCGCGCTGTCCTCCGCCCGCAGCGAGTTCGAGCAGGGCGTGATCACCCGCGCCTGCGACGGCTCCACCTTCCCGATGATCCCGGCCGCCGGCCGGTTGCCGGCCCGGGTGGTCGCGCCGATCACCGGCACGTCCGGGGAGTTCACCGGATTCCTGGTGGCGGCCGTCGGCGACCGCGGGCGCGACGTCACCCGGCGCGCGTTGTCGGTCTCCCGCGGTCTGATTGCCTATCAGATGTCGGTGCGTCAGGACATCGAGGCGTCGGTCGCCTCCTTGCGTCAGACCCTGCTCACCGACCTGCTGGAGAAGCGGTTCTCCGAGCACCTGGCCACCCAGGCCGCCAAGCTCGGCCACGATCTGACGGGGACGCACATCGCGCTCGCGGTCGGCACCCGCGACTCCGACCTCGGGCAGGCCGCGGACCGGCTGCTCCGGGTGGTGGAGCACGCGTCCGCCCAGGCCTCTGCGGCGGCGGTCTCCACGCTGATCGGCATCGTCGACGACATGGTGCTGGCCTTCGTGCCCGAGCCGGTGCCGGTCGGCGACCTGGCTCTCGCGCAGGCCATCCACGACGAGGCCGCCACCGAGGGCATCGACGTCGTGGTGGGCATCGGCCCGTCCTGTCCGAAGGGTGTCGAGATGCCCGGCGCCGCTGCCCGCGCCCGCTGGGCGGTGCAGGTGCTGCGGACCACCAGCCACGGCGAGAACGCCCACGTCGCGCACTTCGACGCTCTCGGCGTCTGGGGCCTGCTCTTCGACCACCAGCGCGCGGGCGAGTTGATCACCTACGCCGAGCGCTGGCTCGGGCCGCTGGTGGAGTACGACCGCGCGCACCGCAGCGAACTGGTCGAGACCCTGCGCCAGCTGTTCCGCCAGCGCTCGCTGTCGGACGCCGCCGCCGCGCTGCACATCCACATCTCGACGCTGAAGTACCGGGTCGGGCGCATCGAGGAGATTCTCGGGATGTCGGTCGAGTCCTGGGACAACGTCTTCCACCTCGAACTCGCCCTGCGCGTCCTCGCCGTCTCCGACCAGCTGCAGGCCCCGCCGGCCCGCTGAGGATGACATCCGTTGCGGGGTAGCGACGGATGTCATCCGCAGCGATCCCCCACTTTGGTTGATGGGACAAGGGATCGGCGTGCCGGATCCGCGGGGGCCGCGATAGCGTCCCGCGCATGGCTGCAACTGTTCTTCTCGTCCACGGCGCCTTCCACGGCAGCGGGTACTGGCGGGCCACCCTCAAGGGGCTGGCCGACCGCGGGATCACGGCGATCGCCCCCGACCTGCCGGGACACGGCGCGGACACCCGGCCACTGGCCGACCTGAACGGCGACACCGACGCCATCGTCGAGGTGCTGGACTCCATCTCCGGCCCCGTCGTGCTGGTCGGGCACTCCTACGCCGGCGCGATCATCACCGCGGCCGGCATGCATCCCAACGCCGCGGAGCTCGTCTATCTCGCCGCCTACCTCCTCGAAGAGGGCGAGACGGTGGCCAACGCCGGCGCCGCCGCCGACATCGAGGGCATCGACCACACCGGCCGCCCGAGCATGGGCGCCGCCCTGGACATCGACTTCGAGGGCATCGGCCGGATCGTCAACGTCGACGCCGCGCGTGAGGTCTTCTACTCGGACTTCGACGACGAGCAGTTCGCCGACGTGCTCACCGCGATCTCCCCGCAGCGGATGGCGAACTTCAACGAGCACCCGCGCGGGTACTCCTTTTACGAGAAGCCGTCGACCTACCTGGTGTGCAGCCAGGACATGACGGTGCACCCGCACATCCAGCGCGTGTTGGCCCGGCGCAGCATGCGCGCCGCCGCCTGGGACAGCGGGCACTTCCCCATGATCACCCACGCCGACAAGACCGTCGCCTTCCTGGCCAAGATCGCCGAGAAGTACTGACGCACCGTCAGCGCAAGGCCTGCTCCAGGGACCAGATCGCCAGCACGATCATCACGCTTGCGGCGACGCGGCGCACGGTCCGCAGGGGCACCCGGGCGGCGATCGAGCGGCCGGCGAGAAGCGCCAGCCCGGAGACGGCGCACAGCGCGACGAAGGCGCCGAGGCCGGTCGGCAAGGCCCCGTTGTTCGCGGCGAGGTTGGCGGTCGTGATCTGCGTCAGGTCGCCCCACTCGCCGATGAACACCGCGATGAAGCCCGCGCTGTAGGCCGGCCAGAACGCCTGGGTGAGGTCGAAGCCGGCTTCGTCGACGGTCTCCGAGGCCCCGCGGAGCAGCACCACCGCGCCGAGGGCGAACATCGCCGCCGACGCCAGCCTGACCGGCGTGTCCGGCAGTTGGGCCAGCGCGCCGCCGACAGCGGCGGCGAGGGTCGCGTGCACCGCGAACGCGCTCGAGGTGCCGAGCCAGACGTAGCGCGCCTTCATCCGGGCGCCCATCGCCAGCGAGGCGAACATGGTCTTGTCCGGGAGTTCGGCCAGGAAGATGACCGCGAAGGCGGTCAGGGCCGTGACCAGGAAGTCCACTACTCCGACGATATCCGCGCCGCACACGCGCGCTCAGATCGCTCTGGGTTGGGGCGGCAAAGACGTAAGGCTTTCGCGTTTGGATCCAAGATCGTCCGTTCGGCTGACCAAGATCCATCCGAACGTCGCCGTCAAGGTGATTGTGATCTCCGTCGAAGTGTCGATTGAACGCTTGGCGGTAGAGGAGACACCCATGGACGCGATTCACGCGCAACACCAGCTCGAGGCGGAGAACGTCCGTGGTGACCGGGGCATGATCTTCCTGGTCGGCATGGCGATCGCCGGGATGGTCACCGTCTTCGCCGCCCTTGCCCTCGTCGACTCCCCCGCCGGCGCCGGTACCGGCACGACCCCGGCGCAGGTCTCCGCCCGCTAGTCCCAGGTACCGTGCGAGGCGTGAGCGACTTCGCCTCCCCGCAGGACCTGGCCACTGCGCTCGACGGCGTGGACTACCTCGCCGACCCGGGGTGCGCCACCGCCGCGTTCCTGGCCCTGCGACTCGGCCGGCCGCTGTTCGTTGAGGGCGAGGCCGGGGTCGGCAAGACCGCGCTCGCCCACGCCCTCGCGGCTCTGAGCGGCGCGCCGCTGATCCGGCTGCAGTGTTACGAGGGCATCGACGCCGCACAGGCCCTCTACGACTGGGACTTCCCCCGCCAGCTCCTGCATCTGCGTGCGGCCGAGGCGGCCGGTGGCGCCGACGCGGCACGCCTGGAGGGCGAGCTCTACGACCGCCGGTTTCTGTTGGCCCGGCCGCTCCTCCAGGCGATCGAGACCTCCCCCGCCGTCCTGCTCGTTGACGAGATCGACCGGGCCGACGACGAGTTCGAGGCATTCCTGCTCGAAGTCCTGTCCGACTTCACGATCTCGATCCCGGAGCTCGGCACGATCCGCGCGACCACCCCGCCGGTCGTCGTCGTCACCTCCAACCGGACCCGCGAGGTGCATGACGCGCTCAAGCGCCGCTGCCTCTACCACTGGCTCGACCACCCGCCCTACGACCGCGAGGTGGAGATCCTGCGCCGCCGGCTGCCCGAGGTGACCGGGGATCTGGCCGGGCAGGTCGCCAACGCCACCGGCCGCCTGCGCGAGATGGACCTGCTCAAGCCGCCCGGCATCGCGGAGAGCCTGGACTGGGCGGCCGCCCTCCTGGCGCTCGGCGCCCGACGGCTCGACGTCGACGCCGCGGCCCGCACCCTCGGCGCCGTCCTCAAGTACCGCGAGGACACCGACCGGGTCACCACCCACGGCCTCGCGCAGCTCGTCGGCTGATGGCGGGACCCGACCGGGACATCGTCGTCACGATGACCGGGTTCGCCCGCACCCTGCGGGCGGCCGGCCTGGTCGCCGACACCGGCCGCGTCGAGGCGATGCTGCGCGCGCTGCACGCCCTCGACGTCACCCGCGGCGTCGATGCGTACTGGGCCGGACGGCTCACGTTGTGCACCGGGCCGGAGGACATCGCCCGCTACGACGCGGCGTTCGCGGCGTACTTCACCGGCGAGATCCCGCGCAACGCCGCGTTCGGTCTGGTGAAGGCGCCGAGCCGGGTGGTCGGGCTTGAGCTGATCGAGGGTGGGGCGGGCGACAGCGTCACCGAGACGCAGGAGATGACGTCCCAGGCCTCGGACCTCGAACTGCTCCGCCACGCCGACATCGGGACGTGCACCGATGAGCAGCGGGCCGAGATCCGCCGGATGCTGGCCCGCCTCGACCCGGTCGGCCCGGTGCGCCGCTCGCTGCGCACCGAGCCCGCGCGACGCGGTGAAGTGGACCCGCGGCGCGCGGTGCGGGCC